>CAZWWJ010000013.1:0-15638 GCA_964637495.1 uncultured Candidatus Peribacteria bacterium | reverse complement strand
ACTATTCTGTCTGTCTTCATTCTGGGAGCCCTTTCAAGAATTACTTCTATTGGTACCGAAATATAAATAACAGTTGAAATTTTTTTAAGGTGATTAATAGCATCCTCTTTCAAAGGTATGCTTCAGGTAGAAGAAATTACTGTATTTTCAGGATGCAAGGACAAAGTAATTTCTTTTTCATATTCCAGGAAATTTTCTTCTCCTTTGGCTTCTATCAGTTCAGGTATGGTTTTATTATTAATATACTCCATATAATCATCTATATCCAAAAAATTCATATTATATTCTTCTGCAAATTTTGTTGCAAGGCTTGTTTTTCAACTTCACGGCATACCTATAAAAGACAAATTCATTTTCCTCAAAACTTATTTATAAATAATAAAAAAGCCTTGATTATATAATCATTATAAATTTGATTTCAAGTTGATTTGCAAGTCAAAAATTATTTTATCTTGTAATTTCATAAATACTCTTTCAAAAAATCCTGAAAAAGTTTCAAAGAAAAATATTTCTTCCCCTCAGTTTCTTCACAGAATCCTTCCAAGAAATTTATTAACTCCTTTGAATTAGTAGGCTCAAATATCTTTTTGAGCTCATTTTGCAAATTTGTTTCTAAATACTGATTAAAATAAGTTTTGTATAATAAATTAAAAATCTTTACCAGTTTTATGTTTTCACCTGTAAAATGAATATTTATGGTATTTTTAATCATACTTGCATAAGCAAAAAAGTATGGGTCTTTTTCAAATTCTATTATCTTATTATCAAAATACGATCTTACTGTTTGATGTGGTTTATAATAATCAATTAAAACCTTTGAAAAGTAAATATTATAAATATTGAACAAAATTGTTTCTTTAATATTTTCATCAAAACTTGCTTCAATAAACTCATCCAAAGCTTTTTCTATATAATATTTTATTTCTTTTTCTGATAGGTTAAGATCCTGAAGTTTTATATAATTTTTAAAATCCTCCATAGATTTTACTTTCACTCAGGATAGTTTTTCTTTTTTTATTCTAAGCTTTGTTCACTGAAAATTCAAAATATCAGTTAAATAAAAATCTCATTTAGGTGTTATCTGAAGCTCACATACTATTCACTTAAATTTTATTTTCATATAACAATGCCATCAACTATTAGTTAGCAAAACTTTTTTATTTTTTATTTTTATCAGATTTTTTTCTGCATTAATATTTTCATAATAATTATTCATAAGCATGTTAACATACTTTCAATATTTATTAATTATTATGCCATTAATATGTTTTCTTAATTTTTCCTCCATATATCCAGATTGTAGTGTATAAATTTCTACTTTTAGTATAATCTTTTTTTGCTTTTTAACAATACAAAAATAATTTAATTATTTTCCTTATAATTTATATTACAAGTTGTGTCAAGTCATAATTTCTATATAACAAAAAAATCCAATTTGATTATTTTTTAAATTAAAAAAATTTACAACTTATTATTATAGTATCTACAAAATTCTGCAAAAGGACATATTTTACAACTTGGATTTTTTGCAGTACAAAAATACCTTCAAAACAAAATCAATAAATGATGTGATTTGTTTTTCAAATCATCCGGAATAATTTTTTCTAGTTCTTTAGAAGTTTGTTCAGGGTATGCTGTTTTTACAACACCCAATCTATTTACTACTCTGTGAACGTGAGTATCAACGGGTATAGTAGGTTTATCAAATAAAACCGAAAGAACCACTTTGGCCGTTTTTTCTCAAACTCAGGGTAAGGTTATAATTTTGTCATAAAAAGAGGGAATTATATATCAATAATTTTCCAGAATCCTTCTTTCTTGTTTTGTTTCAGGATTTGTAAATTCAAGTATTTTAGAAGACAGCTTATATATATTTTTTGATTTTGAGTTTGTCAAACCTATAGTTTTTATCTTCTCCCTTAGGTTTTCGTATCATAATTTCAACACATCTTTAGGTGTTTTTATTTTATCAAAAAGTCACTGATCTCTTGTTATTTTATTAACCTGTTTGTCAGTTGTTTGAGCACTTAAGACTACTGCAACCAACAACTGAAAAGGTGTATTATAATAAAGTTCAGTCTGAGGATTAGGGTATATTTTTTCTATTTCATTAAGAATATTTTCAATATCCATACATTAGATTTTTAAAAATTAAACCTTTTCTAATTTGACTATTTTTATATTAAAGTGAAATGTTTTTATAATCTCAAATTCAAAAATATTTTTATATTCTTCTTGTAACTTTACTACCTGATTTTCCATCATTTCCAGGAAAATCACTGTATTAATATTTTTTATTTCATAATCAGTTAATTGATTCAAAAGTTCCCTGTACAAATCCAGACCATCTTCTCATCAAACAAAAGCTTTGCCTGGTTCCCATAATCTCACATTATCTTCAACATCATTTTCAAAAACTTCATCCGGGATATAAGGAAGGTTTCAAACAATTAAGTTCAAATTGTTCTCAAAGTTTTGTTTGTTTTTAATAAAGTAATCCAGCAAATTACTTTCTGCCAAACTCACTTTATTATGATCTTTACAAAAATAAAGCAGATTCTCTTTTGCAACAGATAAGGCATTTTTATCCACATCCAAAAGTAACAAATTATCTGTATAACTGCTGTTCCAATAAAAAGCACTTATTCAAATAACTCAGCATCAGGTTCACACATCTATAATATTTACTTTATTGTTTTGTATATTTTCATTAATGTGATTGCAAACAGCTGTTATCATGTACTCAGTTTCAGGACGAGGGATTAGAGTATATTCATTAACTTTGAACTTCAAACCAAAAAACTCAACATATCAAAGAATATACTCCAAAGGTTTTTTTTGGTTTACATACTCACTGTATCATTTTATTATCTTCTCATAGGTAATATCTGAAACTTCCATATCAAAATTTTTAAAAATTTCTTCTTTTGGAATTCAAAGATAAAACCCTACTAACTTCTCCAAAACATTTTTGTATTTTAGATTGGAATTTTTTAGAATATCAATTATTTTCATTAAAATCTATCTCCATTGGTTTCTAAAAGTTTGGAAACTTCTGTTTCTAACTGATAAATTATATGAGCTGCTTCTCCTCTTGTTATACCATTGTTAGGACCAAAATATCTTGGAAAATGCTGATCCAAATGTATATCAAAATCTTCAAGTATTCCTGCTGCTTGCTCTTGATCTTTGCCTTCTACATCCCGATATGGAACTTCACCTCTTGCTGTGATTCAAGTCATATCTGACAAAAGTTGCATGAATTCCATTCTTGTTAAACGCTTATATTGTGATACATCTACTTGATTTACATGCCTAAAAGCCATTTCTATCCAATCTGCAGCATCACCTTCTCTAATAGTATGATTTGGGGCAAAACTTGCACCTCTATAATTTGTAAGATATCCATTTTCTAGTCCTCAAATAATACTTGAATAATGTTCAGTTGATCTGGAATTTATATCACGAGGAAAACTTGCTCTTGAAGGTGATGTTATCCCAATCCTTTCTCAGTTTTTATATGTACTTGCTCTTACCTGTCAACTACTGGTTGGTTTTATTTTGAACAAAAACAAACCTTCCAGTGTATCATTATAATTAAAAGTTATCTCATCAACAAAATCATCCGGTCAACAATCTACATTATTCATATCAGATCTGGAAGTTATTTCTGGATCACATAATTTGGAATTACTATTTGAAGATACTGTAAAGCTTCATTCATAAGGAGTTGAAACTATATTATTGTTATCCTGGTCCTGCATCACTACAAGTCACCAGTTCATATCACCGAGAGTATCTGTTCATATATTATACATAATACTTCTGTTTGCCTCCAATACATCTCAGTCTTCTACAACTCTTATAGTTTCTCTTCAAATAATTTTTCACCTTATTTTGGCTACAACTGAAGTTGTTCCAGAGGAAACTCATTCTATATTTATTTTTCTTTCTCAATCATTAACAGCTATTAATCTTTTGGGCAGAATATCTACTACCTCATCATCTGCCTGAATTTCCATATCCATTGGCAAAGAACCATCAAATGGTCTTCATCTATATTCCACAGACAGAGTCAAACTTCAACTCTCTCAAATACTCAAAGTATTTCACCTTATATTAGAAGACAGTTCCATAGGAAATCTTGCCTGAAACAACTCAAACTCACTCAACATTATTTCTTCTCTTGTTTGTATTTCATCTCTTGAAATCTGTTGTTCTTCCTGTTTTGTTTCCTCCACTATCTCTTCCTCTTCTTCTTCGGTATCTGCAATTCTAAGAGAAGCACCATTTGTTTCCAAGAACTTTATCGGATCTGTAGTATTAGCTATCATAAGATCTCTGCAAGCTCACTGGTTCACACTTTGAGTATAAGAGTATTCACACTCTGAATGATAACCATAATTCCAAGGATGATTTCAATCCCTGTTAGTATCTATCTGAAAATGTAAATGATTTCACCGGCTATTTCAGGATGTTCACATTTCTCAGACCTTATCTCATTTGCTAACTACTGAACCTTCTGAAGCATTGATTTCACTCAAATGTGCATATACACTGTGAATTGTACTTCACTGAAAATCGTGAGATATTACTACTGTATTTCACCATCATTGAATATAATTTGCCTGCTCTACTCTTCAATCTCACATACTAAGAACCGGAGTTCATTTTGCACTTGCTATATCTACTCAGGCATGTCATCATTGTCATACATCCCATCAACCATCATAAGTTGCTCACCACAATACAGTATAAGCACGACGATAAGTAGTATTATGTTTATAATTATCATAATTTGCTTTTTCTATAACCGGCAAATCTATTATACAGTCATCATCATGCTGACTCCAGGGAATAAACTTACATTCATTTTGTTTGGATATCTGAGGAGTTGGATAAGTCCAATCTCATTGTGTAAAAAAAGGAAAAAACAAAAAAGCCGGAGCAAGAAGTTTTACTAATTTCTTTGATTCAACCATATTTTATTTTTAATCTTCTAAAGATATCTTTATATTAATAAAAAAAATTATAAATTCAAATTAATTTCTTATTTTTTTATATTAACTCACCTCAAAATAGATTATTAATTTTATCATAAAACTTAGCATCATAAATATCAAGCTCAAATGATTTGTAACCCATAGAAGGATTGTTTATTCTCATATCTTCTATTAATTTTATTTGTTCATTTGTTATAGTTTCAACTTTATGAGTTCTTTTAGTATTCTTGTATCTATATTTATAGTTATTTAAAAAATAAGCTTCCCACTGTTTGTAATCATAAGGATCATATACATTTTTTCATTTTTTGATAATATCCTGAATAGTTGATTTTTTGAGTCAGAATTTTGTAAGATATGATACAAATGTACGAAGACTCATAGAATTAGATTTTTCAATATAAGCAATGTAAATTTGTTGGGAAATATCTAAAGGTACATTATTTTTTCAGTAATGAAAAAAATTCTTTGATTTAAGATATTTTACCAGATTGTTAATTTTCATATCACTCATGATTGTAAAAGTTAAAAGGTAAAATAATATTATATTTTTTTATTATTTTTAGCAATAAAAAAATTTTTCTAATTTTTGGAGAACAATCCCAATTCTTGACAGTATTATCCTTTGGTTCAGGCTGGCCGGATTTGAAATATGACGATATAATTTTATATTTTTTTGAAAAATAAATAATATACTTGAAAATACTCAAAATTTATATAAATTACTTTTTGAAAATTTAGATTTTTATTATTATCTATGAACAAACTGCAAGAAAAGGCTCTTGTTTACTCCCTTGATGATAATATAAAAATCTCAGATCTGAAAAAAAATAATTACTCAACAAATTTGGACTTTGAAAAAATTTCTTCTTATCTTGAACAAAACAATATCAACTATCTTGTAAACGAAGATAATAATTTCCCTCTCAAACTAAAAAAAACAAAATCATCACCATACATTGTGTACTATATTGGTAACATTTCTTTACTGGAAAAATATATTATTGGTATTGCCGGTCCAAGAAAAAAAACATCTTATGGAGAAAATGTATTAAAGCAGCTTTTTGAAAACATTAAATGAAAAGACATAGCTACTGTATCCTGAATGGCTCCTTGAATAGATTCTACTGCGCACAAATTATCAATTGAATACAACATACCAACTATTGCTGTACTCTGAGGATGACTTGCTCATTTTTTATCTACATTCCAAAGAAATTTTATTAACTATATTATAGAAAACAACTGACTTGTTATTTCTGAATTTAAACTTAAGAAAAAACCTGCAAACTATACCTTTCCTCAAAGAAACAGATTGATAGCGGGTATAAGTGATTTTCTGTTCATTCCTGAAGCCTGAGAAACTTCCTGAAGTCTAATAACTGTAGATTTTGCAAACAATATGAAAATACCAGTATATTGACCCCCTGGTAGTATATTTTCTGCAAACAGTAAAGGAATAAATAAATATATATACTATGACAAAATAACCCCTGTATATGATATTCAGGAGTTTTGTGAATATTTATTTGATGATGTACAAAATTATTACAAGAATCATTCTATAGTAGAAGAACTTGAAAGCACGGAAAAATTAATATACGAGACTATATTACAAAATCAGCCCATAACAGTGGAAGAAATCTGCAACAAAAAATGACTTTCTCAAACCAAGATTTTCTGATATTTAACAACTCTAGAAATAAAATGAATCATCAACGAAACATCTCCTGGAAAGTTTGAAACATGTTAATATTTTTTTTATCCTTTTATAAACCTATCTTCAATAGGTTGAGGTTTTGAGAACAAAAATCCCTGAAAATATCTAACTCATTTATCTTTGAGATACTCATAATCTCTTTGGGTTTCTATAAATTCAACTACTACCTGAAAGTTATGTGCACTTGAAAAAAACATTATTAAATTCAGGGTCTCTTGTTTTGATTTGTCATCAGCAATTCATTTTATAATAGAACCATCTACTTTCAAAAAATCTATTTTTTCTGAAAGCTCAAATAATTTCTTTAGATTAGAATATCATTTACCAAAATCATCTATTGCTATTTTAATACCAAGTTCCTTGTACTTATCAATAAAATCTATGTTTTGTTCAAGAGTTTCTTCGGGAATTTCTATTGTTATATTCTCTCAGTTTATGTTATGTGAATTTAAAAGATCTTGTATTATTTTATAAATTTTTAAATTTTTAAGTTGTTCTGATGTAAAATTCAGGAATATTTTTTTCCTGCTGTCATTCTTAATATAATTAATTGATTTAATAACAACCTGAAGAAAAGCCTTGTTGTCCTTATCAAATTGATGCAAATAATCCATAAACTGTCACGGGGAATAAATTTCTTGGCTTTCGGCATTATACAATCTCATTAAAGCTTCATACTGCAAAAGATTATCTTCCTTGGCATCATATATTCACTGCAAAAAAGGTGTTATACTATTTTCTTTGAGAGCTTGTTTTATTATTCTCTTCCAGTTCAAGTAATTTTCTATACCTTCTTTTTCCTGTTCTTCTATTTCTGGTGAATAATAAGTTCAGTATCAATTTTTCTTAGCATAATACATTGCCATCAAAGCTTTCTCAAATGCTGTTATTAAATCAAGATTATCCTCATTATTGTAAATTCAGTAATTAAAATCTAATTCTACAGTTTCTCAAATTTCTTTTATATAAAATTTTCATTCTGTGGCATTTCTGGATCCAAAAATTTCTTCAAATAAATCTTCTATAGTTTCATCACTGTTTTTTTTGTTTACAATTGCAAATTCAAGAGTAGATAATTTTTCAAGTTCAAGATATTTATATTTTTGGACATGCTGTTGTATTATATTTGATATCTTTTGAAGTATTAGATTTCATAATTTTATTCAATATTTTCTGTTTATTATAGAATAATCACTTATTTTTATTACAGCAACCTGTTTTGTTATTTCATCTTCTTCAAAACTTTCAAACCTCAAAACTCAACCACTATCAGGTAAAGCTTCACTATCTGAAACAATTTCTGCCAAATCATTGTTTTCCTGACTTTCTTCTGACTTTTCGGATTGCTTGTAATTATTGCTTTCTTTTTCCAAAAGTACAGAAATATACTCTCATCAAGAACGTTCATTTTGTTTTTTTGCTATCTTCAAACTAAAAAAGTATACTTTTTCACTAGTTTCATCAAAAAATTTCAATCTATCAGAATACACTCATTTAGAATCCAAATCTTTTTTAATCTCATTAAGTAACCAGGTCTTATCTGATTGTTTACTTTTGAATACATCCAAAACATTGAGTTTTAAAAAATTAAAAGCAACATCCCAACTATTAAACACTTTATAATATATATTTTCCTGATTGTTTACATACAAGACATTAGATTTTTTCTCTGAAGAACTTAAAACTCTTTCTGGATTGTTTAGAAGAAAACTGGATTTTTTTTGGACAGGGTAAATATCATCTGAAGTCAAATCAAAGAAAACATCCTTTTCTCCAAAATTTTTTATATATATATCTTCAAAAATTTTATTTATTCATGATTTTGATATCTGAATATAAACAAATTTTGGAACAGTAAGATTTTCTGTTTTATCCAAATCTATGTTATCTATCTGACCTTGTACAAAATTATTTATTTGTTTTAAAATTTTTTTTGTTACAAAATCGTTTTTTTTAATATTAAGTGCCTGAACAATTTCTGAAAATAAGTTATCCAATTCTTTAATCTCTATGTTATCAAAAACACTTATAAAGAATTTGTATATCAAACTATGAAATTTGTTTTCTTCTGGTTCAATGAATTGTATTTGATTTTCTTCAATAATTTGCATTATCTGTTTCTGAAAAGATTCAATATCCTGAAGAACTGTTTGTTTTATTTCTTCATTTACGATATCAATACTTTCAGAATACAAGTTTTCTTCTAATTCATTTTTCATATATTGAACAAATCAATATAACTCAAAATCTTGTTCATCTTCAACTGTTTTTGAAAGGAACTCTAATAAATTCAATACATCCTCCTCATTAACATTATTACTATCATCAATCAAAGAAGAAATATTTGTATTATATTTTTTCTTAAATAACAAAAACAGTCTTAAAATTTTTTTGGTATCAGGATTTTCAATATTTTGAGTCTGTTTTTTACTTACTTCATTATTTATTATCTTTTCAAATATCCCTAAAGCATCAAAAAAACATCCATAAAAATCACCTCTGATATCGGAAGAAAGCTTGTTTTCCTTTGTCATACTTTTTTCCATTATTTTTAATTTTTTTTATAAAAAACCATATCACCTTACATTTTTTTTAAAAAATTTCAACTTAAATACAACAAAATATTGTTTACATATTTTTTTTATTCTATTTAAATGTTATATTTTGCATTATTTTTAATTTTTTTTATAATAAAAGCAGTTTATTTTCTAATATATTTTCTATGATATACTTTGTTTTGATCATCATTGCAGTTTTCATCTGATGATACATAATAATTTACAACAAAATAATAAAATACAAAAACTATGTAGAAAATGCTCACAAACTCATTGATGTAAACCTTCAGAAAAGAGCTGACCTTATACCTAACCTGGTAGAAGTTGTAAAAACTTACAAAAATTTTGAAAAAAATTTGCTTAATGAACTTACCAAACTAAGAAGTTGCGTAAAAGAAGAAAACAACATAAACAAACAAAGACAGGAAGAAGAAAAACAAATATGAAAAGATCTTCAGGAAGTTTTTGCTGTTGCCGAAGACTATCCGGATCTAAAATCAAGCGAAAACTTCATTGAACTTCAAAAAGAAATCTCAAGAATAGAAGAAAATCTTGCCTCTGCAAGGGAAATCTATAACTCTAACCTTAAAATACTTAACACCACAGTTCAATCCTTCCCCTACAATATTGTAGCCTCCAATATGAACCTCCCGGATTATACCTATTTTGAAGCAAATGTAGAATCAAATCTTGAAATAGATTTTAATACTAAAAATCCTTCCTGAAAATAAAATATAATCAACCTACAAAAAACACCATCATAATCCATTGAGTAATAGTGAAAAATAATATATATTCATTTTCTCCATAATCCCTTAGAAATTCTACCAGAAATCTTACCACTCAATAACCAGCTAAGAAAACTCCTACAAACATTCAGGGTTTTATAATATAGTGAATATATTTTTTGAAAAAAAGATACACAAAAACAACAAAGAAAATAAAACCTTCAAAAAAACTTTCCAGGAAATTGGTATTAAGCCTTAATTTGTCATCTACACTCTCATATACATAAAAAAGTTTTATTGCCTCCAAAGCTTCTTTGTATTGTAAAAGATTTCAGTTTATTATATTTTCAACAGGTCTTCAGTATAACTCCTGATTCAAAAAATTCCCTATTCTTCCAAGCATTATACCAAGACTTGCAACTATTATCACAAAATCCGAAAGCATTAAAAGCTGCCTGAAAGAAATTTTGTATTTTTGCTTGATTATATATATTCAAATAATTACTCCAAGTACCCCACCTACAAAAGATAGTCCTCACTCTCGAAAGTACAAGACTTCTACAAGGTTATTGATATAATATTCAAAATTATAAATAAAAGTATAACCAAGCCTTCATCCTACCAAAACTCACAAAATTATCGCAATAGCAAGATCTTCCAGGCCTTTGTCCAACAAATTCTGCAGATTTTTTTCTTTTGAAAAATACTTTTGTCTTGCTATAAACTTCAGGAAAAAAAATCAGAAAACAAAAGTTATCAGATAAAAAATTCCGTACCAGTGAATTTGTAATCAAAGTGTTTCAATTTCAAAAGCTACCATCAAAAAAATAACAAACTAAAATTTATCTTGGCTCATAATCACCAAAATCACTTGGGTCTCAATAATATTCCTGAAACAGTTCATCTATATAATCAAAAGGATTGTAGTCTTCTTCTCACCTTTTCTCATACATTTCTTCTATCCGTTCTCTGTTCTGCTCTCTCATTTCTTCTCTTAATTCTGTTTGATGCTCTTCCTCTACATCTTCAAAATGAGGGTCTTCTGCATGAGGGGCAGGCTCTTCCTGCTGAGGTCTTCACTCTTCAAATATATCATCCTCATCTTCTTCCGTATAAGGATCCTGATAATCATCTTCAGGATAAGCCGGTTCTTCACGGTCAGGGTTCAACATTTCATCCAGATCTTCCATTCATTCAGAAAAATCTTCCATTTCTTCTTCAAGCTCTTCAGAGAATTCTTCTGCCTGCTCACAAAACTGTCTTAGTTCTTCTCTATCTTTTGACTCCAAAACATTATACATTTGAGTATAAGACTGATTAAATGACTCCAGAGAATTATAAACATTGGCATAAGCATCATTAAATCTTGTTAGAAACTCTTCTCTGTCTGCAACACATGCAAAAGGATCTTCCAGTCATTCCTCCAATCTCTCTATTGCTCATTCTTGATAAGACTCCAAATTGTTTTGTATTTGTCTAACTTCCATCAGAGACTGGTTTGAAGTATCATATATGTCATTCAAACACTCTTTAAGATACTGGTCATCTATTCTTTGTCACCGGGTTCTTGCTTCATACACAACATCTTCAAGCAAAGATTTTAAGTTATATGTTTTGGAAAGTAGCTCATTAATATCTTCTATTACTGACTTGTAAGTTTCTGTACATATTTTTGCTCAGGTGATAAATCTAAGTCAGAAAGCAACTACTCTATTGTTTATAATTTTTTCTCATTTGTAGGTATCTTTGTGTTCCTCACCCAACAAAGAAGCTGCACTATTATAGTTTTCTATTGCATCTTCAAAAAGTCAGTATGCTGTCTCAAGTTCTTGGACATTACCAAAAGCAGGATTTGCTGACATATCCTGCTCAAATTCGTCTTCTACGTAACCATATCAATCAAAAAGATTTATATTTCCAAGATTGAATTGTTCTTTCCAGGTACTACCTTCCAGATAGTGCCTTGCAGTTTCAAAATCTCAATCCAGAGTAAAAAGATTTGAAACAAAGACTGAATAACTTTGCCTAAAGTCGCTTGAAATTTTGTTTGAATAAAGTTTTTGGTCTATAAAATCTCTATTTATATCAATATCTTTTTGTTGAATATCATTATAGTCAATATGAGTTGAAGGAATCTCATCCAGTTTCTCTTCATAGTATCCTTGCAAAGAAGATATTATATCTATCCTTGAATAATTTATCAAAAAAATCCCTCCTGCAGTCAAAGCTATCAACAAAAACACAAAAGAAAGAAGGAAACTTTTAAACATTTATTTTTTATTTTTTCTAAATAAACCTATTACTATAATTTATAAAGAAGTTGCTGTATTTTTCAACACATTATAAAATTATACTCTAATTTCTCAAAGGTACAACAACAAATCTTTTTTGGATTTCTGGCTTGATTTTTGGGAAGAAGAAGCTGACATTATTGTATTTTTTCAGTATTTTTTGTTTATATTGTTTATTGTCTTCCATAATGGAAGTTTGTCTTTTCAGCCAGAAGAAAACAAATCATTATTGACATATTCTGACTTTTTTAAATTTTCAAGATATATTCAGGTAGATCTATAAACTAAATTTCAGGTAAAAATTTTCTCAAAAAGTTTTCTTGCTTGTTTGTATATTAAAAACTTGTTGTTTGTATAAGTTTGTAGATCTATGTATTCTTTGTACTTTCTGAACTGCTTATCTCTTAGCATCACCACCAAAAAGGAAGTTCTCATATCCATATCTATTAGTCTGGAAAAAGCATTTTCTATATTCACAGCAAGATGAGCCCATACTTCTTGTTTGTTGGAAGAGAATTCAGGATTAAAAGAATAGGTTCTTCTTATTCATTTCTGAGGATTTGAGTTATGGAAACTCATAGCATTTACCTGATTTAGCTCCATCCACAATTTTTCTCAGTGTCATTTCATAGAAGATTTGATCTGACCAAAAGATAAATTTTTGAACTCCAAAGCAGAAGACAAATTTTTCAGTCTTTCCTGAAATGCAGATCCAATAAACGGAACATCTCCTATCTTTATAGAAGAAAGATAATTATTTATCTGACTTTCGGTGATTGCCAATGTGATTCCATAAGGTTTGTTAAATGGGGAAAGTGTTTTGGCTAGAAGTCTGGTTGGTGCTACTCACAAAGAAACAGGAATTCATATTTGATTATAAATCTTTTGTTGAATTATAGAAGCTACCTGATAATATGTTTCTACACCAAAATATCACAAAGAATTTGTAATATCAACAAATGCTTCATCTGTACTAAATACTTCTACATTATCAAAAATATCTTTTAATAAAGCTATCATATTAGCAGAAACTTTACTATAAAGCTTGTGATTAGGTGGTATAAAAAAAGCATCACTTCCAAGCATTTTCTTAGCTTCCCATACAGGTGTTCATGTTTTTACTCAATACTTTTTGGCCTCATAGGATTTAGCTACTACTATATCATCTCCAACACAAACTTTTTCATCAAGAAGTTTTGGATTCCTTAGTCTTTCACAAGAAACAAAAAAACAATCACAATCTATCAAAACCCAAACTTTTTCTGATTGTCTGAACTGTGTACTCATTTTAGTTATCTGTACTTTCTAAAAACTCAAGTTACTACACCAAAAATCATCAACTCCTCTTCCGGATAAATATCTTTGAATTCAGGATTGGCTGTTTTTAGATAAAAACTTCCACTATCATCTCTTGCAAGGTATTTTAGAGTATATTCTTTGTCCACTATTGCCACCACTATATCATCTTCTCCTGGCTGCAAAGATTTATCAACTATTATATAATCTCAGTCTTTTATTCATTCACCCAGCATACTTTCTCAGCTTACTTTAAGATAAACTGTACTGTATGGTTTGTCCACCAAAAAATTCGTAATATCAACATATTCCAAAGTATCTTCTTCTGCAGAAGTTGGGAATCAGGCCTTAAGTCACTCAAAAACCGGTATCAACATTATTTACTGTAAAATCTATAAAATATACTAATAGTTTAATCCTAAAAAACTCAAAATCAATAAAATTAAAAAATTACAATTAGAGGTTGACTTTTGTTTAATAAAAATTATATAATATATTTGCTTAAACATCTCAAAATTGGAGGAAAAGTATGCAATACAATACCTGTATTAAAGCTACTTTTGCTGCTATAATAGCCACTATTTCTATATTAATAACTGGTTTTGTTGTACTTGAGGTAGATATCCATGGAAATAGCTGGCAAGTTGCAAATAAAGAAGGTAATGACTACACCATCATAGAAGTAAGTAAAAGTTCCTCTGACCATATTCCAAAATTAGTTTTTATATGCGAACTTAGAGAAAATGACTCCGATCTATATGCTGGTATGTATTCACCTATAAATGCTTTTCCCCACGGTATTTCTGGACAAACCAAGGAAGTTACAATAACATACGGCAAAGACAAGGAAGAAATTAATTCAGCAGGAAGAATAACAGATCCAAGTACTATGATAATTGGAGGAATTGATGCTCATAAACTAACTTACAACGCCATCCATAGAGAAAGCGTTGATATTGCTATGAATGGATATGATGATATAGAGGGTTTTCCTCTGAACAATGGAGAAGAAAAACTCAGAAACTTACTTGAAGTATGCAGATAAAATGTTTTTGACCAGGAGAGATTGGAATCCAATCTCTCTTTTTCTATTTTTTGTAAAATTTATTAAAAAACGGTGGAACAGCACTTAAGAAAGCCAATACAAACTGATCGGTTCTTGTTAGGATATCATCACTCCAAGCTCCAAAAGCTCAATTCTTCTTGCTTGCATCTTCAACTCAGGTAAGCTCTTCCAACACACTACCAAGCTCCTCACCATTTTCATAAATTCTTCTCCTAAAAACTTCAGGCACTTCCATCATATTGGAAACCCCAAAATGTCCTTCCATATTTTTATCATAAATATAAACAACCCCGAAAAGATAGGCCTTATCTTGAATATAACTTGTACCTCACTCCATACCTATACAAAAATCAGCATCTTCATAAACATCAAAAAGATTTTTGGCACGGTTCTGGGCTCATTTGATATTTTCTTCCAAAGTAGTTGGCATATCTGATACTCAACTATCTACTGAAGCTGTTAAGATCTCTGCAGTTGTTTCATCAAGGTAATCACATTTTTCTATTCAGGATTTTATAGCCTCTAGTTTGGCAGGATTTTGAGTTCATATTGCTATTTTCATTAATATTTGGTTAAAATCTAAACATTAATTAATTTATCGAAAATTTTTAAAACATCAAGAACAAATCATTTTTTAGTTTCAACAATCAAATGATTTATATCCTATAATGTTTTCTTTTTTTTCATTTATTTTGCTACAAATTAAATTTTTAAAATCTTTATACACTTTACTATAATTATCAATTATCCATTTTCAATTATCAATTTTTTAGGTGCTCGTAGTTTCGAGCTTTGCCTTAACCTATAAGCGAAACACTGACATTAATCAAATCCTTAAGGATGTTTCGATGCTCGTAGTTTCGAGCTTTGCCTTAACCCAGTAGCACAAGCAAAAGCAGCAATTTGAATTGTTGCGGCATTAGTTTCGATGCTCGAAGTTTCGAGCTTTGTTTTAATTACCACCAAAACGGTATAT
>CAZWWJ010000012.1:0-16100 GCA_964637495.1 uncultured Candidatus Peribacteria bacterium | reverse complement strand
TTATCAAGATTTTCTATGGAAGAAAGTTCCTGAACAAGATGGATTGATATAACACCACATTTTGATTGAAGTGAAATTTATTATCAAATAAATGATAGTGAGTTTAAAAATTATTCCAAGTATGATATAGGTGAATATGAACTTGATCAACTTAAATATGAGGATAGAGTAATTACAGTATATGAGGTTCACGAAGATGGTGTTTGGTCTGCTCCAATATATATTTATTATGAAAACTGAAGTTTCTTTATAGAATACAGATGGTTTCAAAAGGAATTATAAAGTTTATAAACTTTTATAAAAATATATTTGAGAAAGAATTTATGTATATTTTTTTGAAATCCTGAACATGATGGGAAAAAAATCTCTTGAAAAAATTTAAAAATTGATTAAATTATGAATAGCACTAAAAAGTGTTAAGTGCTATAAAAAAATGGCTTGTATGGATATAATTATATTTATGTTTATATTTATATCCTAACCAAAAAAGCCATGTTCAAAGGAAGAGTACAAATATATACAAACAGAAACGGCAGAGAAAACAAAATAGACAGAGAATTTGATAATCCAGAAGAATTTAATCAATTCTTAAAAGAAAATTCTATAAATACTCAAGGCATTCATGATGAAATGAATATGAGTTTGAATAACTGGGCAAGATTACAGGATTTCTTTGAAAATATGATAGACAGAAGATTGCATGATATTGGAAGAGAATTTGAACCATTAGGTATGGAAAGTTGAGAAACCCCAGCAAATGATGTAGTTGATTTGTCCAAATATGAACAAGAAGCCAGAAGGCTGGAAGAAGAAAAACGTAACAAAGAATATAGAAAATCAATGCTTGAAAATACAATGGAAAAACTAAAAGAATATAAGAAAAAATTCCAGGACGAAGGAAAACAAGATTTAGTAAAACAGATAGATGAAGATATGAAAAAGGTAGAAGATGAAAGAAAACAACTTGACAAGTCTGATAACAAACAAAAATGAAAGAAATAAATTTATTTTTAAAACCTCTTTTAAGGACAGCATTTGCTGTCCTTTTTTTGTTAAAATTTAAGGAAGGATTGAAAAAAGAATTCAAATTGTTATAATAAGTTAACTTTTTTATAAAATTTAAGAAATCAAAAATGAATCTGGATGTTTCTAAAATCAAAGAACTCATAGAAAAAATTGATAATATAGATGAAGATAATTTTGAACAAATAAGTTTACAAAATCAACTAGAAGAAAAACTTGAATTTCATGCTCTTAGAGATATAAAGCTTACTTTGGAAGATTATCCCTTTTATAAACTTGAGAAGAAAATAAGAAGTGTTCTGAGTAAAAATAATATAAATGTTTCATCTACTCAAGTAATAGACCTACCATCTATAGAAGGCCCTGACCTTGTATTTAAAATAAAAGAAAACTTTGAAGAAAACAAAACCAATTTTTCAAATATAAAGGAATTTGCTCAAAAAATTTATGAAATACTTCAGGAACTTGAAGAGTTTGAAGAGGTTGAATTACAGGGTATTTTTATCAACTTTTACTTTAGAACTGAATTTTACAAAAATTTATTAAAAGATATATATGAAACTCCTGATTATGGAAAAATAAATTATTTGGACTGAGAAAAAATATGCATAGACTATTCTTCGCCAAATCTTGGTAAGCAAATGACAGTATGACATTTCAGAACAACAGTAATAGGGCAGGCTATTTCTAATCTTTGTGAAAGTTTGTGAGCAAGAGTTTTTAGGTGGAATTTTCTTGGAGATTGGGGTACTAATTTTGGGAAAATGGTTTATAGTCTTGTTTATCATTATCATAATAATATAAACTCAAGCTATTATGGTGAAAAGCTTTTAGAAAACATTTCTGATAATCCTTCAAAGACTCTTGGTGATTTGTACTCAAATTTTTCTAACATTCCCGAAGATGAAAAGAAAGACAAAGCAAGGAAATATTTTAATCTTCTAGAATCATGACATCCTCTTATGTATGAATTTTTTTATGAATTCAAAAGACTAACTTTATTAGATTTCAAAGAAACTTATCAAAGACTTGGTAATAATTTTGATACATTTATCTGAGAAAGCTTTGCACATACTCTAACTTCAGAAGTTATTCAGGAGATTCAGCAAATGGGTTACTTGTGGTATGAAAATAATGCATGGCTTGTTAAGTTCAGACAACAAAACAATTGAAAAAAAGTTTCTTATCAGCCTCTAAAAACTGATGAACAGATAGATGAAGACAATGACAAAATTGAAGTTTTCCTTGTACAAAAATCAGATGGCGCAAAATTGTATTGAACAAGAGATCTAGCAATGCTGAAATACAGGTATTTTGAACTATGAGCAGATAAATTATATTATGTGGTATGACCAGAGCAGAAACTTCATTTTTCGCTTCTTTTTTCTCTTGCTAATGTACTCTGGGAGATTCCAATGGAAAATATGCAGCATATAAGTTATGGAATGCTCCTTGTTGGATGAGAAAAAATGGCAAGTAGATGAGGTAATTTTTATTCGTTGAATGATCTTTTGGATTGAGTAAAGGAAAAACTACAGGAAACAAGTACTCTTGATGAGCAGTTGATAGAAAAGGTTACTGTAAATTCTGTTCTTTTCAATGATTTGAAAAATGATATAGACAAGGATGTAGAATTTGATATAGAAAATATGACAAAGCTTAATTGAGATACTTGAGTTTATGTAACTTATACTTATACAAGAATAAAGTCTTTGATATCTCAACTGGAGGATGTGAAAAAAACAGAACTAAATCCTGAGCATTTGACTGCTAATCAGAAAGAAATTTTGCTTAAAATATTTTATTTGCCAAGTTTGATGCTAAGATGTTATAATTTTAGTAAACCTCATTTTCTTGCTCAGGCAGTTCTTGGAATTTGCCATGATTTCAATAGTTTTTATTCCAATTCTGAAAAGATAATAAATATGGACAACCAGAAAAAATACACAAATTATGTTTTCTTGCAAAGTGTAGTTAAGTTTTTTGATAACTTTTTTGATGTTGTAAACATGGCAAAAATTGAAAGGATGTAATTAATTTTTTAAAATCCAAATTATGAGCAAGCAAAGCCTTGAAGATAAAACTCAGTATTATCTTGATTTACTAAGAAACAAAGATATCAAAGATATTTTTCTAAAAGATCCTGAAACAACTTATCAGGAAGTTATGGATATAATTTTGTATCACAACAAGTTATATTATATATATGCAAATCCTTCTATAACCGATTATGAGTATGATTTATTGTTTGATTTTCTCAAAAATATAGAATCAACTTATCCTGATATTGTTTCACCCAATAGCCCAACTCAAAGACTTGTTGGTCAGGTACAGGAATATTTTACTCAAGCAGAGCATTTGGCACCCTTGTTAAGTCTAGATAATAGCTATTCTATTGAAGATATCCGTGAAAAAGACAGATTTATCAAAAGAAGGCTTGAGATACAGGATGATCAAAAGATATTATACAGTATGGAACCCAAATTTGATGGAAGCAGTGTAGAACTTATATACAAAAATTGATATCTGGATAAGGCTTTGACAAGATGAGATGGGTATATATGAGAAGATATCACAGAAAATGTAAAAGTAATTTCAACAGTCCCTTATTATCTGGAAAACTTCAAAAATATTCCAAAGGTGTCTTTCAGATGAGAAATAATAATGCCCAAAAGCTTATTTAACGAATTAAATAAGCAAAGATACGAGAAAAAATTGTCGTTGTTTGCTAATCCAAGAAATGCAGCTACCTGAACCCTCAGACAACTGGATCCTGCTGTTGTAGCTTCCAGGAAACTTATTTGTTTTGTATATGATATTGTGTATATAGAAAAAGACAAGAAAGATTATTTACAAGCATTAAGTGAGGTAACTGGTTTAAACAAAGAAGACATAACTCAAAAGGATATTGTAAATTTGTTTCAGGAAAGTTGATTAAATGTTTTTGATGATTTTTTTTATCAACTGGAATGAATAGAAAAAGTAGCAGAAATATGTGAAAACAAATCTATCCAACAATTTCTTGAAAGCCAGAATATTGAATTTGACTGAATTGTTATAAAAACGGCAAATTTAAGTATTCGTGAAAAGATATGATCTACCTCACATCATCCAAGATGGGCCATAGCTTATAAACTTCCAGCCAAAGAAATAACTACAAGAATAAAAAATGTAGAGTTTAGTATATCCCGTAGTGGTGCAGTAAATCCTATTGCAATATTGGAGCCTGTAAATCTTTCGGGAGTAAATATATCCAAAGCTACACTACACAATTTTGATTTTATTTTTCAGAAAGATATAAAAATCAATGACTATGTTTGGATAAAAAGAAGTGGTGAGGTGATTCCATATATAATTTCTGTTGTTAAAAACAAAAGACCTTCTAGTCATAAAGATATATATCCACCAGTAAATTGTCCTGTTTGTGGTGCAGAGATTGTTCAGTATAAAGATGATATAAATTATTATTGCTCAAATATTAATTGTCCTGCTGTAATTAAAGAAAAACTAATACATTTTGCAAGCAAAGAAGCTATGGATATAGAAGGACTTTGAGACAAACTAATAAATATGCTTGTTGATGCAGGATTGTTACAGGATTATGCAGATATATATCATCTCAAAGACTCTGAGAATAAGGTAAAACTTAAATCTTTGCCACTGATGGGAGAAAAGAGAGTTTCTGAACTTATTAATAGTATTGAAAACTCCAAGAACAATTACTTAAATAAACTTCTTACTGCTTTATGAGTTAGATTTATTGGTAAAAAAACAGCAAAGATTCTACAACAGGAAATTTATAATAACTTGGAAGAAGAAGAGATTGAAAAATTTGACTATCAAAGATTGGTAGAATTTCTAACCAACGATAATTTTTTAAGAAATATTCATTGAATAGGTGAAAAAATTATTTTGTCCTGTGAGAAAAATTTTGGTACAAAAGAAAATATAAAATTACTTGAAAAACTTAATAATGAGTGAGTTAGATTTAATAATTTTGAAAATCTTCAGAAAACAAAACAAACTTTGCTTTTGGAAGGAATAACTTTTAGCATTACCTGAAAGTTTGATACTTCCAGAGAAAAAATAATAAATATTTTGGAAAATTATGGTGCAGAATTCCATGACAAACCAACAAAAGAAACACAAATTCTTTTGTTAGGAGAAAATCCGGGTTCCAAACTTGGAAAAGCCAAAAATTTGTGAATTGAAGCAAAGAATTTGAGTACTTTTCTTGAAGAATATCCAGAAATATCAAAAGGGCTGATTTCAGAAAATAAAAATAAATGACTGGAACAGCAAAGTTTATTTTAATGGTTTATTTTTTGCATTTTTGGAAAAATTTAGTATAATTTTTGTTAGATATAAAATTATAAGTTTAAATATAAAAACAAAAAAATGATAAAAATAAAAAGATTTTTTAGGTATATTGTGGAAAATAAATGGGAGAGTGCGTCTTATTTTTCAGTTTTTGTGTTAATTTGCTTTGTGGGGGTTTATCTTTTTAATATGGGGTATAGTTATTACCTTTCTACTCAAATAGAAGATATAAAACAACAAAATGAAGAAAAGGAACAAACCTTACAGGAACTAAAGGAAGAGAATGAAATTTATGATAGGTATGATGCTGCAATAGCTCTTAATCAGAAAAATCTGCGTGATGATCTTTGGTTTGAAAGATTAAATACCTTAATAGATATTTATGAAGACTTGAGGGATGTAGAAAGACCTTGAGGATGAGTTGGTTTTGATGATTTTAGAGTAGAACTTGACAGTGTTTGACTTAGATGAAATGTTCAGGATCTTGAACAGGTTTTTATGGAATGATGAATAATAGATGATTTTAAGGAACTGGATTTTATAAAGGATATTTATATACCATCATATACCCAAAGAGGTGATGTATATGAATTTGATTTAGATGCTAATATCAAAATAAATGGAGGAGAATCAGAAACAGAGTAATGACAATAAAATGATTTATAAAAAGATAAAAGAAACAAAGTACAAGTTTATAGTTTTTTTAGTAGCTTTAGCAATTTTCTTGGGTTGGGGATATTTTGATTCAAGTTTTGATAGAGTTGAGTCAAAGGAAGACACTAAACAGCAAGAAATGGAAGAAAAAAATAATTTAGAAAATGAAATAAATAGAATAAAAGAAGAAATAGATTTTTTTGAAAAAATTTCTCAAAATTCAGAAGAAGTAGTGGAATGTATAAATTTGGATGTGTGTGATGACCTGGAAGAGGAATTGGCTGAATTTATTGAACAAAACGAACAGTTGGTTAGAAAATATATATTGCTTTCTCCACTTGGTTGAGAAAAAATGGATTATGATCAGAAACTTATTTTAAGAAATATTTATTTTTATTTGCTGGATTGAGGAGAATATTGAGATCTAAATTCTATTTCTTTTTGACAATTAGAAGATGCTTCAGAAAAACTTAAAAAACTTCCTGTAAGGTTAAATATTGATTTTGAAAACGAGCAGAATTTTTTTGAATTCCTTGATAATATGGAGAAAAAGATAACTTATCAGGATTCAGTTTTTTATGATGTTGAAACAGTAAACTATGATATAGTGTGATACCAGGAACCTCAGTCAGTTAGTATAAATTCAAATATTTATTTTTATAAATAACTTGCATAAATGTTAGAAAATCTAATTCAGAAATTTCTTTATTACAAACAGTCCTGAACATTTTGAATAAAAGAAAAAATTTTCTTTTTTAGACAGATTTCATATCTTTTAAGATGAGGTGTTTGAGTACTGGAAAGTATAAAACTTGTAAAGGAAAATACTGATAAATCTTCTATTGTGTATATTTGTGATACTATTTATAATTCTTTGAAAAAGTGAGAATCATTTTCAAGAAGTATTGGGAAGCTACCAAATTATTTTAATGATTGAGATGTTAATATTATTAAATCCTGAGAAACATCATGAGAACTTGTAAATGTATTAAATTATCTTGCTAAAGAATATGAGTTTTTGTATGATGTAAAAAATAAATATTTATCTGCTATGGTATATCCTTTGTTTTTGTTTGTTTTGGCAATTGTAGCTTTATATGTAATTTTCAGGTTTGTATTGCCTTGAATAATTTCAATAGTTGAGCAGTTTGAAGATATGACATTGCCCCTAACTACTGAGATTATGATTTATATAACTAATTTTATTGCGGATTATAATGTTACTATCATTATATTTTTGTGATTACTTATTTTTGGTTTTTCAATATTTCTTGGAATTGATGAAGGTAAAAAAGCAGTAGACAAATTAAAATTTAAAGTACCTTTACTTGGGAAACTTACCAAGTATTATTATCTAATAAGGTTTTTAAGATATAAAAAACTTTTGTTGAATTCAGGAATGAGTTATATAAATGTTTATAAGTCCCTGAAATGAATTTTTGATAATGTTGAATACCAAAATATGATAAATGATGTTCTAGAAAGCATTAACAAATGAGATCCAATAATTTGAAAAATTCAGAATCATACAAATATTATACCAAATGATGTGATTTTACTAATGAAAACCTGAGAGGAAACTGCTTCTTTGGAAACTTCTCTTGAAAATTCATTATGGCTTTACGAAGAGGAATTTGAAAGAGATATTAATAATATATCAAAGATACTGGAACCTGTATTAATAGTAGTGGTTGGTTGAATTATTGCATTTATAGCACTGGCTATATTCTGAATCACAGGAAGCATAATTGATTCTATTTGATAAATGAAATGAAATGCAAACAAAAGGATTTACTCTTACAGAAATGCTAATTGTCATTATAATAATGGGATTTTTTCTTTTTGTGATAACAGGAGCACTGTCTGATAGAGTTACAGAAAATGATTCCAGGCTTGATAGAGAAAAGTTAGAATCTACTTTTTTGAATGCAGTAGCAAACTCTATGGCTTCTTCTTATTTTGAGTGACAAAGATATGAAGAGTATATTATTGAACTGTATGATGAAAATATAAATTATTTCTGAATAAGACCATGAGGGGACAAAGACGAATTTGAAACAAAAAATTTTGAAATATCTTATTTTTCTGGAATTCAGTTTCAGGGTAACACATTCTCAACTTGAAAATTTATAATGGAACCTTATAACCAAGGTTGTGAATTTGAGGATATACATACTACAACAAGATATTCAACATGAGAAGTTAGTTTTGAAATAGATACAGATAAAAATTGAATAAATTACTGTTTTGACTTGCAGTTGGATTCATGTTCTTTGTCAGAAACTTGTTTTTAAATATATTTAGAAAAAATATACTGGAATGAAAAAGTGATTCACTTTGGTGGAGGTACTAGTGACAATAGTTGTAATTGGTGTTGGAATAATATGAGTTTTGGGAGTGATTTCCAGAAATATTTTGGCAGTTGACAGAATAAATCTGGAAAATCAAGCAACTATTCTTGCCAAAGAAGGTATAGAAATTGTATACAATATAAAAGATACTAATATAGAAAGGTGAATTCCTTGGGATTGTGCAGAATTTGATTATCAATCTCCTGATTGTGATACCTATTTTACTTGAGCTACTGGAAGATTTGATGTTTCTTTTGATAAAAATAATATATATGAATTAACTTCAACTACAACTTGAGGCACAGTTTATTATAATACCTGAAGTGTTCCAGGTATTGGGGATTGATTTTGGTATTCTCAGGATGGTTCCGGAGATGAAGAAACTTATTATCAAAGATATATAGAATTTGAAGATGTTCAAACTTCTTCTCTAAATAATGTACTGAAAGTAAAATCTGTTGTAGAATACAGCAAATGAGCTTATACTTGAGATGTTGCTATAGAAAGTTTTATTTGAAAATCAAGATAAATGTTAAAAAAGGCTTTTACTTTGGTAGAGGTGTTAATTTCTTTAATTATAGTAGTGATATTACTTGGTATTGTATTAAATACTTATTTTTATATTTCAAATATTGCAACTAATACGGAAATAGAAAGGAACTTAGCATCTCAGGCTCTTTTTTTCTCACAAAATCTACATACTATTTCTGATACCAACAAGATATATACAAATCACTCTGATTATAATGATATTGATGCTTATACCTGATTTACAGATACTTTACATTTTACTTGAGCGGATGTTAGTTCTTTTTATTTAACTTGAACAGATTGTGCACAAGATGTTGAAACCCTTGTGGATAATGATCAGCTTGAAAATGCTGATTGCAGGATTGTTATGGAAGATGGTGGTAGAGAAACAAACATAACAGATCCGGAGAAAGTTTATGTGGAAGATCTTTATTTTAGGATACTTCCCTATGATTCTGTTGATGATATAGAGGATATATACAATCAGTGATTCTGGGTTTTTTCAAGGATATATCCTAAGCAATACAATGAAAATTACTGGTATCTTGATAACAAAAAAACTGTTCAGTCTTTTTATAATATAAGAAGCTATTAAAATGTTTTCAAAAAAATGAAATATACTTGTAATTTCTCTGATAATAATGATAATAACATCTGTATTAGCTATGTTAATAGTAAGGTATGTGATAAGTTTGCTTGATTATTCAACAATATATCATGATTATCACAAATCTTATTATCTTGCAAATGCCTGAATAGAATATCAGTTAACTGAACTGCAAAATTATGATTTTGGTTATGAATCAACTATAAATACCTGAGAAAATCTAGTAACAAGCAATTTTAATTGTCCTGATTATGATTGTGTTTTTAATTCAGAGTTAGTTGCAAGAACAAATATAGTTTCCGATACCTCCAGAATTTCTCAGGTAAATCCCAATGACAGATTTGAAGTACAGGCAGGTGAATGAGTTATTGTTCCGCTTTTTTATGACCAGTGAGGATTTCTTGAGAGAATAAACTCAATGAACTTTAATAACATAGAAATTAACAAAACATCAAATCCTGATGACTTGATTGTTGCAATTGTTGATCAGCAGTGAAATACTGCCTCTTATCGTACAAATGACGATCAATTTTTTCTTTCTGATGCAGGTTTTAATTATTGAAGTTTTGAAACAAGAATTTTTTTGGTAGTTGCAAATCCTGTTTGAGGAAGTACTCAAAGATTTTATATTGATTCTCCTTCTAGAATATCTCACAGTTATCTTAATATAAATTCTGTTGGAAATTATAAATGAAGAACGGTAACAATACAGGGAATTAAAGATGTAAGTCTCCCTGATTACCTTATTTATTCAATTATAGAAGATTAGAAAAATAAAACTTTGTTGAAGTTTAAATTTGAAAAATATATTTTTTTGTTTATATTATTAGATTAGTTAGTAATAAAAATTTCGAGTGATTTTAGTAAAAGATAAATAGAATATAAAAAAATGCGAAAGAAGATTGTGAATTGATTGGTTATGTTTATGAATGTTACTTTGATTGTAACAACTATTCTTCTGGTATTTATAACTATTCTTAGGCCTGAGTGGATAAATGCTGCTATAGAGTGGCTGGAAAAGATGATAGAACAACTAGGTAACTGGAATTATTTAATAGCATTTGCTAGCGCTACGATAGAATCTTTTCCTATAATATGAATGATACTGCCCTGACAAACTGTCCTTTTGCTAGTTTGAGGTTTCTTTGGTCAGGAGTATCTTATTCAGGTTATGATAGTTGCTTGTTTGTGAGCAATATTGGGAAATTATATAGGATTTATTCTTGGTTATTATACAGGAGATGAATTTTTCAAAAGATACTGAGAGTGGTTTGGTATATGAGAAACAGAGCTTGATTACATAAAATCATGAATTCATAAATACTGACCAGTTGCTGTTATACTAAGTAAATTTCATCCTATGACCAGAGCATTTATACCTTTTATTGCCTGAAGTATGGGTATGAAGCAGTTTTCTTTTATAGTTTATAATATAATTGGTTCTATTATATGGGCTATTACAATAATAATACTTGGTGTGATGTTTGCATCTTATTATGAACAGATTGTAGACAATTTTCAGTATATAATTATAGTACTTTTGATTATAACAGCTTTGTATATCTATTTTTTCAAAAGAGAAGAATTCAGAACTTACCTTAAGAAAAAAGAGCAGGAAATACAGAAGAAAGTAGAAAATTATGAAAATAAAAAATAAAATTTGTTGTTTTTTTTCTGAAAAAAATTAAAATTTGAACATATTTATAATTTAAAAATACTTTGATGGGGGTTGTTCAGATAACCAAGGCCTGTACTTTGAGTTGTACTTACTGTTTTGATGTAGCTCACCAGAAAGAAGCATTCAGTACAGGAAAATGAATCACAATTACTCCGGATGATTTTTCTCTTTCTATGAAAGCATTATCAAGTTTTTTTAACAAAAAAGATGAAAAATCTATATGTATAAGCTGATGAGAGCCTACTATCCATCCAAGATTCAAAAATTTTGTAAAAGATGTTCTGAATAGTTGATTCAAAATATATTTGTTAACAAATTTTACCTTTTGAGAAAAAATAAGAAATTTTCTGTATCCTCATGTAATGAACGGCAGAATTATTGTAATGACTAATATTAATTCTCCTTATGAAAATTATGCAGGTTTGACAAAGAAACTTCGGGAAACTACCAAGAAAAATTTGGAAGTTTTGCAGTCTCCAAATGTTAGGATATCAGTAAATGTTTTTGATCCTGAGGTTGATTATGATTATGTATTGGAAGTGTTGGATGAGTATCCTGAGCTGGATGATATGGTAAGAATAGGTATAGAAAATGCAATACTGCCAAAACTTCAGAATACGGATACTATAGTTTTTGAAGAACCTTTGTGGTCAAAATACAAACAACTTGGTCAAAAAGTGGATGATCTGGTTGCAAAATTACACCAAAAAGGTAAGAGAATATATCTTGATTGTGGTTCGGGTTTTTGTATTTTTCAAAAAGAAACTTTGGATCAGATAGAAAAAAATAACTGACATTTTAATCACTGCCATGTACCAAACGATGAAGTTCAATCAGATGGTAGTTATTCTACTTGTTATGCACTGTACAAATGGTGAAATGAAAACTGAGAGTTTAAGGTGTGAAATACAAATTTAAAACAGCAGAGACTTTATTATATCCTAAGGTCAGAATTTTATAAAAATCATTATTTACAGTTACCAAAATGCCAAAAATGTCCTTTATTAACTAAATGATGTGTAAAGTTTTGCCTTTCTAATAATATTTATTACTGGAATAGAGTGTTCTCCAATGGTTTCAATGAAAATGATGATTTTATGAACAAATATCTTGAATACAAAGAAAAAATATATGCTTATTGTGAATACTTAATTTCAAATTTGAAAGGTAGAGAATTGTCTTATTTTCTTGAGAATCTTGATTTTCAGGATCACAGGATAATAGTTTACTGATTTTTTGCAAAACTGCTGAATGGAGAGTCCAAAGAAGAACTTATCAAAGAGTTCAACAGTTATATGGATAATCAAATAACAGCAAAATGAATTAAACTAACCGAAAGAGATTTTGGTCTTGCAAGACTCTTTGATTTGATAACCAAAGAACTTAAAAAAGAGAACTTCAAGTATTAAAAATTAAATTTTTATCAATTTTTGCTTGCCAATTTTTTTAAAATAATTACAATATAGATATGAATATATTTTAAAAATAAAAATAAAAAATGTCTATATGATCTGTTCAGGTAACAAACAGAAAAAATTGAAAGATAATAAAGGAAAAACAAATTTGTGATGACATTATAAAAAACTTGTATGAAATAATAAATGAAGATATTACCCCTTATGAGAAATTAAAAAGAAAACAGGAAGTTGCAGAAATTGAAAGATCTCATCCATTGCTTGCTACTCTAAGATTACAGAATGATTCTTGTGTATTATGATTTATGTTCAAAAATATTAAAAAGGCAAATGATTTTTTGGGCCAAAGGACAGTAGATTTTTTTGTGGATACTGTAAAACAGGTTTTATACAAAAATTTTTTTCAAAAATATCCAACAGAAAGGCTTGTCAAGTCTGATTATAAAGGACTCATTTTTAATATAAGAAAAGATAGTTGAGAAAAAGCTTTAGAAAAAATTCTTGGCTAGGAGGATACAGAAAAATTCTTATCAAATTTATTGAAATGGGAGAAAGTGCAGGAATTTATTCAATTAATTTCTTACAAACAAAAACTTCTTAAATTATATAAAAAAGGAGAAATCAATAATCCTTCTTTTCTTTTATTTGAAGATTTTTTGGAATATTCTTTGAATTCACTTGGAGATATTGAAGAAAAAATGGGCTTAGATATTGAAAATATAACTATTGAAGAAGAAAAACAATTTGTTGAAAAATACCTTTGAAAGATTTCAATTTGAGTTTGAGTAAGTTATGTAACCTACTGAACAGATATAGACAAACTTCAATCACTTAGAAAAACCGAAATAGCATCAAAAAGATCAAACTGAGAATTAATAGAGTATAATATGAATATAGTTACAGAAAATATAAATAAAGCTCTTGAAACAGAAAAAAAGATCTTAGCAGAATATAAGGACGAGGGTTTTCTATGTGAAGATAATGTATATCCCGTATGTGTAGATAATGAAATCAATCCAATACTATTGAGATTTGTAAAAAAATGAAAAAATATATACGATCATGAACTAAAAGACCTTGTTGAAGAATATGTTGTAAGACTTAATGAAGCATTGGACTTTATATTCCCAGGATCCTGTGATATTGAAAGAGATTTTGAAAAATCAAAAGAAAACTTAAAAATTCTTGATAAATATGCACACTGAAAAATTCTGGAACTTCCACTTGAACTTAAAAAGTTTAATTATAAATGAACTCCCAACAAGGAGACTTTTATGAAGGATCTAAAATGAAAAGAATGAGTTGGGATATTTGTGGATATCAAAGACATGTGAATAATGAATTTGTTGGATTTCAGGAAAGTAGCGTGAATGTTTATAGATAATTATGATGAAAATTTATTGTTGGAAACCTGAATAAGTGTTACTAAGAAATTTTTTAATTTTATTGAAGATATTCAAAGTATTTTTAATGAGTATTGAATAGAAGTGAAAACCTCTCTATGAGGTGATGAAATTTTTATATTTGTTGAGGATAATTCTATACTTTCCAAGAAAGAAATTGTAAATATTATAAAATCTAATTTGATAAATAATCAACTTGATGGAAGAATATCTTTTAATAATATCTGAGTATCGCCTGAAGGTTCATTTGAAAAGTTAGATGTTTCAACTTCTTTGATAAAATATCTAGAAGAGAATATAGAAAAAATTTATTCCAAAAATTTATTAAAAAACAGTAATAGATATTTTTTGAAAAAGTATCAGAAATGATATTTTGGAAACATAGATATTAAGATATGAAAACTTGATATGGATATGTGAGAACTTTTAAATATTCTAAGTTATGAGTTAAGGAGAAACTTTAATTCTTTTGAAAAGTTTCTTTATCGGGAAGATAAAACAAACTTCATATTAACTCACAATCCGGATATTTATATGAAAATAGTAAAAACTAATTATTGATTAACTTTCAGATATTGAAAATTCTAATTGGTTTCAAAATCTTCATTGTTTTCTTTCCATTGTTGTATTTTTTTGTGGTCTCAGCTTAGTAGTATTTCTGGGACCTGGTATCAATAAATTTCCTGAGGTCTTGTGTATTGAGGGTATTCAATGTTTTGCAGATTTTTTTTCGGATCATAGCTTTCTTCCTGTATGCTTTGGGTTTCTTTGATAACTCAGGGGATAAGTCTTGAGATGCTGTCTATAAGGACCATTCAAGCAATCTCTCCTCATGTTAGAATATATTTTCCAATTGAAATTCTTGAAAATTTGTTAGGGTAGTGATCCTGGAAGTATTTTTCAAAACGATAATCAACTCCTTCGTATCTTCCGCATATTATTATAATTTCATCATACTGTGAGTAATCTATTGCTTTCTGTTGATCAAAAATATTCTTGCTTGGTGTTGTATAAAGTATTATAAAATTATTGCTTTGGATACTAGAAATTACATAGTTGGTACAGTCAATCAGGGGTTTTGCTTTCATTAGCATTCCTTGTCCTCATCAATATATTTCATCATCTATTTGTTGATGTTTGTCTTTGGTAAAATTTCTTGGGTTATAAAAATTAATTGTAATTATATTATTTTGGATTGCTTTTTGGATGAGTGAAGTGTTGATAAATCCTTCAAAGATTTCCGGAAATATGCTGATAATATGATACTTCATCATTAGGGTTAAAATTGTAAATAATTTTTATATTATTTAAAAATTATAAAAATTCAAATCAAGAAACAGGGAGTTAAGTTATCTCTGTCTTGATAAATGAGTTTTTAGAACAATATTGTAAAGTCTGTTGCAGCATGTCTTTCGCTTGTAGGTTTGCTTTGGATTATTGATACATTGTATTCTCCAACTCTTCAGTGTCAGCTAATTTCAAAGAAACGGTCAACTACATTACTAGCTCAATTGAATTCTACTTGGTATTCAAGGAAGGGATATATACTTTCTTCTGTACTATCACGAAGCAGATTAACAAGAGAAAATCTTATAGATCAGTCTTCAAAATCGCTATCAGTAAAAATATCTTCAAAATTTTCATCTTCAAACTCATGTCCTGATGGTATTATTCCTTTATGTTCATCAGAGGGTTTATTACGATTATTTACTGGATTGAAGTTATTTTTAAACTCTAGTTTTGGATTGTCTTCATAATTAATATCTTTTTCTCTTAGTATACTGTCTTCATTTTCTCTGTTTCAGCTATCATCAATACCTACATAAGGATTTATTTGAAACAATTCATTATTTGTACCTCCTGCTCAATCTATAGCTCGGTTTACTACTGCATCATTTTCAAGTCAATCTCCAACATGGTCTTCTTTATCATCAAGTTTAGCACCAAAAGTACTATCTTCTGTTATTAGCTCAGGTAACCTTAATTTAATATTTATATTCTCAGGACTTGTACTTTCTAAATCATCATCTTCATAATATTCATAAGCTTCATCTTCATCCCCCTCATCATAATAAAGCATAAATTCTTCTGTAATATCATAATCCAGCATATTATAAT
>CAZWWJ010000011.1:0-17227 GCA_964637495.1 uncultured Candidatus Peribacteria bacterium | reverse complement strand
TAGAGCGTCCCGATCTAAATCGGGAAGGCTGGAGGTTCGAGTCCTCCCGGGTGTAGTTTTGATAAAAAGTCCCCGTCGTCTAGCGGTCTAGGATACTGGCCTCTCACGCCAGAGATCGCGGGTTCGAATCCCGCCGGGGACGATCAGAGCATTTTATTAATAAAATACTCTATTGTATGGCATGAAAAGATGAAAGAATATTTACTAATGAGCAAATAAAAGCAGATAATGTCTTGTTAATAAATGAAGATTGAGAAAAACTTGGTACATATTCCAGAGAAGATGCTTTGGCAAAAGCAGAAGAAGAGGAAAAAGATTTGGTACAGTTAAGTTACGATTTCAAAAAAAATTTTGCAGTAGCCAAAGTGATAGAATTTGGTAAATTTATGTATCAGAAAAAGAAAGAAGAAAAAGAAAAGAAGAAGCAACAAAAAACTAAAGATTTGAAAGAAGTAAAGTTTTCTTATAATATTTGAGAAAACGATTTACAATTAAAACTTGATAAAGCTGAAGAATTCTTAAAAGAATGACACCCGGTAAAGTTTATTTGACAACTAAGATGAAGAGAAAACATTTTTGCAAACAAAATATATGAAAGATTACAGGAAATAGAAGAAAATTTTAGTGAAATAAGCAAGAGTCAGGGAATCAAAAAAGAAAAAAAATGATACAGTGTAACTTTATTCGCTAAGTTTAAATAATGAAAGCAAAGTTGAAAACAAACAAAGCAATGGCAAAAAGAGTTAAAAAAATATCCAAAAAAGGAAAGGTAATTCATCGTAAAGCTTGAATAAGTCATTTGCTGACTAATAAAAATAATGCTCACAAAAAATTACCTTACGGTAAGAAACTTGCTAAATCAGAAGAGCATAAAGTTAAATATTTACTTCCTTATAATAAATAGTTAAATGGTTAGAGTAACAAATGGTTTGCAAAGACATAAGAAACACAAAAAACTGCTGAAGCAAGCAAAATGATTTAGACTTGGAAGAAACAATGTATACAAGCAGGTAGAAATAGCTTTGATAAAACAAGGTCAGAATTCTTACATAGGAAGAAAACTTAAGAAAAGAGATTTTAGGAGACTTTGGATAGAAAGGATTTCTGCAGCAGTTAGAGAAAGAGGAGGAAAATATAGTCAGTTTATGTGAAATGCCTGAAAAAAGAAGATAAAACTAGACAGAAAGGTTCTATCAAATATTGCAGTAGTATTTCCGAATGTGTTTGATAAAATTTATGAGGAAGTAAATAAGTAAATTTACTTGATTTGTTAATAAAAATAATTAAACTATGAAGTTAGTTTAATTATTGTTGCCGGGATGGCGGAATTGGTAGACGCAGTGGACTTAAAATCCACGTCCTATTTATAGGAGTGCCGGTTCGAGTCCGGCTCCCGGCACTTATTATTAATGGTTAACAAATTGTGGAGTTAACTCTACAACTTGTTAACTGTTAGTAAATTTAAATTATAACCAAGAAAAAAGTTTATGTGATTTACAGTATATAGAGCAGGAGAGTTAAATACTAACGAAAGAATTGTTGCTTTTTACAAAAAAGAACTTTGGACTTCTCATATATTGGATAAGGCCAAAAAGCAACAATACTACAAAACTAAGTGGTATAGAAGATTTATAGAATACAGATTCCCAAGTGCAAGAAGATACAAAAGAATAAGAGCCATAGTATCTGATGCTTACAGAAAAAACAAAGCAAAATACAATCTTTTGGCTCAGTTTGGAAAAAGAATTTAGTTGTTTAATTTAACCAATATAAATGTACGCAGTAGTAGATCTTAAAGGACATCAATATATAGTAAAACAAGGAGATAAAATAGTTGTGGATAACGTAAAACAGCAAGAGTGAGAAAGCATCAAAACTGAAAAAGTTTTGGCAAGTTTTGATGAAGAATGAAATGATGTAAAGTTAGGAACCCCATATATTGAAGATGCATCAGTAGATCTGAAAGTTGTAGAAAACAGGAAATGAAAGAAAGTAAATGTAGTTAAGTTCCACAATAAAAACAGGTATCATAAAAAACATGGCTTTAGACCACATGAATCTGTTTTAGAAGTTCAAAACTTAAGTGTATAATGTGAAATCAGGATGCTATAGAAGTAGAAGGAGTTGTTGAATCAATTTTGCCTGGAGGAATGTACAAAGTTAATATTGAAGATATGTGAATAACAGTTACTGCTTATGCTTCAGGCAAAATGAAAAAGTTTAACATAAAAATAATAGAAGGAGATAAAGTAAAAGTGGAGCTTAACGAGTATGATCCTTCTAAGGGTCGCATTGTTTTAAGACATTAATAAAATTCAAAATGAAAGTAAGAGCATCTGCAAAAAAAATGTGTGCAAAATGTCAGAAAGTAAAAAGAAATTGAATAAACTACATTATATGTGAAAATCCAAAGCATAAGCAAAGACAAGGATAATTTTTTATTTTAGTAACTAATACAGAAGGGATATGTTTAGATTATATGGTCATATACTTCCAGACGACAAAGTAATAATGGTATGATTAACTCATATTTACTGAATAGGTTTTTCAAGGTCAAAAGAAATCCTAAACAATTTAGGAATACCTCTTGAAAAAAAAGTAAGAGATATAACAGAAGATGAACAAAAGCAAATAACAGATGAGCTGAACAATTATCTTCTGGAAAATGATTTGAGAAGAGAACAAACATCATCAATAAAAAGACTTAAGGAAATTAAGTGTTATAGAGGAATGAGGCACAACTTGTGACTGCCAGTTAGAGGTCAGAACACAAGGAAAAATGCAAAAACTGCCAAAAAACTCTTAGGTAGAAAGAAAGTAAGACCTATTCTTAAGAAATAAATTTATAAACTAATTTTTTTGTTATGCCAAAGAAAAAAACAGTAGCTTCCAAAAAGAAAAAAAATATTAAGCTTCCTGGAGGAAGGTTATATGTAAATACAACATTTAACAACACTATAATAACATTAACAGACGAACAAGGAAATAAGATAACATGAGGTGGTACTTGAACAGCAGGTTTTAAATGAACTAAGCAAAGTACTCCTTATGCTGCAGAAGTATTAACAAATTCTATGATAAAGCAAGCAAGAGATGATTTTGGTTTGAAAGAGTTATGAATTATAGTAAAAGGACTTGGTCTTGCAAGAGATTGAGTTTTTAAGGCAATCAACGATCTTGGAGGTGTAGATATAATGTATATAAAAGAAGCAACTCCTGTGCAGTTTGGTTGATGCAAATGAGTAAGACCAAAAAGAAACTAATTTAAGTTTTAGCAATTTATAAACTAAAGTTAAATAATGAAATATACAGGTCCGAAGTTTAAATTATGTAGAAGAGAAGGAATAAACCTTTTTGGAACGCCAAAATATGACATAAGAAAAAGAAAAAAGCTTCCAGGTCAGCATGGTGGAAATATGCCAAGATTGTCAGAATACTGAAAACTTTTAAGAAACAAGCAGGCACTTAAAAGAATGTACCTAATGAGCGAGAAACAGTTTAAACAAACTGTTATGGACAAGGCAGGTAAGTATTCTACCAATTATGGAGTTCCACACGATATTGCTGCAATTCAATTTCTAGAAAGCAGACTTGATAGCATAGTTTTGAGAGCAGGTTTTGCAAAAACAATAATGCAGGCAAGACAGATTGTTTGACATGGCCATTTCAGATTAAACTGAAAAAAACATGATATTCCTTCTTATTTTGTAAAAGTTTGAGATGTTATTGAGTTAAAAGATAAATTGAAATCTTCTCCATTGTATTCAGATGTTCCTATAGTTTCAGGAAGTTATAGTGTTCCTTCCTGGTTAAAGGTAAGCAAAGAAAATTTTTCAATAGAAATAATAGATACTCCAAGAGCAGAAGAAATGAGTTTTCCGGTAGATGTACTGAAGGTGATTGAGTTTTATGCGAGAGCTTAATATTTTAGAAATTTTAGTTAATAATAAACTGTTATGTTGGATATTCAAAATTATATAGGGAAACCAAAAATTATAGAGGAAAAAGTAGATGATACTACAACAAGATTTGATGTTCAGTATCTTCCAAGAGGTTTTGGACATTCCTTTGGAAATGCAATAAGAAGAGCAATACTTGGTTATAATTATTGATGAGCAGTGACTTGAATAAAAATGAAAGGAGTGCCTCATGAATATGAAACAATAGATGGTGTAAAAGAATCTGCGTTGGATATAATGTTGAACTTTAAGGAGTTGCGTTTCAAAGTAGATGAAAATAATGAAAAATTGGAATGGGTTTCCCAGAGGTTTAAGGGAGTAGGAAAATATTCATCAAAAGATTTGAATTTACCTTCCTGAATAGAAGAATTGACAGAATCCAAATACCTTTTTGAAATAACAGATCCGGCAGTAGAGCTAATAGTGGATGTAAGAATAGAAAAAGGTTATTGATATTATAGTATAGATTATCTTAGAAAAAGAGAATCTAAATGAGAAGAACAAGATATATGAGTATTATTGATAGATAATGATTTCAAGCTTGTAGATTATGTAACTTATAGTATAGAAGAGCATATAGATGATTTTACAGGTTCCAGTAAAGATAATCTAAAAATAGAAGTAAAAACCATTTCATCAAAAGTTTCTGCAAGAGAGCTACTAACTTTTGTAGGAGAGGTTCTGTCTTCTTATTCAAAATTATTTGTTTTTGATGAATCTTATATTGATAGTTCTATGTTAGTAGATTATTCGGATATGGAAGAAACAGGAGATGTTTGAGGATCAAATCAATCTATCTGAAAAAGTTCTGATTCTTCAAAAACTATACCAATAGATGCAATTCCACTAAGTGAAAGAACAAGAAATGCATTGATAAAAAATGAAATTCTGTATGTAGAAGATCTGGAGCAAAGAAGAAAATCTGATCTATTGAGTATGAAAGGAGTTTGAAGAAAAGCAGTAGATGAAATAAGTCAGGCTTTGGAAGATATATGAAAATCTCTTGTAGGTTAATTTAAAAGATTAAAAATAATATAATGAGACACAGAAAAAAGACAGTTAAAACTCTTACTTGATGAGCTCAAAAATGAGAAATTAGAGTAAGGAATTTGTTAACATCTTTGGTAAATAATGGTCAGATAAAAACAACAGAGAAAAAAGCAAGAGTACTTGAAAGTCAGGGTAATAAGTTTTTTTCAAGACTAACAAGCCTACTAAGAAAATACGATGATGAAAATGAGGTGAGAAGAGAAGCAATCAGAATAGTAAAATCTACAATTTATACCAAAGACGATTGAAAAAAAGTAGTAGATGAGTTACTTCCAAAATACAGAGAAGAAAACAGAACTTCAGGCTTTATTCAGTGTTATAAACTTGGTTATAGACAGTGAGACTGAGCAGAAGAAGTTTTAGTAAAGTTAGTTTAAATTTATTTAATAAAATTTAGTAGAATGAGATTTACATCAAAAGATCTTAACAAAACTGTGATTTTGCATCCGGAAGAAACAGAAAAGCAAAGAAAATGGTATATAGTGGATGCAAATTGAAAGACATTATGAAGACTTGCAGTTCAGATAGCAAATAAACTTATCTGAAAACACAAGCCTTATTATACAGACTCATGGGATGTAGGTGATTTTGTAGTAGTTAAAAATGCAAAATATATCCATGTAACAGGAAAAAAACTGCAGGATAAAACATATTATTATCACAGTGGATACAAAGGAAGTACAAGACAACTTGTTTTGGAACAATTGCTTCAAAAATATCCGGAACATGCTGTTTGGTATGCAGTAAGAGGAATGTTACCAAAAAATAAGCTAAGAAAATACAGAATGAAAAGATTGAAGGTATTTGCAAAAGATACAAATAAATATGATTATTTAAATCCTGAACAATTATAAGTTATGGCTGAACAAAAAAAATACGAATATTGATTGGGGAGAAGAAAAAAATCAACAGCAATAGTAAAACTTTATCAACAGGGTAGTTGAAATGTTACTCTAGAAACCAAAAACTGAAAGAAAAAAACACTGGAAGAATTTTTTGGTTGAAATAGATACCTTTTGGAAGATGCTTTGTATAGTTTTTCAGTATTGGGAGAAGATATGAAGGACAGATTTGATGTAGAAATAAAAGTATACTGAGGTGGTCTAAAAGGACAAGCAGAAGCTATAAGTTTATGATTGGCAAGAGCTCTGGTTAATTTCAATAATGAGTACAGACCTCAGCTAAAACCTTATGGATTGTTAAAAAGAAATTCAAAAGAAAAAGAAAGAAAAAAGTATGGTCTAAGAAAAGCAAGAAAATCTCCTCAGTGGACAAAAAGATAATATTTTCTTTTTTTGTCCTTTTTTTATATGACAAAAATTTTTTTAGTATGAAAGATATAGTTCTTTTTGGGGTACAGTGAGCATGAAAAGGAACTCAGGCATCAATGCTTTTGGATGAATACAGTGAATATCTTTCTTATTTTGAAGCCTGAAATATCCTAAGAGCTTTGAAATCCAAACCAAACTGCTTGGGAGATTATGTGAAATCCAAAATAGATAAATGAGAGTTGGTATCTGATGAATTTATATCATCTCTTTATTCTGCATTTTTGTCTGTTCTTAATGAAGAAAACAAGTATGCTTTAGTTGATTGATTTCCAAGAAAACAGCTTCAGATGAACTATTTTTTAGAAAATATGAAAACCTACCAAAGAGATTATATAGCTGTTTTCCTTGATCTTGATAAAAACAAAGCAATAGAAAGACTTTCTTCAAGAAGAGTATGTGATGATTGTGGAACTGTTCTTTCTGCTCAAATAGATGATATTACCAAATGTAAGAATTGTGAAAGTAGTAATATTAAACAAAGGGAAGATGATTATCCAGAAGCCATAGAAAAAAGAATAAACCTATATTTTGAAGAAACTCAGCCTGTGATTAGTTATTTTCAGCAACAAGGAAAGTTGTATAATGTAGATGCAAGTTGAGATCCATCCCAAATAAATAAACAAGTAAAAGACATTATAAACACGGTTTCCTAAGCTTCCTTATTAAGGAAGCTTTTTTTGACAAAATAAAAAATTTCATTAAAATATATATAGTATATTTACAAAAATAAAAACCAAAATATGAGCGAAGCTTTTGAAACTCCTGGTGATTGACTTGAAGAGTTGGAAAGTCAGGAAGGATATGATGCAGAAGAGATAGAAAATACATTAGAATCTTTTTTTCAAGAAATTGAGTGATTAGAATATCAGAATTTTTTTGAGTTGGATCTAACTGATACTGAACAGGTGGAACAATTCAAAGATGAAATAGAAAATACTGATTTACCGGAAGATTTCAAAAATTTGTTAGAAGAGTTTTTAGATCAAATGGCCAATGTTACGGCAGATGAACAAAGACAGATAAGTGATTTAAGATGAGATATATTAAGTATGCTGGAGGAGTTATCAGATTCAAATTTGGATTATCATCAAATTGCAGATAATGTTGAATTAGAGCAGGTTCAGGATATAACTTATGATGGTGATAAATTTAATGTGATTATATGATGACAGCAAGATGAAACCTTAGTTATTTATCCAGAAGATATTGATAATTCTAATGATCTGAAAAATAGAATAATATCAGAGTTAATAGGTCAGGAAGATATTGAATGAGTTGATAGTGTTAATTATGATGGTGAATTTAGAATAAATTTAAACAAGGATTTGGTTGATTCCGAAGAGGATCAGGAGGTGGTAACTATATCGTGAGAAGAGATCGAAAGTAAAGACCAGTTAGAATCAAAGATTGAAGAAAATCTTGATAAAAAGAGAATGGCAAAGGAGGCTAATGATGATTTTATATGAGAGCTTTGATTGCAAAACTTGCAGAAAATAAGTTATGATGTTGATAACTGAAATTTTGTGCTGGAATTTGAAGAAGGAAGTGCTTCCATTGATTGAGAAAATATACATGATATACATGATCTGAAAAATGAATTATTAGCAGGCGGTGTAACCCCAGAAGATATAGAAGGTGTAGAAAATATATATTATCAGGATGGAAGCTTTTATGTTAATTTATGATGAGAAGAAGAATTTCAGATATCTCCGGAGTGAGTTGAAACAGTAGATGATTTGGAACAAAGAATTCAAGAAAGAGTTGAAGAAGAGTTATCTCAAGCAGAAGAATTGGATCAAGAAGAAGAGCAAGAAGGTTTGCTTGACAGGATATCAAGTATATGGGGAGAAGGAGGACCTGATGGTTTTTTCTGAAAAATTGCTTTAACAATCTCTGCAGTTGCAGAAGAAATGTGATTGGTAACTTCAAGACAAGATTTATCTGATGAAGATTTAGAAGAAAAATCTCAGCATCATTGAGAAACCTGGATGGAAAGTATTCAAACATTTGATTTGGATGTTAATATAACCAAACAGGAGGTAGTTGAAAGATTGAATAATTATTTTGAATCTGATGAAGATGGCTTAGATCCCTTATCTGCAGACTGGAATGATATTAGGGATAAATTAAGTAATTACCAACAACAAGAAGAAATAGAAAATGACAGTCATTGAATAATTTGAGCAGATACAATTTATTATCTGTTTAATCTGGACGAAGATGATGTAAGTTTAGAAAGACTTAGGTCAGTGGATTTCTTAATTGATTTTTTTTATCAAACAGAAAAAAGTCTTTCAGAATTGAATAATATAATATGAGAAACCGGTGATGTAATAGGTGATAATACTTTGGAAGGTATAGAAGAAGCTATGGAAGACCAGGAAACAAGAGAAAAACTTTTAGATTTTTTCCAGCAGTGATTATCCGGTGAACAAGACTTAGATCAACAGGATCAAGAAATTCTGGATTATATATTCTGAGAGTATATGCATCAAATATTATCCGATAGAAACTGAGAGCAGGAAAAAAGAGACTGAGATGAGCCATCAAGGCACTGAGAGGAGGAATCAGGAAGTTCAGAAGATTCAGCTATTCAAGCTGGATGAATTGATGATATTGAAGGTATAGATCAAGAAGAGATATGGAATTACTATAATTTACAGGAGTGAGGTGCTACTAGCTTTTTTGTGATACCTAACTCTTGACAAGTTTTGGATATTAGAGCATTACAAGAAGCTCTAAATCAGCAGGGTGTTGATTTATCCAGTCATTGAGTAGATTGATATATCTGAAGAGAAACTATTGAGGCAGTAATTCAATTTCAGTTATGAAGTGATAATTACGAAGGAGAAATTGACTGAAAGATTTGACCTCAAACTTTGAATGCCCTTGCTGAAGATGCAGAGAACTTTGATTATGAAGATTTTTTAACAGAAGAAGTTGAAGCAGGTACTTTTTCTTCTGATAGTGCAGATGTTCCTGAGCAAGAAGAGATGGAATCTTCAGATGAACTTCCTTGAATAGAAAGTTATGATCAGCTTTTGGAAGGAAATTGAAGTGCATTTGCGCAATATGATGAAACTATACAAGGATATGCAGAAGAATATTGAATTCCCAAAAATCTTCTTCTTAATTTGCTTATTGGGGAAGGTTCTGGAGGAGATCCAGGAGCTTCTAATCCTAATTCAACCGCGTATTGATTGTGACAGATTCTTGATTGAACCTGGCAGGATATTAATGCAAGAATAGCCCCTATGTATGGATTAGAAACTGGTCAATTGGAAAGAGATGATCCAGATGATCAAATTTTGGCAACTTGTCTTTATTTAAGATATATGTATGACCAGCATGCTAATGATTGGAGGGAAGCTGTAGTTTATTATCATACAGGACCTGGTATGACTGAATCAGATGTAAGAGAATTTCTTGATGCTAATCCAGCAATTAAAAATCAATTATGAGATGATGATGTAGATGTTGCTTCTTATCAGGAAGCAGCAAGAAATCATTATAGCTAAAAACTTAAAAAAAACATCTTAAATATGATTTAATTTATAAGCTAAAAAAAATTTGCATTTTTTTTGTTTTTTTGTTATAATTGAATAACAATAAGTTTTAAATATAAACAAAAATGTAGTATATGGAAAACACAAATATAACTTTCAGAAGAAAGTCTTTCATAATAATTTTCTTGGTAATATATTTGAGTTCATTTCTTTTGAATGTGTTTTATTATGCACCTATTGATCAAGTGGATGCACATCAACCAGAAGAAAACAACAATCTTGTTCCAGTTTTTGTTGATGAAGAGGTATATAATGATCAGGAATGAAATATAGAGTGGTATGCAAATCAATATATACAGAATGTGGTAACAGACTCAAAAGCTTTGGTATATCCAATAAATGTGGATAATTTCCAAGCAAAAGATATTTATAAAATGCTGGAGAATTTGTATCTTGAAGGGCAGAAAGATGAATGATCCAGAGTAAAATGAACTGTATTAATATGAGATATACCTTTGCCTGTTGTAAGAAAAGAAGATTACGTATATCCAACTGTTTATCCTTATGTTAATTTTGAAAACAGGAAATTTTCATATAGTGATGAATCTGGATTCTTTGAGTATACTTGACAAAGAAATTCTACTCCTGATATATGGCATGGTGTAATAAATTTTGAAGATATGAATTCTTATGGAGAATATTTTGATAAATTGGTTGAATATGCTCATAATCCTGAAGAGTTTGTTGATCAGAAAATATGGTATGATGATTTTATAAATCTTGGAGAATATTTAAATACAGATGAAATTAAGTATTATCTGAATAATTTTGTGTTCTTTGAAGATATTATAAATCAGAATTTTACAAATATAATGGTAGATATAGTTCGTTGAGATTATGAACAGCAGCTTGAAGATGCTGTGGATGATTTTGCTTGAGATGATCATGATTTTGGGGATGTTCCTGAACAAATAGAGGATGAAACACAGCAGATAGAAGAAGGTCTAGAACAAGTATGAGAAGTACTTGATGATGATAGCATGGATGATGCTATGGATCAGGATACAGATCATATTCCAACAAAACTTTTGTGGCAAAGTATTGAAGAAATGGTATTTGAATATCATGATTTACTGAATGATAATTATCTAACAGCATTAAGAGATAATGTACAAGCTACTTGAAGATGGGATGAATTTGATTCTCATATATGAAAAGTCTCTGAGCAGGATCAATTGGTAAGAGATGTTTTGTGAAGCTATGAATGAGAGCTGGAAAGAGCTCTTGATGATGTTTTGGAAGAAAATGATTTGTATATGGAAATTCCTGTATTAACAAAAATAGAGGAAATAGAGCGTGAAATTGAAAATAGGGATGTCAGTAACTGGAACACGTGAGCAGTTTATGAAAACTATTATTATGGTAAACCAGCTTCCAAGATATTTACAGGAGATTATTTTAATATTTTCAGATGAACATATTGAAATTATGAAACAGAAAACATAACAGGAAATACTTATTCTGATTTTGATGATGAAAACAATATTTATTCTTCAATAGGAAGTAGTTATTCAATGTTTGAAACTCAAGTAGAAGCAAACAGATGATTTAATTTTATGAAAGGTGAAGATGATTGAGAAGAGTATGAAGATACTAGATGGGATGAAGAAGACATAGTTTGAAGTAGTGAATGGGCAGCAAGACGATGGTGAGGAGCTACTCCTATGAACATTGATATGGATGAGGATGATGAAGATCCTGAACCTGATGAACTTGCTTATTTTGATCATGATGAAGCTTGGAACCCATACTGGGATAGATCTATAGGAGGTCCAGTATATGATATTGCATGATCCAAAAAGGTTTCAGAAGAAGAAGAAGGAGAAGATTCTTATATAGGTTATCAGGATTACTCTTCTTTGATAAAAATAGAAGATGGTGAGATAAATTATCCTTATGGTTCCTGGGAATATGAGCATGAATATAAATATATAGATGAGGATGAATGATATTCTAGTAAGACTATAAGAGATTATGAGGATTTTTTTGATATTTATGAAGAATTTGAGGAGCCAGATGATTGAGTAAGGTACGAAATCAAAGTAGAAGATCAACAAGCAAATGAAAATACTGAAGTTTATGAAGAAGAAGATTGTGTAGATTGGTCTTGGTCTGAAGGACCTGGACGAACTTGTTCGGATGAATGATACACTGAAAGAAACTATTATTATTATAACCTGGTGGATACAAGAGTTAGAAACAACTCTCCTACATCTGAACAAATAGAAGAAATGAATCTTACTACAGAGCATAGACCAATAGATACTACTTCTTATATAACTTTCAAAGGGCTTGATTGAGAAAAGCAAGAGTTTGAATATCCAAGCATTTTTGATGTGGAATTATATGAAGAAATTGAAGATGATACTTTGGAGCTTAAATCATTGGAAGAAATAGAAGATAATTTGGAAGATTATTTGAGAGAGAAAGCAACAACCTATAATCAGGAATTGGAGGATATGGTAGAAGAAGCTGATTCTTATTACGAAGAAAATGAAGAAGCTTTTGATTTTCTTGAAGAAGTAAGTTCTCATGCTAAACCTGATTCTGATGCTTCTGATTTGATTTCCGAAGACTATTTTGTTGAGAAGATAGGTTGAGAAGATGGAATATCAAGAATAGCTCATAATCTTTATTATATAAATCAGTGATGGGATAGAAGGGAGTATTCAGAAAATGTATTAGAAGATATAGATTTGATGAAAAGAGATTATGATATGGATTCAAAAATACAACATGTAACAAGTAAGTATCTTGATAGGGATTATATGGAAAAGTATGATACAAAATGAGATGATGAACTTTTGTGAGATGATTATTTTAACCCATCATACAATCAGACCTGATATGAGGTTTGAATTATTAATTCAGAATGAACTGATACAGTAAGATCAGAAGAACTACCTGATGTAGTTTGAGATATTCAGGATAGTCAAAATCAGATAATAGATGACGATGCAACTGATGATGATGCAACTGATGAAGATGATGAAGATGATGAAGAAGGATGTCCTGATGTAGCAGAAATTCGAGAACGACCTGATGCATTGAACTGTTGGTGGAATGAGCAGAAGGATAAAACAATGGAAGTTCAATTAACAGATAAATGTGCAATGGGTTCTTTGAATTATATACTGGATGAGGATGATGTTGCAAGCACTCTTAAGAATATGGGAGTTTGATGTGAATATATAGAATGAGCTACTGATGAATGTGATGATGAAGATGATGAATCAGCTGGATCCCCTAATGATCCAGGTGATTGAATGCTATGTGAACTTGCCGAAGATGAAGATATAGACTTTTTACCAAATGTTGTAAATATTGTGGATAACATAAATTCCTGAATCAAAGAAGATGCAGGAGAACAGGGTGTTGAAACAATAGAAGAAATAGAAAATAATATTGATATTTCTTTGGAACCAGATAGCGCAATTCATCTTGAAAATTTCCTGGATACTCCTGATACCGACTTATCTGATGAGTATTATCTTGATATAGATTCAGATGAAAATATTGGTCCAGTGGATATTACAGCTTATGGTTTTGGAGATAATTCTCTTCATATAAAAGGTCAACCAATAGATAGCTGTGATACTATGTATGAAGATGAATGAAATTACCATAATAATAATGGAGAGTGGTCGGTAGAAATTGAAAACAAAGAAGCTTGAGAATTTATTGTATTATTTGAAATCTGTAAGGGTGGTAGTTGTTTTATAGAAACAAAAATTATTGATATAGTACCTGCTACAATAGATGAAGTAGAAATTGATTTTCCTGTAGATAAAGTTATTGACTGAGGTAAAGTTCCTTTCATAATTAATGCATATGATGCTTTTGACAATGACCTATGAGTAATTATGGAAGATTATGTTATTTCTCCTAATATGTGAGAAATTTCAAGAGGGTGAGATAGAGCAAGAGAGGTTCGTTTTAATGATTTTTCGGGTCAGAATTTTGTATATCATTCTCCAGATTTAAGTGAAGTTGCTCCTGATCAACATTCAGAAGAGGTTCATTTAGACTTACAACCAGCACCTGAGTTCAGAGAGCAGGAAGAATATGATTATCTTCCGGAGGATGATAACGAAATAGAAGTAGTGGAATGAAATATGGATGTAGAGTGAACACCTTATTCTGATGAAAAAATAGAATTTGAACTATCAAGAGAAGATGATTTTGGAAGTGGATTTTATGAGGATCAGTTAACTTATGAATTGCATCTAGAGGATATGGAATGAGAATCACTTGAAACTTTTGTAGAAATAAATTCAAGAGAATGAAAATTAAAGCCAGGGCAATATCAATGAGCAGATTTTGAAGAAAAAAACGAATTTTTATTAAAAGATGGTGTTTTGGAGTTTCAACTGTATCCAAATTTTGATGCAGGGGAGGATGAATTAGAAATTTCCATTCCTTGAATGGAAGAAAAAATAATAGATGTAGAAGTTAGTTCTGGAGAGGTTGCTTATCTTGATCTTGTTCTGGATTCATATTCTTCCAAAACAGAGGATACAGTAGAAGGTACGGTATATGCAAGAGATGTACGAGATAATGTTTCCTGACTTGATGATGATGTAGAACTATGAGTTATATGAAATGCAAGTTTCAATAATGATACATCTACTGAGAGTGTAGAACTGGAAGATTGAAGAGCAGATTTTGAAATTAATACAGAAGAACCTGGAGGTATGGTATATCTACTTGCTACCATTCCTTGAAAAGAATTAGGTGAAGATTATGCAGGTGATTATGAAAGTTTGGAAGTAGAAAGTATAGCATGGTTTGAAGAATGAATGAATATGAATGTTATGTATATGAATTTGTTTGGTACAGACTGGGGGAATCAATGGTGATATTTCTCAGAACATAACAAGTTTGTAAATCAGCTTATGGAAGATTCAGACAAAATGCTTTCTGCAACTACAGAACTTGTTGATCCTGATAAAATAAAACCTTTTGATTATATTGTTTGAGAAGATTTGAATATCAAAAATTTTGCAGGATTAGATTCGTACCTTGATATAATAGACTGAGAATTAAATATTATTATTTGAGGTGAAACAAGAATATGAGAAATTAGTATAGGAAGTGTTGATGATTATAATTTTGCTTCAACAGCAGGTATCTGAAATGCTTCTAGTAATGTAATTAATTATATTCCTGAAGAAACAGATTCAGTAATACACTCAAATGAATTGGATGGCAATCAAATATACATAAATTGAAATGTTTATGTAGATTTTGGCAATGACTTTATTCACGAGGATGTTGAAATTAAAAAGTCATCAAGTTATTGAAGAGAGTGGGATGTGGTTTTTGATTGACAGAAGGCAGGAACCTTACAATTAAAAAGAGATGATGATTATGTTTTGGATGAAGATATAGTATCTTTGGAGGTATGAAAAAACAAAAAAGAAGTATTTGCTGAAGGAAGTACAAATTGAAATAAATGAGTATGAATTTATGATGTTGGAAAAGAATTTTCATCAAATGCTGGTTATGATTCTATTCAGCATTCTGATGAACTTGAAAATAACATAGGTTTTAGAAATAATTTTTCCAATGTAACAGATTTTGCTAATGAAAATAGTGTGGGTCAAGCAACAAAGCATTTTGCTTCTGATTTTGTTGTAAACTTTGGTGATCCGTTGCTAAAAAGGATAGATGATTCTGATATTATACAAAATACTAAGTATGATGGATGACCTTGAAAAAGAATCTATACTGATGAAGATGATAACATAGAAAAAGTACTTGAAATGGATTTTGATAATTCAGGCAAAAAAGATCTTGCAGTTGTGTACAGAAACTGAACCATTAGACTTCTTAAAAATTATTGAGGCTCGGATCCTTATGTAGATATGTGAGATCTAATGGTGATTGCTGATTGAATAAAGGATATTTATGCTGGTGATGCAACAGGTAATTGATTTGAGGATATAATGGTCTGGACTAATGAAGATCAGCTTAGAGTGTATGAAAATGAATACTGACAATTTGATGTTAACTGACAACAAGTTTGTTTGGATGTGCCTGGCGGTCCGGATACTCTGGATTGAGTTAATCAGCTGTTTGTAGAGAATATGGAAGATGAAATTGGTGATGACAACAAAACTCTTGATATAGTAACAAATGACGAGGATGGACAGGTAAAAATATTTTATTGAGGTAGTTATATTTCTGAGGATAGATATTCCTGTGATGACAACTGGGATGATAGAATTGAACAAAAAGAAGTAGAAGATTTTTCTCTTTTGTTAACAGATGAAAAAGTTTATGATTCAAGCAAAATTCGTCGAGATTGACTTGAATGACCAGAAGATGATGGAACAGATCTTGGAGGTGCTCCTCAGCAGGAAGATCCTATAACTCCTGAAGAAATGTACTGAGATTGATTTGATGATTCATTAAAATACAGACCTTTTAGCTCTGATTTTTCTCCTGTTTATGAAGAGCATGAAGAAAACGAAGAGGTTGATTATGCTGAAGTTCAATATGTAAAAAAAGATGAAGATGATATTGAAGTTTATAAAGAATATGAGAATATAACCTGAGATGATACTCTCGACAAAGATGATGAAGTAGAGGTTACCGTAACTATTGAATCAGAAAGAGATGGAAGGCTTACTTACCTTGAAGATATTCAGTGACCTTGGAATATTTTAAGAGATGAAACTGATTGACAAATAGTAGGTTTCAATCCGTGAAATTTAAATCTGGATATTGAAACTGAGTGGACTTGAGTTGCACCATACCAGTTTAAGATAGATAATATAAGGCTTGAAGAGGGAGAAACTTACAGTTTTTCTTATAATGTTTATTTTGCCGGAGCTGAGATGTCAAGTATTGATGTAGAAGATGTAGATGACAGTAACTACAGAGATATAAAAATATATCCAACAGATGCTTGTATGTGAATGTATGAAGTATATTTTTCTCAGCAAGGTGATAGTTATGAATCAGAATTAGTAAATCTTAACGAAAAAGTAGAAGAATACATGGATGAACAACAGGAAGATATAGATGATATGTATGATGATATAGAAGATATGCAAGAAGCAGCTGAAGATGAAGACCAAAACCCTATGGATAATGCTCCAGATCAGATTGATGATATGATAAATGAAATAGGTTCTACAGATTTCTGGAAAGATTGAGCTACATCATCTCATCAGATAGATTATCCTGCAGATATATCAATGGATGATATGGTAGATTGATTTGATGGTTTTATGGATGGACTATGTGAATGATTTGATCTTGGGGATGATGAATGTGGTGTTCCAATGCCTATTAATGCAGCATTTCTTGCTCC
>CAZWWJ010000010.1:0-17302 GCA_964637495.1 uncultured Candidatus Peribacteria bacterium | reverse complement strand
ATGATGAGCAATATAATCCTAATGCTTCTTTATCAGATTTTTTTGATTCTAATTTGAGAGACAGTCAAGGGATATATTATGATTGAGACGGTGATTGGAAAATTCGTACTCATTGAATTTCAGGTTTTCCTTCTGCATCATTAGGAAGCTTGGATGGTGAAGATTTTGTTAATAATCTGGTGGATTTTTTAAACATATCTAAATGAGATAGTTCGGCACTTGATAAATTAAGGGCTTTAGGATTTTGATGACCTATAGGATATGTTAGAGAGACTAGATGATTTGAGATTTTCCCATGACAAGCTTCTACTTGAAGGTCAACTCAAAATGAAGAACTTGTTGCAAGAGTTCTGGAGATAATAAGGGAAGAAGAAGATGAAATTGTTGATAATAAAGAAAGTATAAAAGGACAAATTCGTGATTTTGTAGAAGAACATAGTAATGGTGAACGAGTTGAGATTAAACCTGATTTGGCTGTTAGATGACTTAGAGCTTGAATAGATATTTCTCAATATTACAAGCATGAAGATGGAAAAGTTTGGAAGTTAGAAAGAGATGATGATGGTCCATTGAAACAGGTGAATGTTGATAATCCTAATGATACAAGAGATATTTCGCAAGATACAAGCTAAGAGGAGATAAAGAATATTTTTTTGGAAATAATAAGAAAAATTAATATAAAAAAAATTTGCATAAAGGAAAAAATTAATTAAAATTAAAGATAACTTAAAAAAATTTAAATTATAAACAAAAACAAAAATGAAAGTAACAACAAAACTAACTTATTTTTTATTAACACTGTTTATTTTTTGTTTAAGCAGTGTTTTTTGATTTGTAATGGAAAAGAAATCAGAAGATTCTGAAAGTATTGATAATATAGCAGAAAACAATCAAGAAGTTGAAGAAAGACCTTATGTAGAGTGAGAAGTTTTGATACAATCCGAAGAAAAGACAGGGACATTTCAAACTCAACAAAGTGTTGACTTTCAATTGAAGTCCATGGGATATGATGTAGAAGAATTGAATTATAATCAAGAAACTAAGAGGATAACTTCCGATGACAAATCTACTGAAGAAATTATAAATGATTTGAAAGAAAAGGATAATGTTAAAAATGTTCAGCCAAATTATATATATACTACTTCAGGTATAGAAGATGAAATTCCTGATTATGATGAATTATGGTGAATGGATGAAATAAACTGGTTGGAATGAATGGACATATTCACAGGTAGTAAGTCGGGTACTTGAGTTACTGTAGGAGTCTTGGATACAGGAGTAGATTATGAACATCAAGATTTAGAAGACAATATGTGGGATTGAGATGACTGTGTTGATGAGAACGGATATTCTATAGAAGATTGATGTACACATTGATATAATTTTGTTTATGAAGATGAGAATTATCCTTATGAAGAAAATACTGATCCAATGGATATACATTGACATTGAACCCATGTGGCCTGAACAATAGCAGGAGATTTGGGAAATTCCGGTCAAGACAATTGAATAGCTTGAGTAAATCCTAATGCAGAAATTGTAGCTTTGAAAGTTTTGTGAAATAATGGTAGATGAACAACTGCAGGTATTACAGATTGAATTAGTTTTGCAAAAGAGAACTGAATAGATGTTTTAAATGCAAGTTTGTGAGTTCCTCTAAATTGTGAATATGATTATGACAGTACTTTTTATAATTCAGTTAAAGAGTATACTGAAAATTGATGAATATTTGTAGCAGCTGCTTGAAATAATTCAGCAGATCTAGATGATGATTCAAACTTTATAGCACCTGCAAATTACTCAAATGATTTTGAGTGTGCTGGTGAAGAAAAAGATTGATTAGATGGAGTTATATCAGTTGCGTCTATAGATAGTTTACTTGAAGTTTCTTGGTTTTCAAATTATTGAGAAGAGACAGTAGATATAGCAGCTCCAGGGAGTAGCATTTATTCTTCTTATCCAAAAAAAGAAATTTTTGATCCATTAGATAACGATGTAGAAGAATTTGAAGATCTTTTTGATAATGATCTTTCAGAAAATTGGGAAATGAATCATCATTTATGAATTGAAGTAGAGATGCAGAATAAATGAGAAGATGCTGTCCTATATTCTAAGAATATGGATATTGAGGATTTAGAAGAAGCTTTAATGCAGGTAAACGTTTCATGTGATGGAAATCATGATGTTTATGATGTAGAAGCAAAATATTGAACTTGAGAAGAATCCTGAGAGGGATGGAAAAATTTTGAGTTCAAAGATAGAAATTGATTTATGTGAAATTATCGGATTTATGAAAAATTAGATAGTGATTTTTATAGTGATGATTTTAGGTACAAAATTAAAATAGACTCAAATCATGATGATGATGTTTTTTGCAGTATTACTATAGAACCAAGTTTTTTTTATACTCCTGAAAATCTTCTAAAAATATTAGATATTTGAACTTATGATCAGTATGATGATGCTAATGGTACTTCTATGGCTGCCCCTCACGTAGCTTGAGCAGTTTCTTTGTTTTGGTCTTATTCTCAGGATAGTGAAGGTACTGAAATATTGAATTTAATGAAAGATTTTGGAAGAGAATTAGATAGTTTGGAAAATACAACAAGAAGTGGAGTGGTACCTAATATTAGTGAAACACTATTAATATTAGATGAATTAGAGGATCAAGAAGTAGAAATAGAATTGGAAAATATAATAGGAGAATGAGAGATAGAATTATGATGGGAGTGATCCTCTGATGAAAAATTAAAAAATGAAGGGGACAGTGTATCCTTCACTTGATATAATGAAGTGATTTTTACAGGAGTAGCAAAAGATAATTATTGATTTAGTTGATGGAAAAAGGATATATCCTGAGATGATAGAATAGAGGAAAAACTAGTTTTTGAGGATATCAAAATATGAGCAGAATTTAGCAAGTTACAGGATGTTTCTTTTGAAGTAGAAGATGAGAATGGAGATAGTCTGGATTGAATAGATATTAATATAGATGATGATTTCATATTGACAACTGATAGTGATTGAGAAGTAGAAACAGAACTGATAAAATGAGAATATAATTATTCAATAGATGAGATATGATATAAGTCAAAGAAGTGAACTTTTGAAGTAACAGAAGAAGATAATAATATAGACATAGAGTTAGATGTTCTGGAGGATGAATATAGAATAAAATTGTCTGAAGTAGAATGAGAAGGGGGAGTAAGTGTGATTAATTGGGGTGATTTATTTATAGAAGGAGATGATTTATCCAGAAAAGATAGGTTAAAAGAAGAATATGGTACATATGAAATAGGAGAAATAGAAGAAATGGTTGAACCACATCGAAATTTTGAAAAACTTTATGAATGAGATGAAGTAGCTGTTTCAAGTTGAGATACTGTAGATTTTTTTCCTGAGTCTGAAGAATTGTTTACATTAAATGAATGGACAAAAGATTTTGAAGAAAAAGAAAGAGATTATATTATAAAAGAAATATCTGATGATATTGACTTTGGTGTCTCATTTAGTCCAAAACATCAGGTGGAATTTGAAGTAGAAGATGAGAATAAAGATTCTTTGGAAGGTGCTGAAATATATATTTATGAAGAAGACGTGGACTTTATATGAGATAGTTCTTATGATGATAATCTTTTTTTGGTAACAGAAGAAAATTGAAGAGGTGTAACTTATCTACCAGAATGAGAGTATTCTTTTGAAGTTAGGAAATACTGATATAAGGTTTCAGAAGATAATTTTGAAGTAAAGGGTGAGGATTGAATATATAATGAAGTAACTCTTGAGGAAGCAGAAATGAATGAAGTTGAACTTGTTAATTTAACTTGAAGTTGATGAGTGCAGGTAGAATGGTGAGCAGGGAATATGGAGTATAGTGAAAAAGAAACAATAAAAGAAAAGTATGATTTATCAGAAATAGAAAAGGATGATATTATCAACACAGAAGATTTTAATGAAGAAAGTTCAAAAACAGAAATTTTAGATGAAGAATGAGATAGTTTTGAGGTTGCTAGTGGGTGAACAGTAACTTTTTTGGCTAGTTCTGATCTTTGATATGTATTAAGTGGCTGGACTGATGACTTTGAAGATAGAACCTGGGATTACTATCCATCAGAAGAAATTTCAGCAAATAAAGATATATGAATTAAATTTACAGAACAATATGATATAGAATTCGATATAGAGGATAGGGATTGAGAAGGATTAGATAATGTTGATATAGATATAGAAGAAGAGAATGTAAATATAATTGATAGTTTAGAACAAATTATTAATTTAGCTTTGTCTACTTCTGAAGATGGTAAAGGTGTTACTTATTTGCCAGATGGTGAATATAGTTTTACTGCAACAAAAGATGGATATCAGGATTATGAGTGAAATTTTGAAATAGAGTGAGAGGATAAAGAAATAAATATAGAATTACTGGAGGAAGGGTATGTAGAAACACATAAAGTGCAACTTGAAACTATTGCTTGAAGTTGATCCGTTCAGGCAGAGCGAGATGAAAATGAAAAGAGTTTGGGGAAAAAATGAGATAGTTTTGAAATTGAAGATGGTCAACAATTGAATATTTCAGCAAACGAAGCTAATTGATACACTTTTGGCCAATGGAAAAATGATATAAGTGAAAAAAGTGAACCATCATTTGATATTACAGTTGAAGAAGATATAAATATATGAGTGGAATTTGCCAAGCTTTATGATGTAATATTTGAGGTAGAAAATACAGAATGAGAATCACTTAGTGGAGCAAAAATAGATATAGAGGAAGACGATGTTGAAGTAGAGTGAGGATGGTGATATTTATTAAGTTTAGATGAAACTTTAAGAACTGATGAAAACTGATTGGCTGAAATTAGCCTAACTAGTGGAGAATATGAATTTGAAGTAACCAAAGAAGGTTATTGAAAGCAACAGTGAAAATTTGAAGTAGAAGATGATAAAAATATAGAAGTTGAACTAAGTAAATATACTCTAGAATTGGGAGTAAAAAATGGAAAGTGATGATATATTTCCTGAGATTACACTACTTGAAATAATTCTGTTAAAGAAGGTGAAAATATATCCTTGGATGCAATAAGTGAAGAATTTTATGATTTTGAGAAATGGAGTTGAGATACAGAACATATAGAAGAAGATAATGCAGACATAGAATTTGAAATGCCGGAAGAAGATATTTCCTTGACTGCTGAGTTTGAAAGAATTGAAAAAGAAGTTACTTTGGAAGTAGACTGAGATGGATTTATTACATGAGATTTAAGTGAATGAACATATGAAGTAAAAGCATGAACCTGAATTGATTTAGAGGCAGTTCCAGAAGATTTAAGGAAATTTGATGAATGGAGTTGAGATACAGAACATATAGAAGAAGATAATGAAGATATAGAATTTGAAATGCCGGAAGAAGATGTTTCTTTGACTGCTAAATTTGACGAAATAACACCAGAAATATCTTATTCCAGACCTACTAATATATGAACTGGAAGTATAAATATAGTATTTTCTCACAATATAAATCATGAAGATGTTGAATACGGTGATATAGAAGTTTTAACTTGATGAGAAGAGGTGAGTTTTGCAATATGAGATAAGGAATTAAATAATGAAAAAGGTAAGTTAGAAATAAAAAATCTTTCTGACTCAACTGAATATGAATACTCTATACAGCTAAAACATGAAGATCTTGATGAAAATTGAGAAGTAGACTGAAAATTTCAAACAGCAGAAATTTATGAAGAAGGTAGAGCCGAATATTCGTGAGCAGTAGATCTAAGTGACAAAATCAACAGTCCTCTTGAAATAGAAAATGAAATTAAAGTAAGCTCAGAAGATTGATATTGAGCTTTGAGCATCAGTGGTAGTGTAGATTATGATGAACAGGAATGGAATAATGTTTTATCATCTCCATTACACATAGAAGATCCAGAACAAGATCCTGAGATTTCATTGAGTAATGATATATGAGATAACAATTTTGTCTGGGAAGTATGAGCTACTGATCAAACATCTTTGGAGTCGGAGGACGAATTTGAAATAGATTTTGAAAATGAAGATGTAGAAAATGGAGAAACTTATAAATTATATAATTCTGTTGATGGTCAAGACTGGTATTCTATAGGAAAAGATTGTGAAATAGAGGGAGAAAAATGTAGTATAAATCTTGAAGAACTTTCATATATAGTTGCATCTTTGAAGAAAAACTTGGAAATTACAACAGATGGTGAATGAGAGGTTATATGAGATTATTCAGAATGAGAAAGAAAGGTAGAAAATCAAGAACAAATATCTTTGGAGGCTGATTCTGATAGTGGATGGAATTTTGATACTTGGAACATAGAAAGTTGAAATATTGATATAAATAAATCAAATAGTGAGATAGAATTTGAAATGCCTGATGAAGAAGTGAAATTATTAGCTGAATTTGAAGAAGAACAAGATGATGATGATGACGATGAAGGCGATGAAGATTGATCAACTTCAACTAGTTGATGATGATGAGGTGGTGCTTCTAGTTGGAGTGCTCCTGAAGAAGAGGAAGAAGAACAAGAAGAAAAGGATGATGAAGAAGATGAAGAAGAGGAAGATGAAGAAGAGGAAGAAAAAACCAAAGAAGAAACTACTAAAGAACAAAAAGATACAGACAAACCAAAAAGCATAAACAAGTTATTAGAAAAAGAAGAAGTAAGAGAAAGATATGAAATATCTTATGAAATCAATGAAAAGAAAGTGAAAATAAAAATTCCTATTATGGAAGAAGAAAATTACCAAGAGTTTATAATAAAATTAACAGAAGAAGTTTTTGAAAAAGTAGAAAAAAGTAAACTACCGCCTATGATTTTGGAAAATTTTGTAGATAATTATAATAGATATCTTTTATTATATAAAATGGTAAAAGATTATAATACAGAGAAAGAAGTAGAAGAAAAATTGGAAAAATACAATAGCTGACTAAAAAATACTATTAACAATTATCCGGAAATAACAACAACTGGTGTGGTTGATGACAGAGAGTTTGAATATGCTATGTGGTTTATGAACAGGTATGATTTAACTAGGTATTCTGATGTTAGTTCATTTAGACCATTTGATGAGTTAACAAGGGAAGAAGCTGCTGCATTTATATGAGGATTTGCAGAAAAAGTGTTGGAAAGAAATGAAAATCCTTGAAAATATGATTGTAGTTTTAGTGATCTAAATCTTGCAGATTCTACCCTTACATCAGAAATATATTCTGTTTGTAGAATGTGAATTATGTGAACAACTATTGAAAACTTTAGACCACAAGATGATATAACAAGGGCAGAAACATTTACAGTGATGGTTAGATCTATATTAAATAGTTATTTGGAAGAGGATGTGAATCCATGGTGGAGAAATTATTTTGAAACTGCAAGACAACTTGAAATTACCAATGAAAATAATGTATATGCTCAGGATAGAAATATTCTAAGATACGAAGCGGCTTTAATAATTTACAGAACATGGGTAGAACTGACTCAAAAGGATGAAGAAAGAATAAGTTATGCAAATAATTAAAATATTTAAATTCAAAATCACAAGGTCCCAATAACAATTGGGACTTTTTATGAAAGAAATGAATTTATTCAAAATCAAATCCAATCAATAAAGTAGCATCGTTTTCATCAATATCATAAAATTTGGGAACAAGGTATTGGTGTATTTGAACTCACGGGGATGATGAAACAATGTTTTTTTGATTGATTTCATGGAAAGATACAGGAGGGAAAATCACATTATTTCAGTATTCAATAACTATAGGGGCATCTGGCTCTCTAAAATTACTGTCGTGAGTGACAGCAAGTGTAACTTCTCTTTTGATAGCTTCGTGAACCCCAAAGTTTCTTTGTTCTTCGTTGTTTTTTATGTGTTGTTTTTCTTCCAGGTTTAGTGGAATTGCTTCTTTGATTCAGTGTATGCTCAAAAGTTTTGTAATAACTTCATTAATAGTTTGTTCTTTTGTTTTGTTGTCTGTATTTGTTTCAAGTTTGTTGTGTTTGAGAGAGTAAAGGTAGTTGATTTTGTTGTAAACAAATTCTATATTTGGTATATCCGGGGATATAAAATTTCCTTCTGCACCTGCACTTGATCTAATAAAAAGGACCCCATAATCAAATATAGAATGCAGGAAGTTGTTTTTGGAGTAAGCAATATCTTTGATTTGAGAAAAATGGATGCTTATATTGAACTTGGAAAATATTCAGTTCCTAACATCCATATATACTCTGTTGTTTGTTATTGCAAGGTAAGATTTTTTCCAGAAATAAAAATAATATCAAAAGAAAAGCAATAAAATAATCAAAAATAAAGCAATTGCAGCTAATAAATTTACCAAAATGTAGGTTAATATGGCTACAAGTAAAGAAGGCAACAAGCCAATTTTCAAAGTTTTTATTACAGGTACCAGGAAATGCTGATGTGTTCGATATATAATATTTTTTCACATTTTTTTGGTTATTAAGTGTTATTGTTAATCCGTTCTCCAAATTCTTGATTAGCTTCTACATCAAATTTGATGATGCATGGTGTGTCATAGGGATGTACTTTCAGAATTTCATTTTTTAGAGTTTCTCGGTTGGAAGTTTTGGTTTTGAGAATTGAAACCACTTCGTTTTCGTTATTGATTTCATTGTTCCAGAAGAAAAAACTTGTAATAGGGAAAGTATTTGCACAGGCTATAAGCTGTTTATCAAGGAGATGATTTATTACTTTGCTGGCTTCTTCCTGATTTTCGTGAGTTACATATACTATTATAAAATCCATTTGATTATATGCTGTTATAATCTAAACTATGTTACAAAATAAATATTTTCTGGCTGTTTTCAAGAGCATTAATTTTTTAATTTGCCCTTGTTTAAAAATTTTTAATATTTATTATGTTTCTTGAAAAGAAATTTTATTTTTTAACTCAAAATAATATGTCAAATATACAAGAGTTTGCATGAAACTGGACGGCTTTTATAACTCCTTTTAGAGAAGATGAGTCTATTGACCGGGAAGCTTTTGATAATTTACTTCAGAAACAAATTGATACTTGAGTGAAGTGAATCCTGTTGTTAGGTACCACAGCAGAATATCCAACATTGTCCCGAGAAGAGGACACTCAGGTAACTCTAAGAGGAATAGAAAAAATCAATCAAAATGCCAAAATTATGGTAAATATATGAACAAATTCAACTTATGAAACAATAGAGAATCTGAAAAAATACGAAGAAATCCCTTGAATAGATGCATATCTTGTAGTAAATCCTTATTACAACAAACCAACTCAAACAGGACTATATAAACACTTCAAGGCAGTGGCTGACGAAACCAACAGACCTGTATTTTTGTATAATATTAAGTGAAGAACCTGAGTAAACCTTGAAACTGATACTTTGCTGGAGTTAATAAACAATACCAATAATATAGTATGAGTAAAAGAAGCAAGCCAAGATACTAATCAAATAACTGATGTGATTAATCAAACTCCTGAAGATTTTGTGGTACTTGCTTGAGATGACTGAATGGCTTATCCAACTATTATGAACAACGGGCATTGAGTGATTTGAGTTACTTCCAATTTGTTGCCTTATGAAGTAACAAAGTTTGTAAACAAATGACTTGATGGTGATATACAAGAGTTTGACAAATGGGAAGAGTATCTTAGAGAGTTTTTTGAAAACGAGGGTATTCAAACAAACCCTATCCCAATAAAAACTGCTCTTGCAGGAAAATGATATATAAATGAAGTTTTCAGGCTTCCTCTGTGTCCAATGGATGAAGAGTACAGAAATAAGTGGTTGCAGATAGTTGATAAATATTGTTAATAACACAAAACATATCAAATATTTTCTGTGTATTTACTTCTAAAAATTTTTGTTTTTCTGAAGTTTTGACCAAGTTTGTGGAGAATTTTTTGAAGTCTTTGGCTGTCATTTTCAAAAAGAATGTGATACTCAAAGAAAAGTACATTAATCTTCTGTAGGGTTTCTGTGGAAATTTCTTCCAGAACCTTGATTTCTGCTCATTCAATATCAATCTTGCAAAGATCAATATAATTTATGTTATTTTCTTGTAGGTATTTTTCTAAACTAATAAAATCACATAGATGCGATTTTTGTTCTTTATTCAGAAAATTATTAGTGTAGATACTTGATTGCATAGTTTTGGTAGAATTTACAAATATTTTCTGTTTGCTTGTAGTAGTCCATACTCATTTGTTATTTAGAATGATATTTTTGTTTTCTCCAATAATTTTTTTTCATTTTTCAAAAAGTTTGGGAACGGGTTCGAAATAGTGTATATTTGCTTTGTTGTTAATACTATGGCAGTAGTTTGTAAAAAATCCAATATGTCATCCAATATCAAAAATTGTTCCGGATTTTTTGATGAAATCATCAAGAATTTGATATTCTTTGCTAACAAAAATTTCGTAGTATAGGGCTTTTTCGTATTTATCAAGTTCCATTTTCTGGATTATTTTGGATAAAGAAAAGCCTGCATTATTCTGCAGGCTTATGTTGTTGGAAGTATTCTTCCAAGAATGGCGGTTGGAGATTTATCGTATCTCCTAATTATTTACCTGCCATCCTCTGTGTTTTGCTTGCCCGTTCTTGTGAACAGACTAAGCCGGAGGATATGCCTCCTTTTTGGCAGTATACCCACTAAAGGCCTGGTGGGGGCAACCTTTGTAGTGAGTTTTTTGTTTATGTTTGTACCCTATATTATAACAAATCAATAAAAAATAACAAAAATTAGAGTTTACAAATGTTCTTTTAATTATATGTATTTTGACAAAATATTTTTATATTTTATAATTAAAGTTTGAGTAAGCTTTTTTGATTTATTTTGGTTATCAGATTGGTTACAGAATTTTTTTTATAATTTGTTGAAAAGAGTATCAAAATTAGTATAAAGTAAATAATATTTTTAAATTTTAATAAATTCATAGATGGAAAAAAGGAGTTTAGACAACCAGCAAAGAAATAGAGATCTGGAATTTATGAATTTTATTAAACAAAAATTAAAAGAATTTGAATCAGATGATGAGGCAATAAAATTTTTTGAGGAACAGGAAACCGAATTAAAAAGAAGTATAAGAGAATTAGAGTGAAAGGGAACACTTAATTTGAATGAAAATGAAAAAGATAATTACTCTGAACTAACAAGGAGACTGAGAATAATTCAGACAAAAAAGAAAAATTTTATAAAAGAAAAAGAACTTTATCATCTTTTGGAAGAATAAAAAAAATTTAATACGGAGAGGTGGCAGAGTGGTCGAATGCACCGCACTCGAAATGCGGCGTCCCTTATTGGGACCGTGGGTTCGAATCCCACCCTCTCCGTTTCTAATTTGAATAAAGATTTACCTAAAAAATGCAGAAAAATATAAAAAGAGAATCAGATAAAAGTAAAAATAACTTATTGATACTTAATAAGCACAATGAAGAAGTTTATGTAGAAAAAAATTTTTTTCTGGAAAAAAATAAAATAGACTGAATTATAAGAATACCAGAATCTGATTTTGATTATATAAAAAACAAAGATTATTATGTGCATTTTAACCTAAATGTTTCAAATCACCAATCCTGAAAAGTATACTGATTGCCTAAGATATTAAGATTCTGATATTTTGATCCTGAAACAAATAAAGAAAAACTACCTTTAATATGTTTTGCCAATAATTTGAAATGAGAGTGTCTCAAAGTAGAGGAAAAATTATCTTACGATAATATACCAAGCAGATATTTTAATTATACTCTGGATTATATTAAAACACCTGAAGATGTAAAAGAGCATATAATTTGAAGGTATCAAAAAAGCTTGAAGGGTTATGATAAGCATCAAATTCTGAATCTTTGAGTAAGTGTAACATTGCTGAAGATGATTTAGTAGTTTTATTTTAATTTTTTTTGATTTTCTTTGAATATATCATTAGCTGCAATAATGTTCTTGTTCACCAGATATTCTGCTTTTTGGTGGTATTTTTGGGCTTCCTGTTTTTTCCCAAGTAATAAGCAGATTTTGACAAGCAAAGGTAAGTTTGAGAAACCTTTTTTGTCGTAATCAATCATATACTTAAAAGTTTCGTATGCTTTTTGTTTTTCATTGATTTGATAGTATCAGTGTCATTTTATTCAGTTCCATATTTTTCTGTTTTTTTTGTATGTTGTGATAATTTCAAGAAAATAAACCCAGTCTCTGTAAGAGTACAATTCAAGCAAAGCTTTTCAGTGGTCAGATATTGCTGTACTGGATGTTGGATTTTTGTGCAAAAGTTTTAGAGTGGTATTATAAAGTTTCCTGTAGTTTTTTTGTTGTTTATGAATATAACACAAAGAGTGCAATGCTTTTGTGTTGTACATTTCTATGTCCAAGACCTGGTCAAAGCAATCTTCTGCTTCTTTGAAATTTCTGGAAATCAGTAATTTTTCTCATTTGTTAACAAGATTGTATACTTGTTGTTTATTGAAAAAATATTTTAGCATTTTTTGTTGTTAAAAAATAATTGCTGGATTTTGTGGTTTATTATGTCATCAATATTAACTGTTTCAATATACTTGGGAAGATTTTCTCTTTTAATAGAATTTGTGGTATAAATTTTTTGGAAGTTTCAGTTTTGGTATTCTTTGTTAAGCTTTTCAAATGCTGTTCAGTTGAACATTCAATGACTTACTGCAATATTAACACTTGCAGGTTTTTGTTTGTTAAGTTCCTGTATTAGCTGACACAGACTTCATCAGGTATCCAGAATATCATCGTATATAATCAAATCTTTTCAGCTTATATCATTGTATACATTGATTTTGTTTACAGAATTTGGTTTGCTATAATCTCTTGATTTATCAACTACAATGTTTGGAAGTTCCAAACTTTCGGCAAAAGATTTGATTTTTTTGGTTCATCATTCATCTGTTGGAACCAGTAAGGGATTTTGTAAATCCATTTTTTGATAAGCTTTCTGTAAGAAATCTAAAGCTTCTATGTTAACAAAATTTGTATCTTTGAAAGCAAGTTTTGTATAAATATTGTGAATGTCAAAAGTAATTACATTTGAAACTCCAAGTGTTTCAAGGAATGAAATTAAAATTTGTAAAGAATCTGGTTCTCATTTTTTGTTGGAAGAGTTGTCCTGTCTGGAATACGGGAAACATGTGAAAAAAACATTTACAGAATTTGCCTGAAATTTTTTGGCTGTTTGGATGATCATAAAGGTTTGAAAAAGTCTGTCATTCAAAGAAATTTCCTGGTCTTCATTATTGTAAGCATTTGGATCCGAAATTATCAAAACATCCTGATTTTTGATTAGTTCCGGAGGTAGTTTGATATAGGTTTCTTTGTTTGCAAATTCGCTGTAATCAACTATAAAATAATCAATATGTTTGTTTTCGTTTATTTTTGATATATGTTCACTTATTTTTGCCGTATCCTGAGTACCGATTATAAGCATATACAAAATTTAGATTATAAATTTTATGAAAAATATTTTTTCCCTGTATCAATACAAATAATATAGCAAATAATATAAAAAACAAAAGCAAATCAACTAATGAATAAAACCTGCCAGGTTGCAAACAACAAATTTATAACATCCCGGAATCACTGAAACTGAAACTCAATTTTGCTCCCAAAGAAAAAAACCAAAAAATAAGCTGTTATTGGAATAATTAACGGAATATAAAAAACAATATAATAACGAAACTTATTTTTTCCAGGGAGATTAAAAACCCCAAGGGTTACAAAAAAAATATAATCTATTATGAAAATTCCGGGAAGAAATATAAGAGGTGCAAGTCCGGAAAAAAGCGATGCCATTGTAAAAGGTGGGAACAGAACAGGTAGTAGAAACAACAGTTCATAAAAATTGTTCAAATTAGTCTTTTTGGGTTGGTTGTTCATTTTTTTCTATCCTTTGTAAATTTTGTAACCTGCAATGCGAACTCCGTCTTCTTTTGCTTTCTTTTTAACAAGGAAAGCTCCTATTATTATATTAAGTCCAATAAGTACAAAAAATCCTCCAATAAGGTAAGCTACAAGATTTGGAAACACTATAACAAGTATCCCAAAAGTTATAAACAACAATCATGCAAATATCATATTTAGTTTGTATGTTTAGGATATAAATTCTTTTTCTTTTTTTAATCGATAAATTCAAAAAATCAATAATTTTTTATCTGTGAATAACATCGTATCAGTTTTCTTCGAGGAAGTCTTTTATAACAGGTGAGAGTTTTCAGTGTTTGCAAGATACAATATATTTTTGAGACTTATCCAGGTTCAGTAGTTTGTCTTTCTCCTCAAAATAAAAGTTGTATGCTGATTCCATATAGTCATTTGCAGAGTGTTTTATATAGATAATATATCTTTGGCTGGTGTTTTCTGAAGTGTTGTTGCAGTATTTTAGATTAAGAATTTCTTCCTGAATGTTTATTTTTCTTGTATTTCCAATAGCTTCTTCCAAAAGGTTTTCCGGAATTTTTTCTACCTGCTGGATAACTTTTTTGTAGTTTCATTTTGTTTCAGCTTGTTGAGTAACAAGAGAACAGTTTTCGGCTCCTTTGTAGGATAAGTTGTATGTTCAGATATTTTGTGCTGACTGCATAATTTCATGTTTTGTAGAACAAAGCAAAGGTCTTAGAACAAGTTTGTAACTGAATCTGTCCAGTAGATTAAGGTTCTGAATAACCTGAGTAGAAACCTGATTCAGTGCTTCTCAGGTGGCTATAGAAAGGTTTTTCCTGAAACTTGCTATTTTGCTTGTTGCTATATAGAAAAAATATTTTAGTACAAGATTTCTGTATTTTTTTTCTGTATACATTATACCTTCTACAAGTTTTTTGAAATCACAATAATAATAGTTTCCTTTGGTGCCGTTTCATCGAGTTTTCTGAAGATAATCAGCTATTTCCAGAGATTGTAGATATTCGTCCTTCCCTCCAAGGTCAAAGAAAACAAAATCAACATCCATTCACATTTTGTAAAGCATCCAAGTACTTACTGCAGAATCAATGCCTCACGAAAGCATCATAGTGGTTCTTCCTGCTGCTCATACAGGGAATCATCAAAATCAGTGTGTAGTATAATGCATTAAGAATACGGTATCCTGATCTATAATCAGATTTGCCTGGTATTCAGGATTTTTGATATCCACAGAAGAGTGTTTGTTAAGTTTTTGACCAAGATCTTTTTCCAGATCTACTGATTTGAATGTGTGGTTTCATTTTCTGTTAACATTTACACAGAAAGTTTGATAATTATCTACTTTGTCCTTATAGAAATCATAAGCTTTCTCTAAAAGATTTTCGTATGTGTGCAGTTTGTATTTTTCAAACACAGAAAAATTAGCAATTCAGAAAACTTTGATAAGTTGTTCATCACATTGTTTTTCTGTTGTGAGTGTGATTTTATCAAATCAGACATGGATATTTATAATAATATCTTCAAGTTTTTCTTCTATATTTTTTGCTAATTTGTTGATATATTTCCATCTGGTATGTCTTCATTTGATACAGATTTCTCCTGAGAATCTAATAAAATAATTGTACATAGCTTGCTTTAGAATATAAAAATTATTCCAGTGGTTTGTAAAGTAGGGTAGGCTTAATGTTGATTTTGAACTCTTTGGTGTCAAAAATTTGGTGGATATTGTTAATTGTTTTTTTTCAGTCAATCTGGTCCAATATATTTGTATTCAAAGAATTTTTTAGTTTTTCAAATCATTCAGGCAACAAAGGTGCAGAAAGTAACCCAAGATTTTTTATCATAAAAACAAGAAATTCAAGCTCTGAATGTTTTTTTCACTTCCATGGTTTGGTTTGATTTAAATATTTGTTGGTTGTTTGTACAAGTGTGAACCAATCTTTTGTGTATCAAGAAATTTTTCCATTCTCTAAGTAATATTCAATATGTTCTTGCTCAAATCCATTTATAAATATATAAGCAAGTTTATTATTTTTTTTGATTTTTTCAAGGCTTTTGGAAAAATTTTTCATTTGTTTTTCGTGAAGTTTTCATTTATCTATATTTTGCTGGCTTACAAGCTTGCTTACTCTGTAAACAAGATTCCCCCAGCCACCTATTAACATACTCTGATACATTTGTCTGAATCTTTCAAAAGAAAAGTCACTGTCTTCTCAAACCTCACTATCATACAAAAGATAAAATCTTACTAAGTCATTTCAATATTTGTGCACCAGGTCACTTGGGTCAATAAAATATCCTTTGTTTCTTGATATTGGTTGATTTTCAATTGTATAAAATCATGTTGATATAATCTGTTTTGGTGGTTTTAGTCATGCAGAAAAACAAAAGGCAGGTCGTTGGATAGCATGAATTTTGGTGATATCCTTTCCAACAACATGTATATCCGGTGGCCAGAAATGAATATCATGGTCTTTGCAAGCTGTCAGGTAATTTAGCAGACAGTCAAAACCCTGATAACTTATCTGTTCTGTATCAAAAGGAATAGTTATTCAGATTCAGTTTTTTTTCCTGCTTATTGAGATGTCCTTAAGTTTTTTGTTAAAAAAATTTTGGATTTCTTTTAGTCTGTGCTTTGGTAATATAAAATTTGGATTCTTTTTGTAAAAATCAAGAAGGGTGTCTTTGTATTTAGAAAGTTTGAAAAAATAGTTTTCTTCCTGAATGAGTTGTGGTTTTGAATAATCTTCTGGACAAAGTCCTTCTTTTGTTAGTTGTTGTGAGGTCCTGAATTTGTTGCAGTGTTCACAGTAATATCCTTCGTATATAGATTTGTATAGGTCATCGCTTTTTTTTATCTTCTCTAGGAAAGAAGTTGTGACTTTGGAATGCTCTGGTGAACTGGTATTAATAAAATCAGTATAAGTAATATCAAGATCATGCCAGGTTTTTTTGTGTCTTATTCTCATCATTTCTATATAATCCTTTGTACTTATATTGATGTTTTTTGCTCTAGAGACAATGTTGTGAGAGTTTTCATCGGTTCAGGCAGAAAATTTTACATTATACCCAAGGATTCTTTTGTATCTTGCTATAAAATCTGCAATAATTGCAGAATAGGCATTTCATATATGTATATTAGAATTTATAAAAAAGGCAGGTATAGTAATATAGAAGTTTTTCTCCATTTTTTAATTTTTTATATATAACTAATATTATAATTTAAATATATTTTTCAAAAATTCAACATTAAGAAATTTTGGCTGTAATTTAAATTTCAGGTTTTGTTTGTAATTAATATTAACTTACTTCCCTGTAGTATTGGTCTAAAATATCTTTTGTTTTTTCTAAAGTATCCTTGTTTCCCTGATTGTTGTTTAAT
>CAZWWJ010000009.1:15931-17877 GCA_964637495.1 uncultured Candidatus Peribacteria bacterium | reverse complement strand
TGTCGCCTGAGTCAATACCTTTAAAAATTCGACCATTTTATCAAATGTTAAGATAAGTTCTAGATTTTTAGTGTCAGCAGCTCCAAAAGTATAATCAAAACTAGAATCCCTCAAATAAGGACTTCAACTATTTGCCATTCCAACTTCTTTTAAGTTTACTCACTCATTTAAGGATACTGACGTTGTAAATTTAAGGGCCTCTATTATTTTAGATCAGTCATTTTCTATTGTGACCAATTCATAATTTACGTTGTCTCACGATATCGTTTCTATAAGAGACGCTAGCGCTGTGGCCGTATTATCTAATCAAGCATTTGAATTTCCTAAATGAATATCAGGATAAAATCATATTTGATTATATGATCCAGGACTATAAAATAAACTATCAAAATAACCAACATCTCCAGCACTAGTCTCTTTAATGTTTCATTGACATAATGGTTGCACTCAATTATCATTCCAGAATCAAAAATTCAAATCTATTTCATATGTAATAAAAGCACCATCTGTTGGAATATCTACCTGTCACATCGTTCTAGAAATACCAAGATATTCATCAGATCAACCATCTCATAACACTTTAGAAACTATTCACATTTCATGAACTGTTTGTGCGTTGTTTCAGGGCACTTCGAAAACAACTCTAGCAACATTGTTGCTCCAATCCATAGAGTTTCAAGATACCTTACTAATTCAACCTAATGTCTCATTTTTTACAACACCGTGGTTTCAAGGAGAGGTTGAGGGTGCGTCAGCATCCCATTTTGTAGAGTCTACTTGACTGTCCCCTAAATATAATGTAGGTTGATAGAATAGTCACGTACTAGCATAATCTGAAAGTAAAAAATCTCTTTGAGCGTAATTATAAAAGTTCCATTGTAGTTTGTTTTCTATAGTTTTTATTTCTTCACCAGTTTTAGCATTTGTAATAATGTATTTTCCTTTAAGCATTTTTGTAATATTAAGTTTTAAAAATTAAGTAATTCTAAAATTATATGTCATATTTAGTTCGTCTTCAGTTGTATTGAAAATCTGACTTATCTCTGTTGTTCTTAAATAAGGAGGAGCGTCATCAAAGAAACCATCAGGACCTACGAATCCTATTTCTTTAATATGAGTTCAGGGCTCTATATTACTAAAGCTAGCTTCACATTGTAGATATTTTATTTCTTTAGTTCAACTAGTCTCTTGTGTTTTTATAATCTCAGAGTCCGGAAAAACTAATCTATTGTAGGGGCTAGCTAATTCTGTTGCTGTATTTTCAATTGTAGCATCAGATAATCCTAAACTAAATCATAAACCTAAATCATCCAAGTCGATGTTTCCAGGACTAAAAAATAAACTATCAAAATATCAACCATAATCGCTATCCTTAGCTTTTATAACTCATTGGATCATAGGATGTGCATTTTGATTTGTTAATGTAGAGAAATCTATATTTATTCTATAATAAACAAAAGCACCTCAATCGGGGATCGTTATTCATCCAGAATTAACAGCCCTAGAAAGTCAAAATCTAGAATTGCCGCCATCAGATGATAAAACATTAGAAACAACCCCAACCTCATTAACAATTTGTTGATTTCAAGATGGTATTTCAAATTTAACCTGAGCATATCAATTTTCCCAATCTACTCTTTCTCAACCAGATTTTTTAAAAGGTCATAAAGTTGGGCTTTTAACAACTCAATAGTTGTTGTTTGGTCAACTAGTAGTTTCGGCATCCCACTTGGTTGCGGATGTTGAGTCGGTACCCAAATAAAGGTCCGGATCTTTTAAAACTCAAGTTAATGCATATCAAGAATTAAAAAAAGACACTTGTGCATAATTATAAAATGTCCATTGCAGACTATTCTCTATTCTAGAAATAATCTCACCAGTCTTTTTATCTTCAATAATGTATTCTCATTTAAACATTGTGTTTTTTTATTTTATAAAAGTTTAGA
>CAZWWJ010000009.1:0-15831 GCA_964637495.1 uncultured Candidatus Peribacteria bacterium | reverse complement strand
TTCTTTTAAATTAGATTCAAATATTGGTTGTATGTATTCTTTATCTGTGTGTTCAATAGGATCGTATTGTCCTGGTATAAAAGTACTTTGTACACTTAAGCTAGGTTCTATATTTTCTCCAGCTCCTAAATTAGACAAGTCAATAGCGTCCAATCAATTAAATGTGTATTGTATACTTAAATTAGGCTCAATATTATCAACAACACCCTTGTTTATAGAAACAGGCTCAGTTTCTACTGTTTTTGTAGCTCATTGAGCAACAATACTTTCGGTGCCACCCTCAACAGCAACAGCTTTATAATAGTAAGTTGTTTCTCAGGACAACATAGTTCAATCCAACTCATCAATTGTAATGGAGTATTGTCAACTGTCCGAAAAGTTTGATCTTGCAGTTTCAAATAACATCTGATCATCATCTCAATATTGAAAATAAACATCTAAAGATTCATAAGCTCCTGTTATGAAGTTCATATTAGTGACGAAACTATTTGTAGTTATATTAGTAGCATCAAGAGTAGTCACCGAAGTTTGTTGATCAGGTCACTCTTGGGCGCTCTGACTGTCTTCAAAAAGACTTTTAGTATAGTTTTCTATAAAACCTATTTCAAAAGCGGCTTTATTTTCAGAATATGTTATTTTTTCTATAATTAAATCTTTATATTGTTCTCAAAATTCTATAATATCACTACTTAATTCTGTCTCTATATTTCTAATATCTATTTTATCACCAGGATTTACCCTAGTAATATTGTAGGCTTGAGCTTCATTAAATTTTTCTAAATCAACATCTAGCTTGAGATGTTTTACAGGGCCATTTAGTCTTGTGACAATATTACTGGCTGCTTTATTAGCTTCATAAGCAGTTTTAATATTTTCTTTACTCTTGTAAGTCTCTTTTGATAATAAAGCATATTCATCTTTAGTTGTCACGTCTGATATTGTAATGGTTTGTAAATCTTCATTTTGATCTGCATATTCTAAATTAACTTTCCATACAATTTCATTATAAAGATTGTCTTCTTCTATGTTAGTCACCTCATTTCAAAAAGAAAGATTATGAGTTGGCGTATTATTAACATTAACAAACTTTAATCTATCGTTTTTATCTAATTGCCGATTTATATTTAAGAACAAATCAGCTATCTTATCTAATACCTCTTTACAAGTGTTTTTACTTATGTTTATACTTATATTTTCGTCAGGCACCGAAAGGCTTCAAGTTGAAAGGTTTGTATATCAATAGTCGTTCATTTGGTTAATAATCCTATTGATTATAGTATACATATCCCCAACATAATTAAACTCTTTATCTCAGTCTTGCGATATAAAATAAACATTACTTAATATAGTTTGCATTCATAGAAACTCTAAAATGGTTGCTTGATTGTCTCATTTAGTTTTTTCTATATTAGAAACAACTCACCTATATACTAGATTTTGTCATATCGGTCAAAAACCCTTTAAGTAAACCTCTCAAACATAAATGTCTTTTAATCTTTTTCAAAAATTTAAATCCGTTTGTATTGACAGACCTCAAAAATCTCATGTTATCTGTCTTGTGATATCGAGTGCGCCTCTTGAAAAACTGCTTCTAATCTTGTCTTGTCATATTACATCCACCAAGTTGTAATCCTTATCTCTTAATCGAAGTTCGTATTCATAGTTGTTCATTATTTATAAGCATTTTTAAAAGCTAAAACTCCGAGCATTGAATATCAAGAAGCATTATTACCATTACTATCTAAAAATTCTATATCGATATCACCTAAAAATATTTTAGGGTATTTTCAATAAGCCTCAACAGCGCTTCATTTTTCTAAAAAATCTTCAAAATCATCATAAGATCATCAGAATTTAACGGTCTTTCTAGCTTCAGTCCACACCAAATAATCACTATTATCAAAATTAACATCTTGTATTATTAAGGTATCGTCGTTAGAACTTATTTGTATATTTTCTATATTTCAAGGATTTTGTACGTGAAATATTAAAGCAAACCAGTTCGGTTGGTGTCATTGGTAATTTAAATTAGATTTAGGAAAAGAACCATTACTATAAAACATTTTACTGAATTGTTTATATCAAACATCGTATAAGAGGCCTCAATAAACTGTAAAAGTAATTGTAAATTCTATATAATCTATTGTAGTGCTTTGAGTATCGAATATAGAATTAGGATTTGTACAAATAGCTTTAGCTGCTCTCACATCTCAACTATCATAATAAAGCCTTAAAAGCTCTTCATTACTAGAAAGCTTTCTTTTGTAGTCTTCTATTATATTATATAAATCATTTTTATCGTCGGCTTCTATTCTACCTTCGATTTGAAATGATTTTTGTCAGTAATTTGATTGTAATAACTTTCTTCAATCAGATCAGAAGACATCATAACTATCAGTTGTTATTTCAGGGAGATTGTCCTCGTCAATATTAACTAACTTACTTTTTCAATCTCATATAGTTATTCAATTGTATTCTATTTTAGTAATCATATTAGTTTTATTATTTAATAAACTCAGTTATTATATCTTCTTTTTTCTTTAATAAACATGTCTTTTATTTCTCTTCAAATTCTTTGAATATCAGCTTCTTCCCTAACAACAGCGTTTTTAATGTTTATGTTAATATTATCTCACGACTTTCAAGAGACATTAGGTTCTATTCTCCCAGTAGTACTAGGTATAAACATTTCAGGTCCTCTCTCACCGACCATATAAGCTGTATTTGAAGAAACCATTCATCAACTCTCTCTAAATCAAGATGCTAGTTTCTTTATTCAAGATATTCAAGCTTTTCACGCATCAACTCAAAAACGAGCAATTCAGGCTCCTGGTATCTCTTTCATAAATTCTCCCATTTTTTTAATCTCTCAAACAATATCAGATACTATTCACTTAACACCTTCATAGAGGCCCTTAAAAAATCACATTATACCACCAATCGCAGTCTTTGTAATGTCCTGTATTCATAAGAAATTAGTTTTCCATGCTGCAAACAATCAAACAACCAACCCTATTACTAGTGTTATAGGGGACGCTAAAATAGCTATTGCTGTGGTTATAGCTCCTAATCAAGCGATTACTGTCGGCACAACAAGTCATATTGCTCATATTCAAGCTACTAATGCCGAAATCGCACCTCCTGCTATTATTATATTTCTAGTTAAATCTTGGTTTTCTGAAACCCAAGATATTATAGAATCCACAACAGGGAGTATTGTAGTGACAACACTATCAACAACCGGAATGAATGCCTTACCTATTGTTGTTGAAACCTCCTCTAATTTTGCATCAAGTTCCATTTGTCTAAATAAAAGACTATCAGAATTTTCTTCAAAACCATTTATAGCATCCGAACTATCTTTTGTCATCTTAGACATTAAAGCCTGTGCTCTAACATTTCTTCTTATAGAAGGATCTAAGTCCTGCAATCTCTTATCGGCTTCAATTAGTCACATATTTTGAGCTTCTAATGTTAATGCAGACTGACTAGCATCAATACCAAATTGTTTTAAAGGTCTTGACATTCCAGTAAAACCTGATTTCATAGCTTCTAATACGTCCTTTGGATTAGCATCATTAAAAGCTGCTAATTTATTTGCTAAATCTAATGATTGTTCTGTAAGGTCTTGAGCCTCATCTCTTGCCAATCACATTGGTACTAAAAGATCCTGCATATCAGCTCCCATCCTAGCAATTTGATCGGTAGCGAGCGGCATCTCGTTTCTTAAAGTATTAACATATTCTTTCATATCATCAGCTCAATCTCAAAAAACTGTATTGAACTTGTTCCAAGTACCTTCTGATTTAGCAGCCATATCAGTTGCTTTTTTCACTCACAAAGTAATTCAAGCAAAAGCAGCTGTTCATCAAGCTGTTAATTTTTGAAAAACTCTCTTATTTTTTTTTGCAAAGCCACTTATGCTATTGCTCGCCTTAGAAAGAGTGCCTGAAAGTTTATCCGTTCAATTTATTATAACTTCTAAGCTTTTTTTCATTATTTTTTCATATTTTTACTGTCTAAAACTTTCTTTTTGGCCATTATCTTTATTATATGTATAGGAGTGTTCATAAGCTCTTCCCAAGACAATCAATAGGCGTCCATTAGTTGAATATAAAATATTTCTTTAGGGCAGCTCTTTTTATTTTTAACAACACTCGGTGTCTTTCATTTCTTATTTATTTGTTTTTCATATCGTCTTATGTTTTCATCGATTAGTTCTCCTAAACTATTCCTTTTTTTTTACCATCGATATTGATGTCTCAAAATCCTGCTTTTTCCATTATAGCACTATTTATTTTTTCTAACTCTCACATTGGTACTACAAGCATTTTCTCTTTGATTTCTTCATAAGTTCATTTGAATGCTACGCTAGCTAATTTTATAGCACCCTCAGTTTCTTTAATGTCATCTTTTTTACTTTCAATTTCTTTAGAAACATCGATAATCTTTTGAGTTTCATCTAATTTAAAAGCATTGTATTGCATATCAAATTCAAATTCTACATGATCTTTTGGATATCAATCGATTGTTTTAACTTTAATTGTTTTATCAGTCATTATAATTATATTAAGTATAAAATAGGTTAATTATTTCTTTAAAGTATTTTTATTTATATTTTTTATCATTTTCATTGATTTTTCTGTAATCACTGGTATTAAAGTACTACGACAGTTAGGATGTGCAGGAGGATGCATTATATCTCAATATCAAACCTCGTATCAACCAACAATGTCGCCTTCTTTAGCAACAGTCTCATCTAATTTAAATCTTTTTCAATTTAGTTTTTGACATATCTCACTAGTCCTTCAATCCAATTCTGCTAACCACTCTTTTTCTTCAACAACTCAACTCTTTTCATAAGTTATTAAAGCTCCTCTATTTGTATATCTACTAACTTCTGTTCTTGCTATTCTTCTAGCATTTACAGACTTGTATATACCAAATTTCTCCTGTATAAGATCAGATATCCTATCTATACTATATCACTCTTCATTAGCCTCTTTTATTAAGTCTTTAATATCACCATTTAAGGTGTCTTTAATGCTTGAAGCTAGTTTTCTAGTTCGGTTTAATAAATAGGCTTCTAATGCAGTACTTACCTCTTTTCTTTTATAACTTCTTTCTAATCAAAGAATATCAAATGCAGCATTAGATTCTGATAGTAAAACGTCATTAAATAATGGTTTTACATTACTCTCAACCTTTTCTAAAACGTCTTCATATTCTATTTCAGGCGTTAAATAAGGTGCTTCTCATTGTCAATTGATTTGACTAAACACTTTACTTTCAAGATTCTCATACAAATATTCCAATTGTTCAATTACTTCAGTTTCATTATCTTCCATTCTATCAACGGCCTTATATCGAATATTTTCTTTCCATTCTTGAGTTCCAATGGTATTCTTTTTTAAACTAGATTCAACTTGCCTCGTTAACTTATCATCTTCTTCACTATTTTTATTAAGGCCCTTTTCATCTTGTACTAAAGATATCGATGCTAAATTTCAATTACTATTCACAACGTCACCGTCTTCCATAGCATCATAAGTCATCTTTTCTCTAGCTTCATTTCTAGTTATTATTCAAGCATTCCACAATTTAATTAAAAGCTCTTTATCGCTTGGCACCACATTAATAAATTCGAAAGCAACTCAATCGTTTGAAAATATCTTTTCATTAAGCTTATCTTCAATCTTTCTAGTCCATGACTTTATAGTGTCTTCATAATAAGAAATAACCTCCTGTTGAGCAGTAGCTCTATTAACGTCTTGTGATAATCATAAAAGAACTTTTGGTATTCAAAAAGTACCAATTACATTATCTCTTATCTGCTTTCTACTTTCAATAAATCCGAACTCTTTTTCATTGGGAGTGTTTATTTGATCTAATTCCAACCCTTTATTCAAAATCATAGTTTTAAAAGAATTGTTGCTTCCTTTATATAGTTGATTTATCCTCTTCTTTATCTTTTCTATTTGATCCTTATCTAATGGTTGTCATTTTGGAGAATCAGGGTTTATGTCATCGGTCACTTTTCATATGAAACCAGGCATCGCACCATTTTTAAAGAAATTGTAATTCCAAAGACTTGTCTCCTCATCCATTCTAATATCTAATCAAAGCGCTCTTAAAGGTGATATTCCTTTTTGTGGATTCAAATACCCATCATAAGGACTAGATTTCTTAATATGAACAATCTCATCTTTTTCGTATCTTACTTTACTATTAGATCATACATTATATTCATACCATTTTATATTTCATCTCGAATTACTTTCTATTCTAACATAAGGTGTTGGTAAAAAATGAATTTCATCAATTGAATTTCACATTTTCTCAACATATAAAAAGGCGTCACCTGTTGATAACAACGACCACACTATCTTTTCTAATAAATCTTGGTCTATAAGCTTGTTATAAGGGTGATTTACCTCCTCTCAATTCTTAACTGTGTGATAATCCAATTTACTAATAGTACCTGTTATTTTTTCTATACAATTATAAGCCCAAGGATAAGTTATACTCATCTTGAGATAATCCCTATCTGAAAGGCTTCTAGGATCGTCTTTTCAATATCATCTTTGTGTAAACATACTTTGTATGGGACGAAAGGTATCTTTATCAAAAGATTTTTCAAGTCCGACAAAATCCTTTATTTTATTTAAAATGTTCATTATAATCTAATAATTTTGTAAAAGCGTGATCTGTATATTTAAGTTTCCAACAATTCAAACTCAATGTGACACCTCTTCTGGTAATGAAACAGGAGACATCGAAGCTTCTAAAGGTCCTACCTTTAATGCTAGCCCTGAAAGCTCTTTATGTGACCTTATTTTATTTATAAGTTCATTTAAGGCTTTCTCAGTTACTCTCATAGCGGCCCTTTTAGATTCGGTGTCTGATTGTTTATAAGGATATAGAGTTCTTATAGTGAAAGTATGAACAATTCTATCTTTACAAGAGTCGGCAACACTAGTGTCGGTGCTTAAATATGCTAAACCAGCATAAGGAAAAGAATCGGCTTCTTTCGCACTAATAACATCACTTACAAATTGAAAAGGCTTTCAGTCTCCTGTTGTAGTGCTCTCAAGTTCTTTTAGAATTGAAAACAATTCATCGTGAATATCTAAAATCATTTATTACTATATTTAAGTTCTAAATCGTCTCATATTGAATTTAAAGTCTTGTCTATAAAAGGTTTTACATCCTCAAAACTTCTTTCAAAAAATCAACTCTTTGTAGGATGTGTTTTATTAACATCAACTCAATATTCAACATTATTATATACTTTTCATCGATAATTTCAAAGAAGCCCAAAAGTTGTTGTGAATCCTCACCTCAACCTTCAGGTATCTACAGGAGTCGCCTTTTTAACCTCTCTTTCAAATTTAAAAGCACTCTTAGAAACAGCGTCTTGAACCGAACTGGCTGCATTCAAATCTATAAGAGAGTTATAAAGTTTTTCTGTTCATAAAATATCTACTTTAATTTCTAATCAGTCGTTTTCTTTCATTGGGTTAATATTATTTTAGTTCTATTAAAAGTGATTCAATTCTTTTGAAAAACATATTTTATAAGATACCAATGGTCTTCTATTTTTAATCTACCACCATCTTCTATTTCTAAAGATCACTCAACACTAAAAATCCAAGGCTCTTTAATTTCTCTATCTCCCATAGAATATGCTTCTTGTTCTTGTTTTAAATATCCCTTAAAAGTATCTTGAGGAGCGTCACTATAGCTTTTAAAGTTATCTCAAGTTTCTAAAGGATAATATTCAGCAGTCTTTGTATCTCTACTATTTAACATATTATACAGGGCTATAATTTAAAATTGCGTAATTACTTAAAATGTCATTTACTATTTTAGGATATTCAGTGTTTTTAAAAGTCACAGAGTCGCCTTCAACCTCCTCTCTTGAAATACCTTCAGCTCATTTTGTATTATAAACAGATGCTATTATCATCTTCTGAGCTAATTTAATATCGTCATCAGTTCCTCAAACAACATATTCAAATTTATATAATTGATCTCATCTGTCCATGTATTCTTCAAAATAAACAACTCACTCTTTAAGATTTACATAATAATCATCACTTGGGATCGCTTCAAAAGGATCGCTTAAAGAAGCTCTGTAATAAACATCTGTAAATGAAGTTATATTAGACTCCGATAAGAAATAAACATCTTGTCAATTTCAATCAACCACATTTTCTATTGTAGAGGACGTCAATTTTATATTTAATTTCTTTTCTAATCGACTAGTGCTCCCATCTATAAGGCTTTCTAACAAAGCGTCGTGATCTGATGTTGTTATATTTAAATATTCTTTAAGTTCATTTAATTGTAGCATATTATATTATTTTATTATTCTAAAGTATTAGAAAAGTATAGTTCAGTAGTTTCAGTACTAGATTCAGACAATCCCGCTCTAGCTACTATCAAACCCCTATCTACGTGAAGGTATTTAGTATCGTTGTCTTGAAAAGTTCCGGTCCAACCATCTAAAGTCTCCCACTGTCAGTCTCTTCTAACATAAGACTGTCAATCCTGTGGAGATTCTGTTAAAAATACTGTTTCTAGTATCTCTCTACTAATAGGTAGCGTCAAAAAACTAATGCTATCTCCTTGGTAATAAACTGTTAATGTTGTATCGTTTGGATTTGATACATCACTACCATCAAATTCAACTAGAACCTTTATATAAACAAAGTTTCATTCTTGAACAATGTAAGGATCTAATAAAAGAATATTAGTGGATTGAACTTGTTTTTCAGAATCTAATCTTGTTTTATTATAACTTGTTGCTATTTTATTAACATCGTTTCAATTTGAATCTGCTTCCCACAGTTCAAAATATCATCTTGTTTTATAAGGTCTAGCAACATCATTAATTTTAGCTGATAAATTCAATCAATAATTTCAAGGATATAAAGTATCAATGTCTCAATTTAATTTAGGCAAGTCCCACTTAGCAACAGTAATTATTTCATCAGTAGTACCCGTAACTGAAATAGAAGCCTCAGGATTTCAACTAAATTTTGTTTCCATATCCTTAATACCATCTCAATTACTATCAATATCAGTAAGATAAGCATTTAATCAAAAGAACGCAGCGTCAGAGTTGTTTACTTTTTTATCTAAGGCACTATATACTTGATCCAGCGGTAGATTAGTAATTATTGAATCTGGCGATTCATCATATTTAGGTAAAATATCTATCATTATTATTTTCTATTTAATTACTAAAAGTGTATGTATAATTTGTTCTTTCCGAAGCCTGAAATACAAACTTATTAGAAACTTCACCATCTTTAAGTGGATATTGTACAGAACCACCAGATGTTATTTTCTTTATTTGCCAGGCGTGATCAGTCTCAGCCTTTCAAGGCACCGCTGTACAAATATAAGTATCTCAATTTAATTCTTCTACTATCTTTTGAAAATCTTTATGTTTTATACTTTTTGTGTTCACCATTTTAATTATTTAAGTTATAAACTATTTCGTCATTTTCAATATAAGCTTCACTAGAATCATATTTAGTTTGTATAATTCTTTCAGCCTCTTGATTATTTATTTCTTTCTTTTCGAATTCAGATTTTGAAATCCAAGCCACATCATCATAATCTTTTTTTCTTACAATAACAACACAAGGAGTCTGTCCTTCATAGTTATCTTTTATAGAAACGCAATAAAATAAACCATTATTGTCGCTCGTCACGTCATCATAATTAACTTCATGTATTTTTGCAGTATTCATAGGGTTTAAGTAATTTAAATTATAAAATATTTATAAGTTTTTCTTTTAATGTAGATTTAAGGTCGCTTTTATTAAAATCCACTCACATCTCATCCAATTTATTAACAATGTCCTTTTTGGTCATATCTTCTACGTTTATAGAAGTGTCATTTGCGTCTTCCTTACCAACCATCTTATTGTTCTTTTCAAAGCCTTTATTGGGGCTTTTAGAGGGCTCTTTATCTTTATCAGCGTCATAATTGCTATCTAAAACCTCAATTCAGCCTCTTTTTTCCCAATATTCAACTTGTCTAGCAGGTATCATAGCAACATCTCAGGGCTTATAAGGGTGTGCTTTTACCTTCCATTTAACTTTAATCTTCATATTATTTAGTTTAAATATGTAAAATATCCACATAATAACATTAGAAACCCAATATTATTATAAGGACAGGGGACTAATGCCCCCAGAATCCTATATGTTTAGATTACGTAACTTCGTTTCCAGACATAATTGCAGCAAATCCTGCTTTGTATTCAGGTGCTCCACCGTATCTACCAGAAACTCTAATAGTTTCTTCTCCAGCAATGAATTGATCATTAACTCTACCTCTTTTGATTTCAGTACCTTTTCTTCTATACAATCTGTATAGATCAAAATTACCATAAACCATAAGTGGTTGATCAACATCCTCATCATCAGAGCTTTGTGGGAAAGTATCAACAACAGATTCTCTAACAGGAACTCCCATTATATTAGTTTCTGGTTCAGCAAGACCAGGAAACAATCTATAACCATCAGCAGTTCTTAATTTTCTTAATTGAGTAAGAACATATTTAGAAGTGTATATTTTTTCATTACCATCTTCATATTTAGCTTTTACTTTACCAAGTAGATCTACAATCTCGTCATAAGTTATATCAGTAGCTCCGCTTCCATCAGCTAATTTTACTATACCAGGTTTATCAGCATCAGCTGCGTCAAAATCCAATATTCCAAGAACACCATTACCATCAGCGTCACCAGTACCTACCATAACTTCATTTTCAATTTTTCTTCTCATACCATTAGTGAATTTTCTAATTATTTCGTTGTATAGGTCGTTTGTAGCGTCGTCTGCTAGCAATTCTTCAGTCACTATAACGTGTCTGTCTAAAGAAGCAACATTTATAGTCACTCTTTCAAGAGTACCATCACCTTGATCACTATTTTCACCTTCACGTCTATAAAGAACCTCCATATTGTCTCCAGTGAATTTAGTAAGTATTCTAGAATTAGTTCCTTCTAGATTTCTTAGATCAACATCTTCCATAATAGAAAAAGTGTCTAATCTTTGAAGTATGTCTTTTTCAAATTGAGCATAAGCAACTTCTTCACCGTGGTCAGTAATATTAGTTTGAAAATTACTACCAGCTTTTTCTAATCTACCAACAATCTTTTTAGTTAAAGCTTTAGAAGATACTTTTTCGTTGTTATAAGAAGCTTTTGCTTTTTCAGCTATAAAGCTTTTAGCAAATTTCTTAACATCCTCGTCTTCACCACCATCTTTACTCAACATAGCTTTAGTTTTCATAGATTTCACCTCTTGTTTAAGGTCGTCCACGTCTTTTTCTATACCCATGTTTTTTACAGCTGTTGGAACTGTTTCTTTAATTGCACTTGTTATAGTTTTTGTTAATTCTTTGTTTTCGTCGTTCATAATATTTTTTAATTATAAAATATAAAATTCCTTTTTAAAAGTAAGGTCTTTATTAAAGTTGTTTCATTTTCCTTAAAGAATCATCAAGATTCTTATTGATCTCTCTTACTAATGCTTTTTTATCAAGCAACTTATTTTTCTCATCTTCAATTTCTTTTTCAACTTCTTTCTCTTCAGACTTACCATCGTCATCATCTTTTTCTTGTATACTTTTTTCTAAAGTTTCAAATTTCTTATCAAGTTTACTTTCAAGGCCAACAATAAGTTCTTTAACTTCCTTCAAAGTAATTTTCTTTTCTTTATTATCATCATCAGACTTGGCTTCGTCCGATTTATCAACGTCCTTTTCTAAAACACCCTGTCTTGTTAGAGTCTTAATTAAAGTTGGTGTATCATCCTTATCATTTCTTAAAGAATTTCTATTAGATGGGACATATACCAAACTCCATTCTAACAACTCAGCATTTTTTATCATCTTAGGATCGTCCTCATCGCGTTCATAATTTCAAAACCCAATAGAGGATGCATTTAAAAAACCGTCTTTATATAGTTTCTTTATTTCTTTAGCAAGATCAGTGTTTGCAAAAGAAAATTCTGCTATAATCTCATCACCCTCTTTTTTAATGTTTGTAGTTTTTCATACAATATCCTTAACATCAAAAGAATGATTTAATCCAACAACAGGATTTTTCATATAATTAGAAGTGTCGATACTCTCAACTTCGATAACATCTCCATCTCTATCCATCTCTTCTTTAGTAATTGTCATCTCAAAAGTTTCACTAGAGCCGTCATCTTCTTTTATAGAAACCTCATTTAAGGTTTTATTAAGTCTATCAACGTCTTTTTCATTTAGTAGCTTAAAGTTCTTCATTTTAAATAATTAGTAATTAAATTTAGCTTGTATAGCTGTCTTTTTGATTTATAACCTCAACTTGCATAGAACTCTCATCAACCTCACTATATAATCCAGTGAAATTAACAGTTTGTCTTACATAATCATCATTATCAACCTCTTTACTAAATTCATCAAATGCAACTAAAGGCATTCTAACTTTAACAGTAGGATTGTCTGATGATCATATTGTTTTATTTTCTAATACAAATTCTAATTCCATAGCTTTGTTTTCATTATTTAGATTATAATCTTTAAAGGTCTCGCTTTCAAAAGAAGCCGTAAAACTTCAATTTATTTCAAATCCATTACTAACAAAAGATTCAGGATAGTCTTGACCATTACAAAGCTTTGCATTTAAATCTCTTTCGATATTTAATTCAACACTCTCAGTACAAGTCTTTTCAGCTGCATCCAATCAAGCAAGATTATCAGCAAACTTAACAGTTGCAGTTGTTGCACTAAAATCATTTTGATTGCTTTGTGTAATTGAAGGGTGTGTAGCGTCCTCTCACGGCATCGCCATAAGGTCAACGCTGTAAGTAGCCCAATCTTCATTTTCTACACTTATTGTAAGTGATCCTACAGTCCCTCTTGCAAAACTAACATTTCACTCCACAGGATCATCGATACCTAATGTTAAGGTAGGAGGTAAATTAGTTTCTTGTAAATTAAATGTATGTTTGTATGCAATATCAGTGCCGTCCTCTGTAGATATCTCACTAGAAACGCTTCATAAAGCACTATATAAGAAATATCAAATATCGATATCTGATAGCACCGCTTGTACACTTCACTCAATCATAGTCATTGTATTTTGACTAGAGCTTTGTCTGTGTATTGTTCATTTAGCGCTCTCATTAAAAATATAACTAGTTGTTGCATTAAGGCTGTAATCTGTTCTGGGAATCCAAGTCTCTAAATCAACTGCTGTTCCTTTCGTAGCCTCAACTCCAACTCAAAATTTCATAATTCTTCCAGTATAAGTATTGTTGCTCATCTTTTTGTATAATATAATAAAATAGTTAAACTATTAACCAATCGTTCTTTTTAGTAGCAGCAGGTATATTTCTCATATGAAAGCAAATGGCCTCCGCCATCACACCATCATCGTGAGATCAATCCTCTGCTTGTGGTTTATCATTATCTCAATAAACAAAGGATGTAAATTGTGATTTTACTCTATCATCAAACTGTTCAATATCCTTATCAGAAACAGCTTTTCTTAAGTTACTTAAGATATTTCATCTACTTTTTTGAGTGGTTGCAAATCAGTGTTTTTTTTGACTGTATTTAAATAACAATCCTCAAAATCACTTTTCTATTAACTTATCGATAGTAGCAACCCCCATACTATTTCTTTCAACTCATATCGTTCTAGAACCGGTTTTAAAACCCTGTTTCCGAATATGATGTATTATTCTAGCAAGCTCTATAGGGCCAGCGTGACCCATATAGGTAGCTATAAGTTCCATATCTCTATTTCTAAGTGTGATAACGGCGTAATCTCCATCCTTATTTCAACCACACACATCAACACCCATTAAAAAGTCTTTAGTCTCTTTAATGTCGTTGTAATATCTTATGTTAGGATATTTATCATCTTTAACATAATCTAATTCAGGCCAGTCTTGTATTATATTATTATTAAAGAAAGGTCTACCGGACGAAAGAAAGGCTTCATTAGGAGTTGTAGGATTCTCTTGAAAAACCATCTCTCATTTCTTATCGAATTGTTCGGCATACCGATTTCTTTGCTCTTGACTTAAATCCAAATCTTTAAATTTCTTTTTTAATCTAAGGGGCAACTCAACATCACAGTACTTGTCCTCTATTGTAAAATCAGGTTCATCATACCACGGAAAGAAAACAGTTTTAAAAGATGTATTTTCATTTCAATAGTGTTTGTTCCATAATTTATAAAAGAAGTTTCAAGTCCCGTTTGCAGTGGTCTCCACAGTGATAGGATTTTTTCATACAGCATCTAAAGCAGCTGTCCATTTCTTTCTCGCCTTGTTTGTAAAAGCCAACTCAGTAATATGTAGGTTAGTAATAGTTTGTCACCTTGTTTTCAAAGCAACCGCTATTCTACTATCTAACTCCTCAAAAACATATTCATTCTTATTATCATATTTAGGTTTAGGCTTTGTTCGTAAGACTTGTCAATTAGAGGTTATCTTATCAGGGAGATGACCATAAGCTCTTTTAACTATTCTAAAAAGCTTCTGCATCATAGGTCTCGTATGGGCCATCAAAACACAATTCTGGTTTTTATTAAATATCGCTTGATCTAATAAACTAATTAGTTTATAAGTCGATATTCACATCTGCCTGGATTTCAAAATCAACACGTTGTTGTTCTCTTTTTCTATATTATATAATTCCTTCTGAGATTTGTTTAATCTCATAGTTATTATCTTCTGATCTCTACTTTGTATTTTATAAAGATGATTTAATCTCCGATACCTATTGTTGAGCTTCTTAACGTCCTCCTTAACTTTAGAATCCAAATTATTTAATTCAGTCATCTCTACTTATATAATATAAAATTAAGTCTCGTCTTCTAATGATGCAATATCAACAACAGTTTCATTTTTTACATTAGCATCAACTTTAGTTTTCATACTAAACTCGTCAGCACTCTTTCTCTCCAACCACTCCTTAGCAGCCTTGTAATCTCCACTGTTTATCTTGTCTTGCCACACTAACTTAGCTTCAAGGTTTGGCATCTTCTTTAATTCCTCTTTTCTCTCCGCAAACTCAGGGTTTTTATTACAATAATCATATAATGCAGTGGTTGAAATTCCAACATCTAAACAAGCCTCAATATCTGTAAAACTTTTTTCAAAGGCCCTTTTTAATTCACGGATTACATCCTCCGTCATCACCGTTGGCCTCCCAGCCGTTCAATTCTTATTTGTATTTTGAGCAACGCCCTTTTTAATCCTTCATTTTCAGTCTCTTTTTATTTTATCAGACATTCTTATTATAATTAAATATAAATCTCTCAATAATCCTTCCAATCGACATCGTTTCAATTCTTAATATGTTCAGCTACCATCATATTAAATATAGCAGCACTAAAATGATCCTCATCATCATCTCAATCCATCCATTGCATAAAATGTCTAAAAGCGCTTTCTTTCATACTGTTCAAATCCTCTTGTGAATCAGCTTTCACCCAATTCCATTCTTCATACTTATCAGCGCCTTTTCTTAAATGCTCTGAAAACCTATTTAAAAAACTAACAGGTATCAGATCATATCTTTCTTTATTACTATCTTCTTTTTTAAATCAATTGTTTCTAGTCTTTATTTCTCAATCGACCTTAAGTGATTCGTTTTCTTGAAGGTCTTGTCATATCGCATAAACTTCAGCTTCTACTAAATTATCATCTTCTTCAATCTCTCAAGGATCTAAAAGGCGATAATCTTTCAAATCATAGTCTCGTCGTAATTGTTTAGTCATAATTTAATGGTTTAATTATAAAAA
>CAZWWJ010000008.1:0-20557 GCA_964637495.1 uncultured Candidatus Peribacteria bacterium | reverse complement strand
ATGATAAATTTAGGAAAATTTTTTTGAAAAGGAGGTGTACTATGGAACAACCAGAAATCAAAGATATTGTATTATATGCACTTTTTTGCTGGATACTATTGGGCTATGGTTATTATACAAGATACACTCTAAAGTATTTTGAAATCAAGCCATCCATACTTATTAAATTCATTGGTGGCCCATTAGTATGGATGTTGCTTGGGATGTCTAACCTAAAAAATGTTCTAAAAAAATATATTTCAATATAATCACTGGGGCAGAATGTTTGCTCCAGTTTTTTATTGGTAATATTTGAAAACTTCCATAAAATTATATCCTTCTGCAGTCAAAGCTTTTGGATAATTTCTGAAAATATCATTTAGTGGATCAATAATATCTCAGCTGATTTTTATTGCTTTGTGCATTATTCTTTGAAGATATTCATATTCTTCCTTATTTGTTTTTATTGATTCGTTTTCAATATTTGATTGGAGCTCAAAATATTGATCAAGGATTTTTTCCAGTCTGGAAATATTATAATATTTTTCTACCATTTCTTTGTCGTTTTTAATTACTTCAAAATTTATTAGCCTTGTTTTAAGACTACTTTTATCTTCTTGTTGATTATAAATTTCTTGTAGTTGATTTTTGGTGTTTTGAAGTATTTGTTTTAGTTTTGGGTTGTTACAAGCATTTATAGCTTCATCAAATAATTCAAAGTTTGATTCTTGTTCCATAAGAAGTTTTTAATATTAAATTTCAAAAGACTTTATGAAAAAAAATTTTTTTTTCAAGATTTTTTTGATTTTTAGTTAGTAATATATATTATTTTGTCTATAATTTAAAAAATAAAAAAATAAAATGTTTGATGAATTTGTTGGAAAAATGCAGGATATCAAAAACTTAAGAAGCTTTATAAAATTAAATAACTGGGATAAGTCAACTTATATGCCTTCTGATGCAGGCAATGATAAAGCTTTTATGAATAAAACTCTTTCTAACATAATTTATGAAAAATTAACTGAAGATGAGTTATACAATTTAACTTGCAAACTTCTTGAAGATGATTCTCTTGATTACAAAAGTAAGTTTAATATAAAAATTGTTTATGAAAAAATAGAAAGAACCAAAAAAATTCCTAATGAGCTTTTTCAGGATATATCATACTAAACTTCAAAAACACATTGAGCCTGGAAACAAGCAAGAAAGGAAAATAATTTTTCGTTGTTTGCTGGAGAATTCAAGAATCTTTTGGAACTTAAGAAGAAAAAAAGCAGATTATATATGAAATTACAACCATATTTATGATATTTTTTTGCATAAACATGATCCGTTGGTAACCACAGATGAAGTTGATCAAATATTTCAGGAGTTAAATCCAAAACTTAAAAATCTTATTTCAAGAATAAATAAACCATCTTATGAATTTATTGAAAAGTTTGATAAAAGTTTTGATCAAAAAAAGATTTTGCAAGCTTGTAACCAACTTATTGGAGAAATAGGTTATGATTTCCAAAGATGAAGACTTGATTCATCTGTTCATCCTTTTACATGAATAATATCTCCAAATGATGTTAGAGTTACAACAAAAGTGTACTGAAAAAATTTAATATATTCTGCTCTTCTTGCTATTCACGAGATGGGGCATGCAATATGTGAATTTAATAAAGACAAAGAATGGTTTGGTTTGCCTTCCTGAGAGATCAACTCTTATGCAATACATGAATCTCAAAGCATGTTTTTTGAGCGTTTTTTAGCCAAACAAGAGGAGTTCCAAGAAGCGTTCTTTCCGATACTGAAAGATTACTTTCCAGAAGAACTAAAAGAAGTTTCTTACAAAGATCTTATGGAATACATTAATTTTGTACAACCAAGTTTGATAAGACTTGATGCGGATCAGCTAACTTATCATATGCATATTATTATAAGATATGAGATAGAAAAATCTCTGTTAGAGTGAAACCTAAATGTAAATGATCTTCCAGAAGTTTGGAATCAAAAATACAAGGATTATCTAGGTATTGAACCAAACAATCTCAAAGAATGAGTTTTGCAGGATGTTCACTGGTGAATATGAAGATTTGGGTACTTCCCGTCTTATTCTCTTGGTACTATGTACTGATACTGTATTTATGAAAATATGGAAAAAAATATTGGTATTATACCATCAAAAATTAAAAACAGAAATATGCAGGATATAATAAATTGGCTTGCAGAAAATATTCACAAAAAATGAAGCACCCAAAAGTCTATTGATTTGATTAATTCTCTTGGAAATGAGAAATTTAGTGTATCCTGATACATAGATTTTATGGAAAGAAGATTTCAGAAATCAAATCTTATCAATTAACTATCTTCAAAGTCAATTAGTTTGTATAAACTTTCAAAATCAATATTTTCAACAAATTCTTTTATCTGACTTTTTGGTGGATAACCTCAGGTTAACAATATTGAGTAGATTTTAATGTATTTTAAATAGTTTTTTGAAAAATTTTTCAGGAAATAATTTCTGAATTCTTCAAAAAATTCCTGATTGGGTTCAAAATCAGATTTATAAGGTGAAAATTCTGCCAAGTATTCATAGAAGTTGTAAAAATACATATCATTGTGAAAGTACATTTTGTTTACAAATCTGTTGAAATACTCATCCTGCATCAGGAAAAACTCTCTGATAAACAAAAAATAATATACATCCCAGTGATTTTGGATTTGGGAATATATTGTTTTTTCTTCTATATCAGAAAATTTGACTGTTTTTGTTTTGAGCTTGTTTTCAAAAATACAGTCTTTTGTATTGTGTTTTCCAAAATTGTATTCTTTTTGAAGATTGTGGTTGTCATCTGTTATTATATAAGAAGGATTTTGATAAAAATTCTGGAAGTATTCAGTAACTTCTGTATTAGAAAAGTTCAGGGTTTCTGTTATAGAAAAGTTTTTTCAGTATATTAATTTTCACATTCTTTCTATGACATATTCTTCAGTAGTTGGCTCAGAAAGCTTTAGTATTTCAAATTCTTTATTTAATACATTTGAGGAAATTTCTTTATTTATTTGTTCCCGGAAAAACTCTTCTGCATTATCAGGGAGATTGTTGAATACTGTGTATCAGGGAAATAAGTTTACATCAATATTGCTGCAAAATTTGTTATAAAAATCAAAATCCCGTGCATACAAAAAATAGTTTTTAAGAAGTGAAGGTATAGTGGTGGAATTTTTGTACAAAGGTGTATATAAGTAAAGTTTCATTTTTTAATTTTTTATTAAGTTAAAATGCTTTTTATAAACTCGTATTTTAAGTTATTAATAAAATCCTTAATTTGAGTATCAGTAAGGAATTTACCAAGCCTTAATATTGATTCATTTTTCAGTATTTTCAAATCTTTATTAAGATAATCTTCCAAAAAATATTCTTTGAAGTTCTCAAAGTCCTTGGGTGAAAAGCTCAAGCAAGCATCATTTGGAATAGAAACTACTGTATAATCAGGAAAATAGTGGCCAAGCACTTCAGGGAAGTTAATAGCAAAATTCTGGTACCTTTGAGCAAAATCGTTATAGTTGCTTGCAAACTCTATTAAAAACTCCATAAAATATAAATTAAAACAGGAATTATTTTTTCAGTATATTAGATGTTCTTTGTTTTGTAGGAATTTTATTGTTTTGGTGTAAAAGTTAATATCAGGAAATTCATTGGAGTTTGAATAATTAATGTTTGTTTCATATATTTCTTCATTGTCATCACATATTATGTATGTAGGATTTTGACAGTAATTTTGGTGATACCGAAAAATTTCTTGATATGATGGATTTCAGATACTGTTTAGGTTAAAAGTTTCTCAATAAAAAATCTTTCATATTTCTTCTTCGAGTTGTAGAGGGTATTCTGGATTCTTGAGTTCATCCTGAAGTATATTTAGTTCGTAGTCTATATTTTCAGGGGAAGGAGGTGTTTTGTAGTATTCAAAAAATCTATTTAATTCTTCGGATTGAATGTTTTCAAAAACTGTAATTCAGTTTGTTTCTGATCAATCAATTTTTTCAAAGAAATCAAAATATTCATTGATGCTCATAGGATATCTTGATTGTAGAGTATGTTCTAGTAGGTGAGCATATATGTTGGAATTGTTATAAAAAGGTGTGATGATATAAATTTTCATTTTTTGGGTATGATTTTAAAAGCTACTTTATTTTTAAAATAATAACGCTAATTTTCAACCAAAATTGTTTTAATAATTTATTTATTAGGATAACAAAGGATAACAAAAAAATTTTTTATACCAGAAAGAATTGAATTTTTATATTTTTTAAGTAAATATAAGTTGTTACAGTAATTTAAGTTAAAAATAATAAGGAATGAAAAAATACGTTATATGTCTTTGAGTTATTATAGCTATTTTTTTGTCTATAAGTTTTGCTGATTGAAAAAATTATACACCAGATATAAAACAATTATATATTAGCAAGAATCGATCTGTTCCTGATATTCAGTCACTAGTAAAAACCAAATCCATAAAAAAGGCTCTATCATCGTTAAAAAAGTACTGCAAAGAAAATTATCTTTGAGAGAAAAAGTTTTTATTAACTTTTGATGATGGTCCACACTCAGATATAACTCCAAAAGTATTGGAAATTTTGGATGAAAATAATGTAAATGCAGTGTTTTTTGTTTTATGAAAGAACATACTTAAAAATCCTTCCTTGATAAAAGAAATTACTAAACAGGGACACATACTTTGAAATCATTCTTTTACTCACAGGTCTTTTAAAAATCTGAGTAAAAATGAAACCAAACAGGAAATCAAATCCACGAACTCTTTGATAAATAGTACATTATGATATAATTATCCAATAGAATTGTTTAGACCTCCATATTGAAAAGTAAATGATCATCTGGATAAGATTCTTGAGCAAAAAGATCTTGTGAATTGTTTCTGGAATTTTGATTCTTTGGATTGGCAAAAAGAGGATTTGGGAGTTGAAAAAGAAAAAATAAAGGATAATATAAAAGAGCAGTTATCCAAAGAAATGCAAAATTGAAGAATCATACTGTTTCATGATGTGGAGAAAATTACTCCGGAATTAATGGAATTTTTAATAAAAAGTTTAAAAGAAAAATGATACAAATCGGTTTTTTAGAAGTTTTATTAAGTATTCATTTGATTTAGACTAAAAAAAATTTGAAAAAAAAGGCAATATAATTATAATTAAATGATTTATATAAAATTTTCTTTTAGTTTATGCTAATACAAATTACAGTTTTCATAGTTTTGCTTTTCTTACTGTATATTGGATTTAAGTGACTGATTCTTTTTTATAGAAAAAAAAGATTGGAACAAAAGTGAGATTCTTTGAGATTTTTGTATGTAAAAATTCCAAATAAAGAATCAGAATCACAAAAAAGTCAGGACAACACTCAATCTATGAATCAAAACATAGAAATAATGAATCAGTTGTATAAAAATTTTTCTTCTATATATTCTCCAACTTTTTGGGACAAAATGTTTGGCCAAAATTACCTTAGTATGGAACTTCTTGTAGAAAAAGAAATTATTAAATTTATTATTTGAGTGCCTAAAGAATATGTAGATACTTTTGAGAAAATTATATCTTCTTTTTATCCTGGTTGTATAATTGACAGAATAGAACAGCCAAAGCTTTTGGATAGTTGAAAATTTTTTGCAGGAGGCTATTTTGAGCTTGCCAAGGATACTACTTTGCCTATTAAAACATACGAGAATTTTGAAGTAGATCCAATGGATAGCATCTTGTCTGCTTTCTCCAGAGTATCACGAGAAGAGAAATTGTCTTTGCAGTTCCTAATAACTCCTCTTGGGGAGGATTGGCAAAAAGAAATGTCGGATAATATAGAAAAATTAAAATCCTGAGATAAATGATTTTCAGTTATGAAGTTTTTGAAGGATTTCTTGGCCTGATTTTTTGAGTGAGAAGATGAAGAAAAAAAAGAAGAGAAAAAAAGTTGATTTTCTTCTTCTCAGGAGCAAGATTTGGACAAAAAAGCAGAGGATGAATGATTTGAAGTTGTAATTAAAGTTTTGGCAGTAAGTGTTGATTACAACAGAGCAAAAAATTTAATAGAAGATATTAAAAGATCTATATCTCAGTATAATTATACCTGATTAAATAAATTCAGCTTTAAAGAACACAACAATCCTGACAAATTCGTAAAAGAGTTTGTTGAAAGATCTTATACCAAACCTATCGGATTTAAGGATATTTTGTTTTCACCAAAATATGATACTTTTAATATCAAAGAAATTTCATCTCTTTATCATTTCCCTCATAGCAGGTACAACAAAAATCCAAGAATTAAGTGGCAGAATTTTAAAATTTCTCCAGCACCAGAAAATCTTCCTCATGAGTGAGTTTTGATATGACATAATGTTTATTGAGGTGTAAAAAAAGAAGTAAGGATACAACCAAAGGATAGATTTAGGCATTTTTATTGTATATGACAAACTTGAACATGAAAATCAACTATGCTTTTGAATCAGGCAAAAGATGATATGATAAACAACAGAGGTTTTTGTTTGATTGATCCCCATGGTGATTTGTGTGAGGATCTTTTGGATTACTTTCCGAAAGAAAGAGTGGATGATTTGATATATTTTGATGCATCCAATTTCGAATATCCAATAGGTATGAACGCATTTGAAACTCCGGAAACTGAAGAACAGAAAGATATAATAACCAATGATTTGGTGGATATGTTTATAGGGCTTTATTGACATGAAATTTTTGGACCAAGATTACAGGATTATTTCAGAAACTGAGCACTTACTCTTATGGATCAGCCTGAATGAGGTACTCTTACTGAAATAGTAAGACTTTTTGCAGATGATGCATTTCGTAAAGTCAAACTAAAACATCTAAAAAATCCTGTAGTTAGATCCTGGTGGGAAAAAACATTTGCAGCAATGTGAGACAGAGAAAAAGCTGAGGCAATACCTTTCTTCCAGGCAAAGTTTGGACAGTTTACAACAACACCAATTATTAGAAATATTATAGGACAGCCAACTTCCTCTTTTGATATGTTTAAAGCAATGCAGGAGAATAAGGTGATACTTGTAAACTTAAGTAAGTGATACCTTGGTGAAATTAACTCACATTTACTTGGAAGAATACTTACAACAAAAATTAAGGTTTCTGCTTTGCAAAGAGCAAGTATACCTGAGGATCAAAGAAATCCTTTTTATCTTTATATAGATGAGTTCCAGAATTATGTAAGTGAATCTATAGAAAGTGTTTTGTCTGAAGCAAGAAAATACAAATTATGACTTGGTGTTGCTCATCAGTATATAGAACAGTTAAAACAAAGTTGATTGTGAGGTCAAATGGATCTTTCCAAAGCAATATTTGGTAATGTGTGAAGTATAATGTCTTACAAAGTTTGACCTGAAGATGCAGATTTTCTTGAGAGAGTTTTTTGACCTGAATTTACAAAAGATGATCTTGTAAATATAGATAAATATAAGGGTGTAATGAGACTTTCTGTAGATAGTCAACCTACCAAACCTTTTAGTATAGATGCTCTTAATCCTTTTGAAGAGCCCAAAGTAAATGATGAAGAAAAGAAAAAAGTAATCAAAGAAATCTCAGCATTGAAGTGGTGAAGAAGGAAAGACCTTGTAGAAAAAGAAATTAATTATAGAGTTTGAGCTTAAAAATTGTGATAATTTTTTATTTTTCTCGTATTATATTATAGAAGATGTTGTATGATATTATAATAAGAAAGGGTATATTAAATGGTTTTTTATCTAAATTGAGTATGATTTTATACTTTTTTTGGGATGAATCAGTGAATTACGAAGATAATAAAGCAGATGAAGAGATTGTGAATGATGTTATAAACGGGGATAAAGAAAAGTTCTATATTATAATAGAAAAATGGCAACCCAAAATCCAAAGATATGTATATTATCATTTCAATTTTGATAAAGAAACAGCAGGTGAAGTAACTCAGGAAATATTCCTTCATTTGTGGAACAAGTTAGAAAAATTTGATGATAAATACTATTTTTCAAGCTGGTTATATAGATTGGCATATAACTTTTGTGTTGATTGGTTAAGGAAAAACAAGCAGCAAAATAATGTATGAAGTTTAGAAGATTTTGAAAATAATATAAAGGAAGATTTTGAAAGTAAAGAATTTGAGAATGAATATAAAAGAAAGCTTCTTGAAATGTTGTTAACTCAACTAGATTATAAATATAAAAATGTAATTATACTATATTATTTTGAAGAAAAATCTTATGAGGAGATATCAGAAATAATGGATATATCAAAATCTTCAGTTGGAACTTTGTTAACAAGATCAAAAGGTAAATTAAAGGAAATAATAGAAAAAAACAGTAGGCTTTCAGATGCTTTAGAACTTGATTTATAAAAAAATGTCAAAGAAAAAACTTTCCAATTTGTTAAAGCCAGAAAATTATTACTATCCTGATAATATAGAAGAAACCAGAACAAAAATCTATGAAAAAATTTCTGGTGTAAATAACAGAAAATCTTTTCTCAAAAGAATATATTTAACTATTGCTTGAGTTACAGGATTGTTTTTTGTGTTTTTGATTTGATTTTTCTATATTGATATGATAGAAGAGGATGTAGTAGTTGAAGATATCTCTGAAACTGCAGTTGAACAAGATTATGAAACTCAGGATTTTTATGAGTCTGAACAATTGTGAGAAGAAACCGAAGAAACGGATGTAGATACTCGTAGTTTCCAAGAGGAAGAAACTGAAGAAGAACTTGAAGGTGAGTTTGAAGATGAAACAGCAGAGAATGATGAATATGTTGATAGCATAGAGGAAGAAGAAGTAGAAGATACTTATGAACAGGAACCAGATGAGGAAGATGTAGAAAAAGATTCTGATTTTTGAGGGGCTTTTTATTCTGAATCTGTTGAAGAAGATGCAGAAATGGATATAGATACTCGTAGTGTGGATGAACAAGCTACCTGAATCACTGAAGAAAAGGATAACTATACAAGACATATTATATTTGGATTACTTGTTTTGCTTAATTTTGTATTGTTTTTATTTATCTTTAGGTATTCAAAAAATGAATACTTATGGTATAAATTTTTCCTTGTAGCTGGATTTCTTGTGGATATAATTATATTTTATTGGATAGTGTATATATTTTTCTAAATTATAAATAAGTGTTGAATTTTAGTTTATTAATTTTATAGTTGAAAAATTTTAAAAAATCCTTATCATTAAACTTAAAGTTTTTTAGATTTCTAATCAGTAGAAAAGTTTATGGAAGAACAAGTTGAAAATAAAGCAGAGTTTTTGTTAAGTTCTGATACTATTTCCTGATATTGATTGGATATGATATTTCAGATAGCAAAAGAAATAAATTTTGATGGTATTGATTTGGCTTTGTGGAAAAGTTTTGATTGCTGGAATGTCTCATATGTAAAAACTTTAACAGAAAAGTACAATATTCCAGTAAAGGTTGTTCAGGTTTCGGGTAGAGTTAATTCAAGAGAAATGAATAAAGCAGTAGATATGGCAAAAGAACTAGATGTAGATACAATTAGTATAAACCCTCCCGCGATAACTGACTACAAAACTTACAAGTTTATAACAGATTCATTAGGTGCTTACAGAAGACAGAATCCAAAAATCAAATTTTGTATAATTAATCCACCAAAAAGTAGCTTTTTTATACTTCCAATTCCTAAATATTATTTTACAAATGTAGTGGAAATTATAAAAAAATACAAGTCATACCTTGGGTTAGATATAGCAAATTTAGACGAAACTTCACTTGAAGTTAATTTTCTAAGAAAAATTTCAAATTTTGTTCCTTATATATGAGTTGTATATCTTTCTGATAAAACAAAAACTTGAGTTTGACATGTTGGATTGTGAGATTGAGCCCTTAATCTTACAAAAATATTGAAGAAATTTAAACAACATGAATACTTTTCTTATTTTAGTTTAAAACTTGACATAGAAAAAAATGATTTAGCAGATGTAGATAAAATAAAACAAATACTTAAAAAATCCAGGCTTTTTTACAAAGAGAATTTTGAAGACCTTGTGATAAAATAATTTTATATATATTATAAAGAGATGATATATCCAAAGCATGTATGATTAATTCCAGATTGAAATAGAACCTGGGCAAGGAATAATTGATATCCTAAGTTTTCAGGTCACTTACAGTGATTTAACACAGTGATAAATTTAACAAAATATATATTTGGTGAAACCTGAATTCAGGTTTTTACTGTATGGTGACTTAGTACTGAAAACTCAAAAGGAAGAGATGATGAAGAACTTTCTTACCTTTTTGATTTGTATAAACAGGTTCCTCAAACTTTATTTAATTTCTTAGAAGAAAATAAAGTTAATTTCAGATGGATAGGGAAACCAGATTGACTTCCTTCTGATCTTGTTGATTTTTTACAGGAAAAAGAAAAACAACTTGATTTTGAATCTGAAAGATTTATTATAATGGCTGTAAATTACTGATGAAGAGATGAAATATCCAGAGGTGTAAGAGAATTAACAAAAGAGTACATGCAAGTTCTTGAAAGCAAAGATGATATAGACAAGAAGGTAACTGATAAATCAATAGAAAAAGATCTTGAAAATAAGCTTGATCTTGCCTGATTTCCTGAAATAGAGCTTGTGATAAGAACAAAGTGAGAATATGCTAAAAGACTTTCGGGATTTATGTTATGGTGGATTTGATATGCAGAATTATATTTTACCAAAAAATACTGTCCTGAATTAGATAAAGAAGAGTTTGAGAAAGCCATAGAATGGTTTAATAGTGTATATGAAGCTCGTAATTTTGGGAAGTAATTTATATTTTAAAAATTTAGAATGAAAGTTAGATTTTCGTCTTCAAAACTTCAGGAAATATTAGACATATGCAGTAAGTTTGTTTCAAAAAGCTCAACTTTGCCAGTGCTTGAAAATATTTATATAAGTTGATCTGTTGATAAAGTTGTTTTTAGGTGAACAGATATGGAAAAGTATGTTGAATTGGAAGTAAACGCAGAAATAGAAGGTGAATGAAGTATTACAATCAATTCCAAAACATTTCAGGATATAATTAGAAATATAGATGCTGATGAGGTTGATTTGACAATAGATCAGGATAACGAGGAACTTAAGATTAATTCTTGAAGTGATGATTTTAAGATAAAGGGTATTCCTGCAAGTGAGTATGTAGCAGTTCCTGAAGTAGATTGAGAAAATCAGGTATTATTAAACCCTTCTATTTTTTCAAAAGGTGTCTCAAAAGTTGAATATGCAATTTCAGAAAGGAATTTCACTCCAATACTTACAGGAATGCTTATGAGATTAAGAAAAGAAGAAAATGCTAACAAATTAATATTTGTCTGAACCGATTCTTTTAGATTGGCTGAGTATAAAGTTGACTATGAATGAGAAACAGAAAATATAGATTTGGTGGTACCCAAAATTCATATTCAGGAGATAAAAAAAGTGGTAGATTATTTTGTAGGTGCAGGATGAGATAGTATGAAAATTAGTTATTCCAATAATCTTGTTTCTTTTGATTTTGAATTAGAAGATATTAAAATACACTGTACTTCTGTATTAATACAAGGGAATTTTCCTGATTATGAAAATGAGTCTATAATGCCAACTTCCTTCAACACTTCTTTAAATTTAAGTTCAGATTTTCTTGAGTCAGCCATTAAAAAAGTTTCAATCTTTACAAGAGATATAAACAATTTTGTAGATGTAAACATCACAGATTCAGAAGTGGAAATAAACTCTTGAGAAACAGATAAATGACATGCAAATACAAGTATTAAAGCAGAGGTTTCTTGAGAAAAGGTAAATTTTTGAATAAATTGAAAATATGTACAGGATTATATTAAAATCTTGGAAGGAAGTATTCTTAAATTTAATATAGTAAATCAAGAAAGTCCAATAGTTCTGGAAGATGAAAATGATCAGAATTCAAGGTATGTTATAAGGCCTGTAATAAAATAATTTAATGTGAAAAAATCTAAAATGAATCGCACATGATTTACACTGATAGAATTGATAGTTGTGATATTAATAATGGGAGTAATAGCTGCATCTATTAACATGATGTTTTCTATGGATCAAAGAAATGAAATAAGGTCTCAGGCTTGTATAGACAGAATATATGGTGAAATATCAAGTTATTTTAATCAGGCATCTACATGAAGGGGGATTTATACTTGAGATCAGAATCAGGAGATATTTTATCCAGATAAATATATAATAGATTTTGATGAAGATGAAAATGAAATAACACTGGAATTTAATGATAATGATGAAGGCCTAACTTGAGCAAGGTATCAACAATTTGAATTAGAGGGTGATGATGAAGTATGAGAATATTACTGTTATGATAATAATGAAGGTTATCATATTAATTTAAGTGGAGGTTTGGAAAAAATAGAAATGTTAAGTAATATGGAATCTGATGAAAACAAACCTGGTATATTATTAAATGAAGACGAGGGAATTTTTACTGGTTCAATTCAATTAATTTATGAAGATAGCGAAGAAAAATTGTTAGCTGAATTTGAAGTTGACAGAAGAGTTCAGCAAATAAGGAATAGAAGGTGTCTTGAGTATGAAGACAATGATTTTATGAGTTGTTGAAGACGAAGTCAATAATTGTTTTTGAATATTTTTAAATAACAAATTGATCACCAAAAGTAATCAGTTTAATGAAATTCTTTGTTGAATTTGGTTTAAAATTTTATATAAAGAAAAACAATTAATAATTTAATTGATTTATTTTTTTAAATGCAAAACCTAAAGTTAGTTCTGGACCTTTGAAATTGATATATTAAGTGAGTAATCTTTGCAGAAGAAAATCAGTCTACTATTGTTGTAGCAAAGGAAATTGTTAAAACAAGCTGAATGAGAAAATGAAAAATACTTGATATAGATGATTTTGTTTATTCAATAAGAGAGTTGTTTGACAGTTTCGAAAAGAAGTTGTGATGAGATTATATAGAAGAAGTATATGTATGAATTTCTCACCCTGATATGTATGTGAAAAGAATAAAAGAACAGAAAAGAATAGTAAATGAAAAAATATCTCAGGATGATATGGATCATTTATCAAATTTGGTTTATGATACAAGTAGTGAAGCAAATTATGAAACAATAAAAATAATTCCGGTACAATGGATTATTGATGAAAATATGAACCTAAAAGATCCAGTAGATATGGAGTGAAAAAAACTGGAATTACTTGCTGATATATTTATGATACCTAAGAATTTTTATAACAGTTTATTAGAGGTTTTTGAGAAATTAGAAATAGAAGTTGGTGATATTGTACCAAATATATTAGGTTCTGTAGAAGCTGCTATGGATTTTGATACAAAAGATCTTTGAGCAGTGTTAGTTGATATTTGAACTAATCAGACAAGTTTTGTGGTATATGAAGAATGAATCCCTCTAAAGTATTGAATAGTTCCAATGTGAGCAGAAGATGTAACAAAAGATATATCTATATGATTACAGCTTGATATAAAAGCAGCAGAAACTATCAAAAAAGAGAAATGAACAATATCTTTAGATGATAGTGATGATCAGGATGAAGAAGAAACTATAGATGTTAAGTTTTTAACAGAAGTAGTATCTGCAAGATACGAAGAGATATTTGATAAAATAAATGAAGAGCTAATAGAAATAGGTAAAGATGCAAGACTTCCTTGAGGAATAATCCTTGTGGGATGATGAAGTAAAATATATGGTCTTGATATTCTTGCTAAACAGCAATTCAAGCTTGCCTGTTTCTATGGAACAAGCAAACTCTCAGGATATCAGGATCTTTGAGAAGATTTACAATATATAAATCTTATTGGTGCATACCTTTGGTGTGAAAAATATTCTGAAAAAGAAGGATGATTTGGGATATGATCAAAATTATGATTTGATTGGTTAAAAAGAATGATAAGATACATAAAAGATATGTTTTAACAGCAGATATTTAGCTTCTAAAAATTATAGTTATGACAATAGAAGAAATGACACCAGACTTTATTCCGGGAGCAAGAATCAAAGTTATATGAATATGAGGTTGATGAGCAAATTCAGTTGACAGAATGATTCAAGAGTGACTGGAATGAGTAGAATATATTACAGTTAATACTGATGCACAGGCACTAGCAAATAGTCTTGCTGATAAGAAAGTAAATATAGGTCTTAATATAACAAGGGGTCTTGGTGCTTGATCAAGTCCGGAAGTATGAAGAAAAGCTGCAGAGGAAACAATAGAAGATATTAAGAAAATGTTGCAGGATACCGATATGTTATTTGTAACTGCTTGAATGTGAGGATGAACTTGAACTTGATGAGCACCGGTAATAGCTCAGGCAGCTAAGGAAATGTGAATATTAACAGTTTGAGTGGTTACAAAACCTTTTAGTTTTGAGTGAAAAAGAAGGCGAGATAATTCCTGAGAAGGTTTGGAAAAACTTAAACAGTCTGTAGATACTTTGATAGTAGTACCAAACGATAAGATATTTAATATAATAGACAAGAAAACAACATTTAAGCAGGCATTTTCTATGGTTGATAAAATACTGCTTTTGGGAGTTCAGTGAATATCTGATCTAATTGTTAAACCTGGAGATATTAATGTAGATTTTGCAGACATAAAAGTTATTATGGAAAATTCCTGAACAGCATTACTTTGAATTGGATATGGAGATGGAGAAAACAGAGCGGTAGATGCAGCAAGAACAGCAATAGATAATCCTTTGTTAGAAGCAAATCTGGAAGGAGCAGAGAATATAATATTTGCAGTAACATGATGAGAAGATTTAACGCCCGTAGAAGTACAAGAAGCTGCAAGAGTAGTAGAAGAAATAGCAGACCAGAATGCAAATATAATCTGGTGAATGACTTTAGATGAAAGTTTTGATGGCGAGGTAAAAGTAACAATAGTTGCTACCTGATTTCCTGAGTCAACTCAGGAGGATATGATAAGGTGAGCAAGTACTTATAAAGATGCATTAAGTGGCAGAAGAAAAAAATGAGAAGATTTTGTAAACAAAGCTTTAGCTTCTGATAATGCAAAAGAAAAAACTTCTCCTCAAAATCCAACAAAAGGTTCTTCAGAGTGAAGTACTGATGATTCGGATGACAGCGAAACTCCTGCATTCCTTAGAAAAAAAATAAATAAATAATTTAGAAAAATTATTATAAAATAAATGTACATAAAAATAACAAGTCCAGATCAGGTGATATATAATTGAGAAGTTAAAAAAGCTATACTTCCAACTGAAGAAGGTGAAATTACAGTACTTAAAAATCATATTCCTTTGGTATCCACTATAAAACCAGGAATAGCAAAAATAGTACCTGTAGAGCATGATGAGGCTTTTGTTAAATCAGCAGATTTCTTATTTGAGGATGAAAAAATTAATATTTCTTTGTCAAAATGACTTATTTTTACAGAGTGAAATCAGATTGTTATAACAACTGCTGAAGCTACAACTTCTCCTCAGGAAAGTTTGGAAAATTTGGAGGAGATGAAAAACAATCTGGAAGAAAAACTAAATCAGTTAAGAAAAAAATGAAGTATGGAAGAGATAGAAGAAACAGTTATATCACTGGATAAAATTAATGCAGATATAAAACTAAAAAAACTATGAAAAAATTAAAAAAAAGATTTATTCTACTTGAAAAATAAATTCAAATCAGTATATATTATATTATGTAATTTAATTTTATCAAGGAACTTCGGAATGAGTATGGATAATAAACAGTTAGAGCATTTAGCGTGACTATGTGCATTAGAAATAAAAGAAGAAGAAAAAGAAAAGTTCTCGGGTCAGTTGAATGAAATAATACAGTTTGTATCAAAACTGCAAAAAGTTGATGTTGAATGAATCACTCCATTGTATCATCCTATAGAAGAAAGTACTATGGAGCTTAATAATTGAGTAGAAGATAAAAACTTTACTCAAGAGTTTCTTGATAATACAAAGCATGTAATAAAAGATAACTGAATTGTTATTAGATCTTCTCTTAAATAAAGATCTTAAACAATATCTAAAAGTATTTATTTATTAAATGCTTTTTTGTTATTTAATTCTTTAAAACCAAATTAATGGCAACAGCAAAAAAAGTACCTTTAGAGCAAGTAAGAAATATAGGAATAGTAGCACATATTGATGCATGAAAAACTACAACTACAGAAAGAATTCTTTATTATACCGGTAAGAAGCACAAAATATGAGAAACTCACGAATGAGAAGCAGATATGGATTGGATGGCTCAAGAACAGGAAAGAGGAATTACAATTACTTCTGCTGCAACTACTTGTTTCCGAGGAGATAATCAAATAAACATAATTGATACTCCTTGACATGTTGACTTTACAGTAGAAGTTGAAAGATCATTAAGAGTTCTTGATGGTTGAGTAGCAGTTTTTGACTGAGCAGAATGAGTAGAGCCACAGTCAGAAACAGTATGGAGGCAAGCGGATAGATACTGAGTTCCAAGAATAGCTTTTGTAAATAAAATGGATAAAGTCGGGGCAGATTTCTTTATGTCTCTTGATTCTATTCATGATAAATTAAGTACAAAATGAGTGGCAGTGCAGATACCTTGGTGACAGGCTACTGAATTCCAATGAGTGATTAATCTTATTGATATGAAAGCATATACATTTGAAGGAAATCATTGAATGGAAACTGTACAGCATGAAATTCCTGATGAATTAAGAGAAACTGCAGAAGAATACAGAGAAAAAATGCTTGATAAGATTTCAGTTTTTGATGATGAACTTGCGGAATTGTTTCTAGAATGAGAAGATATATCAGAAGATTTGATAAAGAAAGCTATAAGAAACTGAGTTATTCAGAATGAACTTTACCCTGTTATGTGTGGTTCTGCACTTAAAAATGCAGGTGTACAGTTCGTATTGGATTGAGTTGTAGATTTTCTACCATCTCCAGACGAAAAATGAGAAATAAATGGAAGAGATCCAGAAACAGATGATGAAAAAACTGTAAAACCAGTTGAAAATGAATCTGTATCTGCTCTTGCTTTTAAAATAGTAAACGATCCTTATGTTGGTACACTAACTTATGTAAGAGTATATTCTTGAGTGATTAAATCCTGAGATATGCTTTATAATCCAATTACAGACAAAAAGGAAAAGATCTGAAGACTTCTTTTAATGCACGCAAACAAAAGAGAAGAAGTAACAGAAATAACTGCTTGACACATATGTGCTTTTCTTGGTTTAAAAAATATTAAGACAGGACATACATTGTGTGATCCAAAAAATCCAATTGTTCTTGAGGAAATGGAATATCCTGAACCAGTTATTAGTATGAGTGTAGAACCAACTTCCAAAAAAGATCAGGAAAAGATGTGAGAAGCCTTATCAAAAATTGCTAATGAAGATCCATCTTTCAGATTCTATACTGATGAGGAGAGTGGACAAACTATAGTAGCTTGAATGGGTGAACTTCACTTAAATGTTCAGGTAGATAGATTAAAAAGAGAATTTAAGGTTGACGCTTCAATTTGAAAACCACAAGTAAGTTATAGAGAAACTATTACATCTTCTGCAGATGGTGAATGAAAATTCATAAAACAGACAGGTTGAAGATGACAGTATGGTCATACAGTATTAAAACTAGAACCTTTAGAAGATGAAGAAAAATCTTATGAGTTTAGTGATGAGATAGTTTGAGGAATTATTCCAAAAGACTTTATACAGTGAGTTGATAAGGGTGTTCAGGAAACTATGGAAAAAGGTGTTCTTGCATGATACAAGATTATAAATGTAAAAGCAAGATTGTATGATGGTTCATATCACGAGGTAGATTCTAATGAAGTAGCATTTAAAATAGCAGCATCCAAAGCTTTCAAAGAGGCATTCAAAAAAGCTCAACCTGTTATTCTAGAACCTATAATGGATGTTGAAGTAACTACTCCGGAAGATTATATGGGAGATGTAATGTGAGATCTAAGCTCTAGAAGATGAAGAATGGAAGGTCAAGAACAAAGATGAAGAGCAGTAGCAATAAAAGCAAAAGTGCCTTTGGCTGAAATGTTTGGATATGCTACAGAGTTAAGAGGTTTTACTCAATGAAGAGCAAGTTACGTAATGAGATTTTCTGGATATGAAAAAGTACCTTCAAGTATTCAGGATCAGTTAATAGAGGAAAGACAATGAAAGGTACCAAAAGATGAAGATGAAGAATAAATTGTTAAATTTAAATGCAATAAAGCTACCTGTTTTTTATCAAAGACAGGTAGTTTTTATTAACTTTTTTAAAAGTTAATTATTAGTTAATTTTTTATTGAAAATCTGTAAATATTGATTATATACAAATAATATATTTATTATTTAAACTAAAATCTTAATGCAAGAAGAAACAAATGAAACCCCAAATAATAGTGAAGAATCTAATTTAGATTCTTCCAAAAAAGAAAAAAAAGAAGTAAGCGAAAATAATAAAAATTCTTCTGAATGAAGTAATGAAAATCCTTCTAATAATGACGAGGAGAATATTAAATTAATGGGATTGATAAATTTTGGGTGAGCTTTAGTTGGTGCTGGATTTCTTGGTTTTTTGCTTGTAATTTGATATTATGTTTACAAGCAGGATGAACTTTGAAAAGATGCAAAAAATACTTTTAATTTCATTATGAATTTTTATATTTCTTACTTCATATATGCTTTGATAAGTTTGGTTCTGATTTTTGTATTTATAGGTATAGTATTAATTATAATACTTGCTATAGTAAGTTTAATTCTTACTATTATTGGTTTAATAAATCATCTTCAGGGTAAACCATATGAATATTTTGGTTCAATAAGATTTTTGAAGCCTGTAGAATAACAATTCTTGATTATTTTTAAAGTTATTTATAAAAGCTGAATAGTTTCTAAAATTAAAAAAATACTTATAGAATCAAAAAAGCCCGGACCAAAAGTTTTCTTGCTTTAAAAATAAATTGAGTCCGGGCTGTTTTTTTATAGATTATTATACAAAGTTTGTATCATATCTTTCAGTTCTTCAAAGCTGGAGCATGGGTCGGTTGATGAAACTCACTCTGTATTCTCTTGTTTGGAATAATTTTTTGTGTTTCCTTTCTTTAGGTAAGCTTCTATCATAAATCCAACAATAAGTGAAAGATTATTCAGTGTCAGAGCTTTTTCCATATTATTTTTTTGAAGATCTGGATTTTTTCAGCTGTTGTCATGATTTAGGTCTACCAGAAACTTTGTTCCTAATTGTTTTTTATTAAGAATTCTTAGAATACTTTCAATGTATGTATCATTTATATTTGAAATACTTTGGTTTCAATCCAAGTATCACCTAAGTATAATATGAGAATATGGATTACCTTCAGTAATTTCTTCAAAACCTGGTATAAAAACAGGTTGTTTACTTCTTGCTGCTATTAGACTATTTGCAGTAGTTTCTACTTGTCAGTGAGTTTGGTTCTTAATACCTACTGGTGTGTTTGAAGAAGCAGCTGCTTCTTTGTGTTGCTGATTTTCTGAACTTCTTGCTCAAATAGCTTGATAAGATACAAGATCATCAAAATAAGGCATTAAATGTGGATATAGAATTTCATTAGCTATTGGTATATTCAATTCTGCAATTTTCTTCATAGTACTTCTACTAGTATATAATCAATTGTATAAATTGGTTTCATTTCAAAGTTCTCATCATTGTATCATTCACTTGCATCCTGTTGTTGTTCTTGGTTTACTCTCATAAGTTCTCATAACAAGTATTATCTTATCAGAACATTGATCTTGTAAAGCTTTTAATTTCTTTCAGAATTCTAACAATGGTTTCTCATAATCCATACTACAAGGCCCTGCGATAACAATCATTCTCTGGTCCTTACCATCAAGTATGTTTTTTATAGTTTCTCTGTGTTTTTTAATTTGTTCTGAAGTTTTTTCTCAAATAGGTAAATCTTCTTTGAGTTGTTCTGCTGACACCATATTTTTGCCTCATGAATTGGAAGTGTTTCTCATTTTGGAATTTTTTTTATTATATAAATAATGATTTCTTTAACTTCTGGAATCAAAAATAGTGGTCGTGTTTTGCAACTTTTTTTCGAAGAATATATGATTTGTTTAATAATTTCCAAAGCATAAGATAATTTTTTATAAAAATAAAAAAGCTGCCTCCCTTTGTTTCTAGGGGGAAGCAGCTTTAGTTTTTTTATGGATTACTTTTGACTAACTCAAAAAGCTACTTCCCCTTCGGTAGAAGTAATAAAAGAAGAAGAAGTAAGCTTTTTGAATCAGATGTTTCATACCTTTTCACCCATTTTAGATAATAAAACTATAAAATTATTAAATATTTTTTGGTTAATTTCAAGTAAAAATTTAATTTTGTTTTGAAAAACTATAATTGATGCCATAGAAACAAAAATTAAAACAAAAAAATAGAAAAATCTCTTGAAATTTTATATAGCATCAATATATTATAGGTGCTATTGAAAATGATAAAAAAATAATAGCTAAAAGCTTATATTATAATTTATATAAATTTAAATCCTAAAAAATAGAAAATATGGGAAAA
>CAZWWJ010000007.1:0-26112 GCA_964637495.1 uncultured Candidatus Peribacteria bacterium | reverse complement strand
ACAATGTATTTGGACTAATTAACTAGACAATACCAAATTAATACAATCATAATCCTAAAGTATCCATCAGATATAGCTAACTAATTTTATTTTTTGTTATTTATTTTTAATTTTATTTCAAACAAGCCCCGAAAATTAGCAAATTTATTTTTTTATCAACTTTTTTCCAAGATACTTTTTGCAACAATATATCAGCTTGCAAAACACCACCGCAAATTAAATCATCCCGTAAATCAATCTACATCCAATACCTCTCAAGCAAAATATACTCAAGACAACATTTTGCTTTCCAGACTATAAGTTACTTCTTCTGTATTTATTCATCCACAGGTTACGAACTCATCTCCTGGTTTTCTTTTAATCAAATTAATTTCAAGTCATTCTCAGAAAATTTTGTTTAGTTTTTTTCTTTCTTCTTTTGGAAAATTACAAATTTTTTGTTCAAGATTTAATCATATACTTTTACCAACATAATCTACAAACTTCTTGGGAAACAAACTTTTCAACATAGTATTAACCTGCTTCCTTGGATATCTTTGATTACAATCCTTAAAAAATTTTTCTAATTTTTCATAATTTAGATCAGCATCAGGGACAAATTTAACTAACAAAGGATTTGAATAAGAAATATCCATATAAGCTACAATGGAAGACAAAGCAAAACTTCACGGACCTCAGATTCATTTATGGGTAAATATTACCGGCTTGTTTACAAAACTATCCTGATACCTAAGTAATGGATTTTTGAAAGAAATACCTGTTATATCAGAAAAATCTTCCTTGGTATAAAAACCTGTCAACCCGGAAGCAGGGGGAGAAATTGTGTGTCCAATTGATTCTGCAAAAACATATCAGTCTCATTTACTTCAGGTATAAGAATAAAAACTACCTCATGTAGTTACTATAACCTTATCAAAAAGAAAGGTTCCTTTGGAAGTTTTTATACTTATTTTATTTGAATCTTGTTGTAACTTGTTTACTTCCGTATTATAAAGAATTTGTAGATTTGATGATTTATCAAAAATCTGATAAAACAAATTTAATACATCTTCAGAACTATCAGAAACTGGAAAAACTCTGCCATCTTCTTCTTTTTTGAGGTTTAAGCCATTTGACTCATACCACGAGAAAAGTTTTTTTGGAGAGAAATTTTTGTATGCATATTTTACAAGTTCTCATCAACGTGGAAAACTTTCCAGAAACTCTTTTTTGCTTTGAGGATAATTCCCAAGATTACACCTCCCACCTCAAGTTATTTTAAGTTTTTTTCATAATTCATTATTCTTTTCAAAAATAAAGATACTTCTATCATATCAGTTATTTAACAAATTAGCTGCTGTAAATATTCCGGCTGGACCTCACCCTATAATAGCTACATCACCCATTTCAAAGGTTATTTTTTAACTATTAAAATTTTTCTACCAACAGATTGATTTTTCCTATAATAAACCTCTTCTGGTACCTTAATATCTACATTGTAAGTCGACAAAAATTGGGTTAATCTAGATTCCACAAAATTGTTTCAAAAAGTTAGGTAATACGGAAAAGTCATAACAACTACAATATTTTCATAAAAATTAAAAACATTTTCAAAAAACTTACAGTAAATTTCAACAACTTCATTTCAAGCATTAATTATTTCGTTCTCCTTTGTTTTTCTTGAAACCTTTTTACCAAGATACCCTTCCGTTATTATTAAATTTATATTCTTTAGAAAAGATTTTTTGAAAGTGTCTTTCACATTATGCTTGAAATAAGTAAATTTGGCATCAGGATTATAGAATTCTGTAGTTTGCCAGAAAGAAAAATTCTGTTTCAAAGAAGTTATATTAATATCAGATCCTACAAAATTGTATCCAAAATAATTAGCAAGGAATCCAGTTGTACCAAACCCAACAAAAGGATCATAAATATTTATTGAACTTGTTGAAGTTAGATTTACCAATCACATATTTATCATTATGTTTGCCAATTTGGCAGGCATCATACCAACATTTGCTCATCTCACAGGCTTTTGATAATCTATGCAGTTGTACAAATCAATATTTTGATATCATTCTACTATTCAGAATAAATCTTTTCAAAGATTCAAAACTTCCGTACCTTTATTTTTTACTTCCAGATCTGTATTTTCAAAAGTTGTAAGTTTATACCTTCTGATTTGTTTTTGATTTTTGAAAGTTGTTGCAAGTTCACTGTCGTTTGTGCCCAACAATTCTTTATTTACAAAAGAGTTGATTTTTTCTTTTTCTGCTATTTTTCAGTATTTAATAATTCCACCAAGCTTTGGAAGGTTTCTTGAATATCTTGTTTCAAATATTACTATCCAGGAATTTATATAACATAGATTTTGAGGAGCTAATAAACCTAATTCGTACTTCGAAAATACTTTATTTTTTCATAATACGGCAAAATACATACAAATATTTACAATTTTTAATTAAATTTGATTTTGTTTTATTTAATTTAGCTTGATTTTCAATAATTTTATAACAAGGATCACCAACCCCTTGGATATGAATCTTTTTTTAATTTTTATTTATAAGCCTTCTACTGTTAATGCCTTACTTTTGTCTGCTATTTCAAACAATCCCGGATTTCATAACTTATCCATCAAAAATACAGTTACACCTTTCATATTGTACTTTTTTACTTAATTAATCATATCTTCTAATACTTCCAAAGCTTTTTGAAGTTGATTATCTATATTTTCATCCTGGTATTGCTCTTCATCATATTCTATTTCATGTTCAGGTACCAGACCTTCTTCTTTATAGTTTTCTCAAGTTGGAGAAAGTCGTTCTCAGATAGTGTACTTCAAAGAAGCACCATCATCAAAAGGATGAAGAGTTTGAATACTTCATTTTCCGAAAGTTTCTTGTCCAACAACTTCAGCTCCTATCTGATCTCTCAAAGCTGCAGCTATTATTTCTGATGCAGAAGCAGACATTTCATCAACCAAAACAGTTATCGGCATATCCTGAAAGTCATTATAACCTCTGGAAGTATGTTCATCAGAAGGTAAATTCTTGTATTCTGCAGTAACAACTGTTTCTCATTCCGGTATAAAATAAGAAGAAATATCCACAGCCATTGGCAGAAGTCCTCCTCAATTTCATCTAAGATCCAAAACTATTCAATCAATATCAACATCCTGATATTCTTCTATATATTCTTGCAAAGCCTCTTCTGTATCTTCTCCGAATACAGAAATCTGTATATATCAAACTTCTTCTCCACTATCCAGAGTCTTTATTTCTCATCTTACAGAAGGTACGCTTACTTCTCATCTTTCTACATCCTTTTCAAGCACCTCTTCCTTGCCGTCTTCTTCTCTTATTATTTCCAGAGTTACTATGGTTCATTTTTCTCCACGGATCCTGTCTACTGCCTCAGAAAGAGACTCGTCTTCAGTTGTTTCTCAGTCCACAGATATAATTATATCCATCGGCATCAATCAGGATTCAAAAGCAGGAGATCACTTAACTACTTCTTCTATCATAATTCCATCTGAGTGATTTGTTACAACAGCTCATATTCATTCAAAATTTTCTTCTCATTCCAGACCCTCTTCTAATGCCTCATTCTCATCAGAATCAAGGTATACAGTATAAGGATCATCAATTGCTTCTACAAAACTCCTTACTGCTTCTTCTTTCATTTCATCATAATTAAGATCATCTTCATAAAAATACTCTCTTTCCAATACATCCCATATATCCTGAATCCTTCCAGATGATTGTGCCTCAGGTTCTTTTGAAATACTTATAGAAGATATAGAATCTTTAAGAGAATCAATAAAACCATCAGCACTTAAATTTACACTCGAAACTCAATGATTTCATATACTATTGGTTACTACCCAGTAACTTCAAGCAAAGACAGAAGCTCAACCAAAAAGAATCCCTAAAAGAAATATGAAAAGCTTTTTTGCAAACATTTTATTATTTTAATTGTAAATTTTAGTTTATTCATACATTTTTATATATTTCGTATATTTCGTTATTCTTAACAAACACTATATCCAACCTATAATCTTTTGTTACTTTATACTTTTGTATATAATATCTTATTGTTTTTTCTAAAAATTTCAACTTTTTTTGAGAAATATAATCAAAAATATCATTAATATTGGGAATATTTTTTACTTCAACAAAAACTATCTGCTGATTTTTTTCTAAAATCAAATCTATTTCTCATTGCTTCGTTGCAAAGTTTCTTTCCTTTAGAACATATCAGTTTTGTTTATAATAGTTTAGAACAATTTCTTCTCAGTTATACCCTATTTGTCTTTTATTTTTTTTCATTTTAACATTATTAGTTTTCAAACCAATGGATTTATTATTGAATTTGAGGCAAAAATCAATATATTATTATCTAAATTTTAAATAATTTATAAGCGGATGTTAAGTATTCTTGTAAAGTGATGGATTGGATTAACTTTTGTAATTCTTGTTATACCAGTTTTTATTCTACTTAAAAAACTGTTTAATTATATTGTATGAATTTTTGCAGGATTTTACAATAAAATTGAACAGAAGAAAAATCTGGAAAACATAAAAAATGAAATAATCATCAAAAACAAAGAAATAAATCAAAATCAAGAAAATCAAGAAAACAAAGAAAATCAATACACCAAGGAAGAAACATCCAACAAAGAAATACTTAACAAAAAAATTGAAAAGATAAGATTCCAGGCAAAATCATTAAAAGAAAAATGAGATCTTGAAAAATACGAAAAAAAAATTATTGAGTGACTTTCCTATGATGGTGAAAATCTGGAATTACTTAAAATGCTTGGAGACCTATACTTTTCCACAGGAAACAACAAAAAAGCACTTCCAATTCTAAAAAAAATTCTTGAAAAGGACAGCAATGACCATAAAACAATATGGCAGGTATGACAAATATATTTTGAAAAAGAAGAATTCGAAACTGCAAAGCTTCTTATTAATAAAGCAATATTACTTAAAAACAACAATCCTAAATATTATGTTAGTATGGCTGAGATAATGTACAATACTGAAGAACTTGAAGAAGCTATAAACAATATGGAGAAAGCTGTTAAACTTAGACCACAGAATGTTAACTACTTACTTGCAGTTGCAAGTTTGTACGAAGAGATAAATAACAACAACATGGCCAAAAGGTACTATTTTAAGGTCCTTGAAATAGATCAAACCCATGAACTTGCCAAAGAAAAGGTAAACGAACTTTAAATCCTAAAAACAACAAAATGGCTGTAAAAAGAAAGAAATCATTTAAAATTCTTGTAATTACAATTGCTGTTATATTTATACTAGGACTTATGTGAATGTCATTTATTCACTTTTTGCAGTTCCAAGATACAACACCACAAAGTAGAGAACTACAACAACCAGAAATATCACCAGAAGAAATGCCTGAAGAACTACTGGAAGAAATGCCAGAAGAGATGGAAGATCTGGACTTAGAAGATTTAGATATTCAGGAACAACCTGAACAAGCACCTGCTCCAGAAGAAGATATGCAGCAGGAAATTCAAATAGAACCAGAAGATATTCAACCTGATGAACAACAAGATACAGATGATGATACTGAAACAGAACAAGAAATTCAAATAGAACCAGAAGATAATGAACAAGTAGAAGAATAAAAATTCTATTACACACAAAAAAAGCTCTGTAGTATCTATACTACAAAGCTTTTTTATTATTAGTTTTTTTCAAATTCTATAACTCCAATGCCCTTATACAACGGATGTTTGAATTATGCCTTTTATTGTATTCTCTTCTTACATGATGTTCTACTTCATCCTCACTAAAATATATCATATAAGCATTCTCTTCTGTTTCTTCTGTACTGGACCAGTATCTGTAAGGGGTGAAATTCTCAATCATATTATTTCAGTATTGTGAGTGTTGGTGCAATGTATCTAATTCTCTGGCAGAAGGAAGATACCAATCATCATAATCCCCTACCTGTTTTTCATAACAGGAAAGGGCAGCATCAGATTGTTCTTCAACTAAATTTTTTGTATTTTCAAGCCCATTAGTACGATTGTGTGCTCACGTGATTGTTTCTCAAAACAAATCTCGAGATTGCCTGTTATCCTGATCTTCTGAGTGTGCTATCAAAGCATTTTCCTCATAAGGTCACAGTTCTCATCAAACATAATAAACAACTCAACCACCACATTCATCTCACACTTCAACATTTCAAGAACATTCCTGTATATCTTTTTCTTCTTGGTTTACTACATCCTCGGAACCAGAATAATAAACGTATCTTTCTACAACTTCACTTTCTCTAAAAAATATAAAAACTAATAATACAAAAAACAAAACAATTGAAACTCAAACTGAGATACCGGGCCAAAAATATTTACTTTCTGCAAAATTCTTCCACATTTATATTTAGTAACTAAATAAATTAACTTGATACTTCTTTTATATTAATATCTTCTTTTCATCCCCTTGTTAGAATTTTTTCCCACTTTTTATCCTGAAAGAGAAAATCAGTTATTCAGTTGGAATAAATAGTTACTTTGTACTGATCTTGCACTCAATCCATATAATTCCCAAATATCTCCTCGATTTTATAAAATCTTTGAAACCTTATTTTATTGGTATTAATTTTGTTTACAATAGATTTTTCAAAGGCAAAATATCAATAGTTCAAAGGTATTAATGTATCAACTGAAGCATCCTTAAAATATCTTAGATCATGTTTTATTACATTATTAACAAGCCAGGATCTGAAAGAAAGAGTATTCAGAAAAAACTTCCAAAGATAAACTTTCTTTTTCCATACAGCAAAAGGAAAACAAAATTTTTTGACATTTTTTTGATTAGGAGTTAAATCATAATCTTTTGTAAAATTACTGAATTTGTCTTCTATTACCTCCATATCAGCAAAATCGCCTATAAATCAAATTTTTCCAACCAAACTATTAGGCAAACAACAATCCCAAAGATACCTTCTAAACAAAGGGAAAAGCTTTTCTTCCTGATAAAAATCAAACTCCAATACTGGCGGCACTATGATTTTGTCCACCCCCAAAGAATCAAGAAAATCAAAACCTTCTTTTACTTTCTGATAAAAAAAATTGTATCACTTATCCTGATAATAAGAATTATTCCAATCTCGATAAACATAATACTGGAAATCATACTTTTGAAAAATCTTAAACAAAAACATCATATCAAATCATGATGCAACTATCCCTATCTTCATTTTCTTTATTGCACAAATAAATTAATCAGCTTATGTTCTCTATAATAAAAATTTATTTTATTTTTTCAATTAAATTTATAAAGTAATTTAATATTTACTTTGTGTTGAATTTTTATTTTAAAAAAATATAACAAGCTTACAAAAAAATATATTTATATCAAGAAAATAAAAAAATAATGCCAGAAGAAATGGAAGTTAATCCGGAAGTATACGAGACTTTACGAGAAGGAAAACAATTCAGAATAGAAAGCTGAAAACTTGCACAACAAGCTGACTGATCCGTAACAATTAATTTGGGTGAAACTACTCTTCTTGTTACATCTGTAATGAACAAAGATCCGGACCCTGACAAGGGTTTTTTGCCTTTGATGATAGATTTCAGAGAATCCTTTTATGCTGGTTGAAAAATCTGATGAGCAATTTACATAAGAAGAGAAGGAAAACCAGGTGATCACATTGTCTTGAATGCAAGACTTACAGACAGACCTCTTAGACCTATGTTTCCTGAAGGTATGGTAAATGATACTATTATTACTGTTACTCCTTTGTCGGTAGACAAAGAAAATTCTATGTGAGTACCTTCGATAATTGGAGCAAGTCTGGCAACCATGCTTGCAGGAATACCTTTTGACTGACCTGTTGGAGCAGTAAAAATAGGATACAAAGATCAAGAACTTATAGTAAATCCAACATACGAGGAGATTAACAATTGAATGCTTGACCTTACATTAGCAGGTACAGAAAATGAAATTACCATGGTAGAATGCTGAGCAAGTGAAATTGATGATGAAACATTAATGAAAGCCTTTGAAAAATGACAGGAAGAAATCAAAAAAGTTTGTCAAATGCAAAAAGAATTCTTAAAGAATTTTGAAATACAACAACAGGAGATAACTATTAATTATCCTTCCACAGACCTTACAACCTATATAAAACAACTAATCAAAGAAGATGAACTTGAAGAATTAATACCTTCATCCAAAAAAGAATTCAACGAAAAATTCCAGAAAATAGAGGACAATGTAATAGAAAAAGTACAAGACAAAATAGATGATAATGACAATGAAGTATTTACAGAATCAAAAGTTAAAACCTGCATATTCAATATTGTTAAAGAATTTATAAGAAACAAAATTTTATATGAAGACAAAAGAATTGATTGAAGAGATCTTGATCAAATAAGACCTCTTTACTGTGAAGCAGGCTCTGTTTCAAGAATTCACGGGGACTGATTGTTCCAAAGATGAGAAACGCAGGTGTTTTCCGCAACTACTCTGGGTGCACCGTGAGATGTTTTGCTAGTAGATGATATGGAAACAGACAGTTTTGAAAAAAGATTTATGCATCATTACAATATGCCGGGTTTTTCTACTAATGAAACCAAACCTTCAAGAGCAGCAAGCAGGAGAGAAATTGGACACTGAAAACTGGCAGAAAAAGCTTTAGAACCAATTATACCTGATGAAGAAGAATTCCCCTACACTATAAGAATAGTTTCAGAAGTCCTTAGCTGTAACTGATCTACATCAATGGGATCTGTATGTGCTTCTACTTTGTCTCTGCTTGATGCTTGAGTACCTATAAAATCACCAGTAGCATGAGTTGCTATGGGACTTGTAACCGACAATGAAAACTATAAAATTCTTACTGATATTCAATGAGCAGAAGATTTTACTTGAGATATGGACTTCAAAGTTGCAGGTACAAAAAACTGAATTACTGCCCTACAAATGGATATGAAAATCCAAGGACTTAGTTTAGAAATTATCAGAAATGCAATTAAAAAAGCTAACAAGAAAAGAAATGAAATACTTGATTTTATGCTAAAAACAATTGACAAACCAAGAGAAGAACTGAATATACATGCTCCAAAGATAACTACTCTACAACTTACTCCTTCACAAATAAGAGATGTTATCTGACCTTGATGAACCAACATAAATGAAATTATCAGACAAAGTAATGCAAAAGTAGATTTTAAAGATGATGGTACAACTATTATAACCACAAGAAACTCATATGAGGAACAAGAAGCACTAAGGCTTATCAAAGAATCAAGCTGGCAACCTCAGGAATGAGAAGTCCTTGAAGGAACAATCACAAGAGTTGAAAGTTATGGTGTTTTTGTAGATCTTTGAAAAGGTAAAACAGGTTTGTGTCATGTTAAAAATCTTTGAGAATGATTTATCTCTGATCCAAAAGTTATGTTCAAAGAAAACGACCAAATCAGAGTAAAAATTACAGGAATTGATAAAGACTGAAAAATACAGCTTAGAAAAGAAAGTTAGTTTTTTATATTATAATCCAAAAGCAATGACCCTTCTGTTTGAAATTTTAAAATGATTTTTCTTCTTTTATTCTCTGATTATAGGATTGTTTTTTCTAAGATGAGATTATATACTGGATGAAGAAATCTTTAATATCTCTGGAGATATTTTGATGCCTGGATACCTTCTTTTGTGCTGAATTATGGTTGGATATGTTATATCTTTGGTTTTTATTATAAGAGACAGTATTGAAGACAACGACCAACAAAACAAAATTTATGCAAGAGGTTTAATAGCTGGAACAATTCTTGGACTTGGTTTTGCATGAATTTATCTTTTTAGTGTAATATAAATGATTAAGAATTTCTTTATTTTGATTTTAGTTATTTTATTTTTAACATTTGGAGGATGCCTTCCTTGATGAGAAGAACCAACTCAAACAATAACTTTTGATAATTTTCAAATTGATATTCCTGAAAATTATAATCAAATTAGAGGTGAGATGATTGACAATAAACAAATCACCAACAAAATTGTAAAAGCATACAGGCACCCTGAAAGGAATGATTTCAGAGAAAATCTTATAATTTCAAGCACCAATCTGGATGGAATAAACTCAAGAGAATTTTCAGAAGTTAACTTAAACAAACTAAACAGAAAAATGTGAGGAATCAATATAAATGAAAATACAAGCCACAATCCAGGATGTACTGCTGTAGAAGAAGGATTTTACACTCACATGGAAGTATATGAAAATATTTTTGATGAAAATCCAAGTTATTACCTTTCTCAATATTACATTGTGAAATGAAACACCTGATATATTATTTCAATGGCATCAGATGAAGAATGAAAAAAAGATGAATTCCAGCAGTATCTTACAAGCCTGAGATGCCAATAAATTTTAATTTTTTATATTTCACAAATGAATATGAAAAATCTCCAAAATCAGCCTTTTAATCCTTCGGGAGGTGAACTTATTTGAAAAACAGTTATTGGTTTATTTATTTGACTTCTGATTGCTTTTTTGGTATTTATTAAACTAATGATCTTTGGATGAATTTTTGAAGAAGCTGAAAGAGTTGCTATGTGAACAGGAGAATGAGTAAATCCAATGCTAAGCATTATAATTCTTATTATTGCTTTTATCTGAAGTTTAATATGAAATTTAATTATCCTTCTTGTTTACAATCTGCTTTTTTCTGATAAATACTACGACCTTGGTAAGATGATTTGATTAGTTGCTATTACTAATATTTTGATGTTATTTATTATAGCACCTTTGTATATAGTTTTCTATAACAATGTCGAAACACTATACTTTATTCTTGCATTTCATATATTATTTGGAGTTTTTATATCGTATAACCTTATGGAAATTTCTACTAATCCCAACTACGCTGGAGTACATATTGTTGGTACTACAATTGCCTTAAGCATATCAGTACTTATATTCTCATTTTTTTATAAATGAGCAGACCCGGCAAGTTCAGGATTAGAGCTTTTGCTTATCGTACCTCCAATTATATGATTTTTATTAACTCCAATAATACATTGACTTCGGGAAAAAGTGTACTACAAATTTTATGAAATGTGAAACAATTTTCTTTACATACCTTCAGTAGAAGAAGTACTTGTAGATCAAGAAGAAGAAGAGGAAATTAATATTGATGATAAAAATTTATAACTTCAAAAAAAAGGCAATAAACCATGATTTTCTATAATGTATGAGCTTTGATAAAAATATTTATATGAATTACAACTTTATACCTTGTATACAATTATATAAATGTATATCAGGACCCTGTTTTTGGATTGGGTTTTGGATTTTTTGGATTATTTTTGATTTCCTGGGGGTTAAGTTTTTTTATATTTTTTATATGATACAAAATATTTTCCAATAAAGGAAATCTTTATTTTGCTTCCAAAAGTTATAAACTATCTTTGCTTTTTGGACTATTTGTTCTTATTAACCTTTGATTTATTATCATAAATCAACGAGATGAACTTGTATGAGGTGCCTTGCTTTTGATATTTATTATTTTACAAATAATTACAGTATACGAAAATGAATAAAAATCAGGAAACTGTTAAAAATGCCCTTGAAGAGGTGTATGACCCTGACCTGCCTGTAATTGATATATACAACCTTGGACTTATTTACAATATTGAAGTTGACGAAGAAAACAAATACATACATATACTGATGACCTTAACCACACCTGCTTGTCCTTCTGCAGACCTTATTATTAATATGGCTACTCAGGCAGTACAAGATGAGTTTCCTGATTTTGACATAGATGTTGAACTTACTTTTGAACCTATGTGGTCTCCAGAAATGATAAAGGATGAAGATCTCAAAAGAATGTTTGAATAAATTTACCTTATAAGTTATTTATTTTGTTATGAACAACAAACAACTTAGAAACTCTCTTATGTTGATTAAATGATATTACAAGTTTCTGTATCTTGGACTTTTCTTAGACCATACAGTAAGACAGCACAACATAAGCTGACTTGCAAAAGATGTGGATGTTAGAACATGACCAAATACTACTTTCAGACTAAAAAAAGACACCATTCAGGAACTTCTTGAAGAAATTCACAGCAATCCAGACAAAGAGAATATTTTTGGATATTTTACACAGCTTACTATGTTCAGAGGAATTTCTGCTACTATGAAAGAACTCCTTGATGAAGAAAACAAATTCAAAAAATTTCTTTCCAATAATCTTTGAAAAAATTTTTTTGGGTTTGAGCAGATAATAAAATTTGTTAGAAATACTCTTTCTCACAATATAGACACAAATATAATTCTCAAAAAACAAGATTTTGAAAACCAAAAACAATACCTTCTAAAATATCAAAGACATATTGTTAAATTTAATTTCACATATGCTAAAGTTTTCCCAAAATACCGAAAATGAAACAAAAACTACTGAGTAAATATTAAAATTAACTTCAAAAATATTTCTTACTGAGACAAGTTTTTTGATATTATTACATTACACAATCTTTTCTTGCTTTCTGAACTATGTTATAATATGGTGGAAATATACAAAGCAGAAAACAATCTTAATATATAAATTTTTATTTGATAAAATAAAACAATGTACAAAGAAAATCTTGATAAACTTGCTAATCTTTCAAGAAAATATGACCCCTTTTATGAGGAACAAACCTGAGAAAAATATTTTGAAGAATGTTTTAATGAACTAAAAGAAGCTTTAGAAGGTTATAATCAACAAGACCAAGATGAGCTGGAAAAAGAACTTGCAGATGTTTACTTTGATTTTATGTGTCTTATAGAAAAACTTGATCAGGAAAACAATATAAACAAAGATAAAGTATTTCAGAAATGATATGAAAAATTCTCCAAAAGGAAAAGTTTTATTCTGGAAGAAAGAAAAGTAACCAAAGATGAAGCCAAAGAAATCTGGAACAAAGCCAAAAAGAATGAATGATACCAGGAAGACAGGCTATGGAATTAATTTATAACTATTTATAATTAAATAAATATTGTAATGTGAAGACTTATAAGTCACTTTATTAAATGAATATTATTTTTGTTGCCCTTCCTGATAATCATACCATTATTTGAAAGTACTTTTTCTGTATTTTTTCCACCTGATAGCAATTTTGGGGAATCTTTGATTATTTTTGGATTGATTATAGCTTCAATAACTCTGATTTGATTTTTACTATCGAAATCTACAGGCTTATACCTTAAAAGAAAAAAATCTACTTTTGTTGAAAAATTTCCATTTTTACTCAATATTATTAAAAACATAGAAAAAATATTTTTGGTTCTTAACTTCTCAAAAGAAATATTTGAAAAACCGGTAATCATAAAAAGAGAAAACTGAAAAGAACTCAAATTCTGATTTGTTACTAACAGCAATCTGGAAAATTTCTGATTAGAAAATTATTCAAGTATTTATCTTCCAAATCCTTTCTCTTTCTTCTGAGAAATTGTAGTAGTTTCTAACAACGATATAGAAAAAATGCCTGTTAAATGAGAAAAAGTTTCAAGTTTTATCTTAACTTGTGGAATCATCAAAGACCCGGAAAACAATCATTAAATTCTTATAAAAACATTGAAACAAAATAATCCGCAAAAAAAAGAAGTATAAAATAAGCCACTACCATAGCAGGCACAAAGGGAATGCTTCTTCATTGCTGTCACTCATAGAAAAAATAAGACAGACCATAAAAAATCAATCAAAGTATTGAAGACAGAAACATATAAACAAGAAACAAATATATTATATTAACTATTTCAGCATCCTGTAACATAAAAAATGCAAGAAGCCCAACAAGAAATGCAAGCATAACATCTCATCCTCATATTCACTCTCAGTCTTCTTCTCCAAACCTGAATTTTACATAATACTTACCAAAAATATAAATAAACATAAATCACGCAAAAAATGCCACTCCTCCCAAAAAAGCTGCTTCAAAGTCTCCGGTTAGTCACAAAAACTGCCAGAATATACTCCAAATAATAGCTGTTAACCAAAAATAAACATTTACTTCATAAAAAAGTAAATCATAAAAAACAAACAAAACAAGCAACCAGTTAACAAAAGTTAGAAATACAAGATTCATCCAGAAATCAAGTGAAAAAATCTCAACACCCAACAAAAACATTACAATATATGAAAGCACAAAAGCAATTCAACTAAAAATCTCCAGCCATAAATAAAAACTACTTATTTTACTCCCACAAACCGAACATTTTCCTTTCTGAATCAAATAAGAAAAAACAGGTACCAACTCTTTGGCACCTAGTTTTTTAAAACATTGAGGGCATTCTGATCTTCAATACAAAATTGATTTTATTGTTTCTTTAGAAATAGACTGAGATGTCCTTCGAATCAAAACAGACCCAAAAGATCAGAATACTGTACCCAGTATAAACATTAATAATCATACCAAAACTTCCATCAAGTTTTATATTAATTAAGAGATTTTAAATTATTTATTCTTTCTTCTATTGGAGGATGTGTAGAAAAAAGCTTTGAGATTGCTCCAGGAGCTGCAATTTTCATACTATTTGTTGCAGGAGTATCATCCACTCACTTTCTTTCTACCATATATTGTAATTTTTGCAATCAAGCTATCATTTTGTCTCTTCATACAAGATCTGCACTTCATTTATCAGCTTTAAACTCTCTGTGTCTTGAATAAGCTGCCAGTACAATTGTTGCAAGGACTGATAGTACTAACTGAGCTATTATTGAAACTACAAAATAACCAATACCTGGTCCATCCTCATTATCAAAAACAAACTTGTCCACAGTAGTTCAGATAATTCTTGAAATAAATATAACAAAAGTATTAAGGACACCTTGTAATAATGTCATAGTTACCATATCTCCGTTCAACACATGCGACATTTCGTGCCCCACAACACCTTCTATTTCGTCTTCATTCATTTGTTGCAAAAGTCATGTAGAAACAGCAACTAAACTACGATTTTTTGTTGGTCATGTTGCAAAGGCATTAGGTTCACTTGATTCATATACTCAAACTTCAGGCATTCTTATCTTATTTGAATTTGATATTTCATGAACCACCTGATAAACAAATCTTTCTTTTTCTCAGAACTTATGCTTGTTTTCTGCTGTAATGATTTCTGGCTTGTGAATCCATTTAACTATTGTTTTTGATAAACCAAGTGAAATAAAAGCTCAAGCAAATCATATTATCGCTGCTACTATCAAAACTTCTCCTAAGTTATATCAGTATCAGGTAAGATTTACTCAAAAAACTGCACTAACAATACTTAGGATTATCATTAATACAAGTAATATCGCAAAGTTCATTGCAAGAAACAAAACTACCCTTTTTGCTAATGTCATGGCTTTTTTGTTAAAATTTAAATTATTAATTTTTTATTATTCTCCTATTACCACTTTTGCTACTTGAATAACTTTCTTTTCTTCTCAAGTATCATAGTAGTAACCTTTCTGGAATTCTTTGACTATTTTTCCTTTGTTATCTTCTTCTACTTGTTCTTTTCCTATTGGCTCATGGTATTGTTCATCTGGTGCTAGTCATACACTTTCTATTTGATAAACTCACATACTATTTAATTTTTTTATCATACTTTCATAGATCATTTTTACTCCTTTTGCCCGGTTGTCATCTGCAAGATTTTCAGGCATATTTTCAACTGTACTTCTTAAGTCCTCTATTAGAGGTATTATGTTAGAAATAGCATCCACAAAATTATCTATCTTTTGCTGATCTTTCTGTTCTTCTGTTTTTCTTTTGAATGCATCAAAATCGTTTTTAAGAGTTAGATACTGATTTTGTGTATTAGAAGCTATCTGTTTATATTTTTCAAGTTCTTTTTCTAATTCATCTATTTTCTGATCTTTTTCATCTTCCTGATTATTTTCTTCTTCTACAGATTCCTCATTGGAATTTTGTTCTTGCTCCAGTTCTTCTTTGTTTTCTTCTTCTTGTGTTTGTTTTTTATTATGTTTTTTTCTCATTAATTTGTATTTTATGTTATAAATTCTAATATATTTATAAAAAATTTTTTTTATTTTTCAAGAGAAAATAGCACACAACAATTCAAGGTGACATTTAAAATTTACAGGTACTTATTAAAAAACAAAGCTGTCTTTTTTCCTATATTTTCTTTATTATCTTCATCTATAGAATGTTGCATTCAACTTAGAGAAACAAATTCTTTTGGATAATTAATTTTTGAATAAATATAACAAGAGTTTGAAATATTTACTACCTCATCATTATTACCATGAAACAAAATAGTTGGATATTCTCGGTTTTCAATAATATTTAACGGCAAGATTAATTCATCAAGATTTTTAATACTTCCATAATTTGTAGCTTTCATTTTATCTTTATCTGCTCCTTGTTCAAAAAAGACAGCCGGAGCAAGAAAGGAATATGCTTTTATTCTTGAATCATCTAACAAAAAGGCTTTGACTCCTCACAAACTTTTGGCTATTACACCTATTTTTTCTATATTATATCAGAAGTTATCAAGATAGAAAAATAAATTATATATATCTTCAAGGTCAGTAGAAATACTACAATCATTTATATTATTATAAAAATGATACCTGAATCAAAATCTTACAAAATTATATCAGTAAGAAGTTATTATAGTGCTTAACCAATCAATATCCTCAAGAGCAAAATTCATTCCGGGAATATATAAAACATATTTATCTTCTTCTAAATCACAAAAATCAACTTGTCAATTCAATGTAAATCAGTTACTTTTAAACTCAAACTTCATAACCCAAGAATAATTTTTTATAAATTACTAACATTCTTCTCCCCATTCCGGAAGTTTAGAATCTTTATCCTCAAATCAGGCTCACTCATCAAACCTTCATCTTGAAGGCCTAGAAATATTTTCTACACACCAGTTACTTATATCCTGATCAAAAGACTCAGCCTCATAAAACATTTCATCCATATCTACCACTGAACTTACATCCCATTCACTTATATCCTGATCAAAAGATTCAGCTCCTTTAAACATTCCTCTCATATTAGTAACTGTGCTTACATCCCAATCTCCTATATCCTGATCAAAAGACTTGGCATTTTCAAACATATAGCTTGCATCTTCTACATTACTCACATCCCAATCTCCTATATCCTGATCAAAAGACTTAGCATCTCAAAACATATAACTTGTGTCTCTTACATTACTCACATCCCATTCACTTATATCCTGATCAAATCAATCAGATCACCTGAACATTCCTCTCATATTAGTAACTGAGCTTACATCCCAATCTCCTATATCCTGATCAAAATGACTTTCTTCTCCTTCGTTCCATAATGAAAACATATAACTTGTATCCTGAACTCAACTAAGATTCCAGTGAGTTATATCATTGTTTTCCCGGTATTCTTCACTGTCCAATTCAAAAGGTCATTCATATCTGTTATTACCAAAAAAATCACTTAAATCATTTATCCCGTCACCCAACTGTACATCCGACAGTGTATACTCATCATCTTCAGGCAGTTCTTCTCAGGCAAACTGATAAGTATTTCACTCTCTGTCCATTATTTCTTCTCAGTTGGCAGCTCTTTCAAGAGTTTGTCTATCATTTATTACAAGAAAATCTTCTTCCTGTCTGATAAGCTTTTTGGAATCTTCTGAATCCGCCTCATCATCTGCATCATCGGATAACAAGTTTTCTTCTTTGGGTTCCTCTGTAATTTCTGCCTCTTGAGTTGTATCATCTTGCTGCACTTCCATATCCTGCTGTTGCTGACTCTCAACTTCAAAATCCTCCTCTACATCCAAAACAATTTCTTCTTCTGGTTCGACACATCACTTAAAAGTGAATGTAGCAATAATTACTATTAAATACGTTATTAGTTTTTTCATATATTAGATTTTTCTTCATAAATTTATTGAACTTATAAATATTTATTTTATTTTTTCAAATAAAAAAAACATTTTAATTTGACTTAGTTATTTTTTTGATTATATATATAAACAATTTTAGTTTATTAATAATCCTAAATAAATGGCTGGAATTATTGCAAGTATTACATGGTTTCTGGATGTTGTTGTAAAATATATTATTTTTTTAATTATAATAATAACTGCTGTGATTTCTATATTTAACCCATCAGTATCTGAGATTACTAAAAATATAAGGAAGGAATGAAATAAATATGCAAAAAAATACAACATAGATGAGCCTTTTGCAATCGGTATTGGAGCTGCAGCAGCAATATTTATTGTATGGATTGTATTTTTAATTATATACTACATTTTATTTGGTTTACATTCTTTAGTTGCTTAATGAAAAATACACCGGAAAACAGTTACCTAAATTACAGCAAAACAAATTTTCTAAATAAAATCAAAACTGCTTTAATAACTTTGTTGCTTGCAGGGAATTCTGCATTTGCAGATAAAGAAAAACAAACAAATTTTTGAATAGAAGCATGATACAAAAATGAAGAACTTATGGAAGTTTTAAAAGCTGAATACAAATCCTGAATACTTGAGGAAAGTAGTTTTTTTATATCCACAAGTTGAAGCATTTCCAGTAGATTTTTTGAACAAATAGTTTGAATAAGAAGCTTGTTAACAAATACAGATTTACCTATAGATGTAAAATACCAATATCTTGATACAGAAGCTGCAGAAAATACTAAATGAACAAAACATTCTCTGCTTTTGTGAAGCAACATTCCAAGTTCCTGGGAATATATTCACAGCTATGAAACACATCTTTTGTATGAAAACAAAGATGTTAAAACAAACAATGAAGATTTCGATATTGAAAATATAAGACTTGGAAGCACTGTTAATTATGAACCTGTAACTCTGGTTGGGATGAAAATCTGATGATGAGTTACATACGCAAATATGGAAAATTTTTCTCAAAGTTCACCTTATATTCAATTTGATACATTTATATTAAACGATAGTTGAAAACAAAAAACAAGTTTTAATTTTGAAATTTCTGGAAATAGGTATGCAAGTTTAAAATTATGATGGGATTACTACACAAATTCCTGAAACAAATTTACTACACAACTACAAAGCATAGATTATTTCTGAGAAATACATAAATGAGAGGAATTAAGACTCAATATATCCCGACAATGGTGAAGTCAAACAGAACATACAAGTCTTTTCCCTGAAACAGAAGAAGATTTCACAAGTAATCCGCAAACAATTACTCCATCAAATAATTTAAATCACTATATTCTCCATTAACCAAGCTTTTAAATATATTTATCCTTTTTTTACAAAAATTAAAAGCAAGATACCAACTAATAACATATGGAATTTTGAAAAAAATCCAAATAATTTTTCTCCAAAATAAAAAAGACCTATATCAGGTCTTTTAATTTATTTATTGGCTCAACAACATTTTTTGTATTTCTTTCAACTTCCACAAGGGCAAGGGTCATTTGGTTTTGTCTTTTTGGAAGTTGCTACTTTAACAGCACCTTCCCCTGATGTTTCTTCATCAGCAGAAACAACATTTTGTGCTTGTTTGTTTCACGAAACAGACTGACTTTGCTTATTTCAAGAAACAGATCTCATCCTATTTCAACCACCATTTTTAACACCTGCCTGCTGCTGATGACCTCCTCAGGCAACGGACAGCTTAGATAAATCAACTTTACTTTGTTCCTGTGGCTGTTGAGAAGTATCCTGAGTGTATTCAGTTTTCAAAACTTTAGACAAAGTCTCCTTCTTTATATTAAAAAGAAGCTTTTGATATTTTTCATAAGATTCTTTCTTATAAATCATCAATGGATCAAGTTGAGCATATCAATAAAGACTTACTTTATCCCTTAGATAGTGCATTTCATCTATATGATCCACCCAGGTATTATCTACTACATACAAATATACATATTTTATGTAATCAGAAACCTTAGTTTGATCCAGATCTTTTGTTTTTTCTGTAAAATGATCTTTAAGATACTGTTTTAGATATTCTTTCAAATCATCAGGGGAAGAAAACTTAACAAGGTATGACTTATCAAAAGTTATTCAACTGATTTGAGACATACTCTCAATAATATCATTTATTCACCACGGAGTTATATTTGTATATGTATCTACTACTTGATCCACTACTTCATCCGCAAAACTTCTGATCTCCTCAAATGTATCAAAATCCTCAAATTTATTTCAGAAATGTTTTATTATTTCTTCTTTTGTTTCGTCATCTGACCTTGCATACAAAATCTGATCTCTTTTTGAATATATCCTTTGTCTTTGTCTATTAATCACACTATCATACTCAAAAAGATGTTTTCTTGTACTAAAATGCCAAGCCTCCATCTGTCTCTGTGCCCTTTCTATGGAACTTGTGAACTGACTCTGAGTAAGTTCCATTTTATTAAGATCATTTCTTGAAAAGAACATAGCTGCCATATTCTGAATTTTTTCTCATCCCATTTTTCTCATTAGTTCATCATCAAGTGCCACAAAAAACTGACTTACTCAAGGATCACCCTGTCTACCGGCTCTTCAGCGAAGCTGATTATCAACTCTTCTACTTTCATGTTTTTCTGTTGCAAGTACATACAAACCATAATGAATATCTCTTGATTCTTCCTCTTCCGGATTGTCTTTGATATTTTTTATTTCAAGTTTACAATACTCATCATCTTTGGACTCTTTGCTGGAATTTTTCTTTACTTGTATTTTTATTCCCTTAGATTCATCTGTATAAACTAGGCTACTTTCAAGTTTGTTTTCCAGATCTTCTAATTCAAGTTGCTGTTTTATTCCTTCCAAAGTATAATAATATTCTTTTTCGCTGTATATTATAAGCTCAAGATTTTTTGGTGAAGTTCATCTCAGATTATCTCCAAACAAAGATGATTTAATCCATTTTCAGTAACTTTGAGAAAGTTGTTCATTAAGTCACTCTTGAAGCTTAATATCTGTACCACGTCAAGCCATATTGGTTGCAACAACAACACTTCCGTAATTTCAAGCATTTTTTATGATATTTGCTTCCTGTTCGTGGTACTTAGCATTCAAAACATAATGGTTTATAGTATTTTCCTGTAGTTTGGCTGATAAAGTTTCAGAAGTATTTATTGATGATGTTCATATCAAAAACGGAACACCTATATTATGATAAAATTTTATGTTATCCATAACAAAATCCCATTTTGCATCCTGACTGAAAAATACTTTATCTTTTTTGTCTACTCTGATTACAGGATAGTTTGTTGGAATTGAATTTGTCTGCAATTCATAAATTCTTTCAAACTCTTCTGCTTCTGTCAATGCTGTACCAGTCATTCAGGAAAGTTTTTCATACTGTTTGAAAAAATTCTGATAAGTAATTGTTGCAACAGTTTTGGCTTCTCTTTGGATAGGAACACCCTCTTTTGCTTCAATTGCCTGATGTAATCACTCAGAAAGTCTCCTTCCAGGCATAACTCTACCTGTATGCTCATCAACAAGATTTACCTGATTGTTTCTTACTATATAGTCTTTGTCTTTGTGGAATACTGATTTAGCCTTCAGTGCATTTTCTATATGGTGTATCTCATCATATCAAAGATCTTTATATAGATTTTCTACACCCAAAATATTCTCAAGCTTCTGAATTCATTGTGAAGTCAGAGTAACAGTTTTTATTTTTTCATCTATATAATAATCTTTTTCAATTGGTTTCTCTGCACTGTCTTCCTCTTCTTTGGTTTCATCCATTAATTTCTGAATAAAAGACTTTGGTTTCTCTTTTTTTCATTCACTTGGTTCAAGAGATTGTACTATTCTCTGATAATATTCATATTTATCTGTTGGCTCATCTGAAGGATGAGAAATTATCAAAGGTGTTCTTGCCTCGTCTACCAAAATACTGTCAACTTCATCTACTATTGCATAATGAAGTGGCCTCCAAAGCATAACTCTGTCATTAAAAGATTTAGCAAGATTGTCTCTTAGATAATCAAAACCAAGCTCTGTATTTTCTACATAAGTTATATCTTTTGCATATTCTTTTTTCCTTTCTGCTAGAGGAACAGATTTATAAACTGCTCAAACTTCTAATCCAAGCCAGTTAAACAAAACTCACATCCATTCCGAGTCACGCGCTGCAAGGTAATCGTTAACGGTTACAAGATGAACTCATTTACCTGTTATTGCATTAAGATACATTGGCATAGTAGCTACAAGTGTCTTACCTTCTCAGGTTTTCATTTCTGCAATTCTTCCATTGTGCAAAACAATTCATCAAACAAGCTGAACATCATAAGGAATCATATCCCAGGTATATTCTCCTCACCTTATTTCAAATGTCTGTCCACATAGTCTTTTGCAGGCTTGTTTAACAACAGCAAAAGCTTCAGGAAGCATTTCATCAAGAGATTCACCATTTTGATATCTTTCTTTGAACTCTTCTGTTTTGTTTTGAATTTCCTCATCTGAAAGACTATCAAAATCTTCATATTTTTTATTAATTTGTTCCACTATTGGCTCTAGTTTTTTAAGATATTTGTCGTTAATATCTCCTGATATTTTACCTAAAATCCGTGAAATCATTTAAAAATTTTGTATTTAAAAATTAAAAACTAATAAAACATTATAACCAACAAAAGAAGTTTTTCAATTCAAAAAAAATTTATCAAATATCTTTAAGTTTTTGGAACAAGTCTTCCTGTTCTTTTGTTAATTTCTTTGGAAGTTTTATCTTAGGATAAACTATCAAATCTCCTCTTTTGTTCCACAATCAGAATCATCATTTTCAAAATCATTTTCAGCTTATTACAATACTTTCTCCAACCTGCAATCCTTTAGGAATTTTTACTTTTACTTTTCCTTCTGGATGATCAACTTCTGTTTCTCCCCCAAGAACAGCATCATAATAGGGAATTTCAACTTCAGTTATCAGATTATCACCACTTCTTTTGAATTTCTCTCCACCCATTATATTTATTTTCACATACAGATCTCCTGCAGGTCATTTATTAGGTCAGTAGTTTCACATTCAAGGTACTTTCAAATGTTCTTTATCTTTTATTCCTGCAGGTACATCTACTTTTATCTTTTCCTGTTTTTCTTTAAGTCCTTTTCAGCCACAACTTTCACAAGGTTTAGAATCCTGGTATCCAGCTCACCTGCAGTTTGGACAAACTGACTGCACCTGCATCACTCAAAGAGGTGTCCTTTGTTGCTGTACTACTGCACCTCTTCCTCCACAGGTAGTACAAGCTGTTTTTTGACTTTCTGCAGAAACACCTTTACCATCACAAGATTCACAATGAACTCTTCTTGTATAGTTTATCTCAATACTGTCACCTTTGAATGCCTTTTCAAAATCAATATTGTATGAAACTTTCAGATCTTCTCATTTTCTTGGCTGACTGGAAGCTCTTCCTCATCTTCATCACATTCATCATCATCCAAAAACATCACCAAATACATCACCAAAAATATCTTCCACATCAAAAACTGTGGATCCTCACCTTCAAGCTCATCCAAAACCTCACATATCTCCAAAACCACCAAATCATCATTTCCTGAAGGCATCATACTGCTGTCTTTTTTTGCTGTCAGACAATACCTGATAAGCTTCGTTTATTTCCTTGAACTTTTCCTGATCTCATCATTTATCCGGATGATGTTTTACAGCAAGTTTCCTGAAAGCTTTTTTTATTTCATCCTCTGAAGCATCTTCACTTACTCCAAGAATTTCATAATAGTTTTTGTTTGGGTCAAATTCTTGCATATAAAATACTTGTTAGAAAATAAATTTAATTAAATACTTTTTTGCTTCAAAAAATATTTATTTTATATAGCACCTATAATATAATGATGCTATTTTATTTTTCAAGTTAAAAAAGCCAGGTTTTGTATTTAGGGATCTTTCAGTGCACGATATTGGTATAAAAATCAGCAAATTCAAATCACCATTTGGTATCATAAGTAATTTTTTCCTGATTTTTGGTTTTTATTGTTCATATAGGTGTAACTTCTGCTGCTGTCCCGACAAAAAACGCTTCATCAAAATCACTTAATTGATCAGGGGATATTTGTGTTTCAAGGACTTCAAAACCAAAATCATTCTTGCACACTTTAATCAAAGTATCCCTTGTAATTCAAGGAAGAATTGATCACAAAGAAGGTGTATAAATATAATTTCATTTAACAAAAAAGATATTTTCACCTGGACCTTCAGCTACATTGCCTTCATGATCCAAAAGCAAAGCTTCATCATATCAGTAATTTTTTGCTTCTGTATTAGCAAAAAAACTGTTAATATAATATCAGGATACTTTTGCATTCATATAAACACTTTCCGGATGTGGTCTAACAAAACTAGACAACATTACATCAACTGCATCTGCACTTAGATATTTTCACCACGGCCACACAGATACAGAAATATTGGTATTTCATCCTTCAGGATTTAATCACATTTTTCCATATCAATACCAGGCAATTGGTCTTATGTATCCTGCCTCCACCTGATTTTTCTCTACTGTAGTTTTGCAAACATCTATCAGATAATCTTTGGTATAATCAAAATTAAGTCATAAACATCACATACTATAAATAAATCTTTCTATATGATCATCCAGCCTAAAAATCTTAGGTCCTTCATCTGTTGAATAAAACCTTATTCCCTCAAAAGCAGCTGTTCAGTAATGCATTGCATGGGACACTGTGTGCTCAACTGAGTCTTTCCGTTCCACAAATTCTTGGTTTTGCCATATATAAGAGGTTTCTAGTCACATTTGAATTTGGTTAACTAATAAATTATATATTATTTTTTATATACAACCACCAAACTACACAAATTTGGTAAATATTCAATAAAAAATTGGAAAAAATTTTTACTTACTCTTTTAATCAGTTTTATCTTTTTTCAGGTATTCATAAGGAAGGTTCTTTACCCAGAAAAGGTATGAGTTTATGCCAAAAAACAACAAAAACATTACTACAAACATAATATATTTAGCTACTCTGTCATCTCAAAGCAATATCATCACAAGCATCAGAAAAATTGACCAGCCTCGTATGAAAAACCTGGTTTCTGTTCTTGTTCGGTTTAGGGTCAAAAGCCTGTGATGAAGATGAGTATAATCTCATTTCAAAGGATTTTTTTTCTTTACTATGATTCTATTGATAAAAACCCAAAAAGCATCAAAAATCATCAAAGACAAAGCAACTACTATAGTTCATATTTTTGCTCCCCCAAGTAAAGCAAGATAAGCCAAAGCAAATCCCAAAAACATCACCCCTATATCTCTTAAAACTCACCAAGGCTTAAATTCTACCACTGAATAAACCAGAGAAAAAACAAACAAAATAAAAGATATATCAACAACCATTTCTAACAAAGGCTGTTTCTCAGCTACATCATAATTTGGGAAAACCACAAACTTAATTAAAAGAATTATAGACAAAAATCATATACTACTTACTCAACTGGCAAGAGAATTAACTCAATCAAACCAGTTTATTGCATTCATAAAAAGCACAAACCATGCTATAGTAAAAATCAAAGCAATTACCCAGTGAAACTCAATCAAACCAAAAAACGGTACAGAAATTTCATATATTCCCACTCAACTCAGGAAAAACGCAATTAATGCAACAAAGCTCTGTACAAAAAGTCTAATATATGCTGGCACACTCCAGAAACTATCAAGTAAAGAAACAACAAATATTATAAATCATCATACCAGAAAAGCTAATAATTCTTTTGACTGAAAATACTCTGGGAAAAAAATAAGAATAGAAGAAATCACTCAAAAAAACAAAAACACTCCCTGAATATTTGGCACAGGATTTCTTTTGGGAATTATATCAGGTCAGGGTTTGTCAAGTATTTTAAATTTATTAAAAAAAAACACTCAAAGAAAAGCTATCAAACAACCAAAAACTATAATTAAAAAATATGTCATATTGTTTTCTTAATATTTAATCTTAATCAGAAAATAGCAAAAAATCCTTTTTTTTCAAGATTTTTTTATAATTGTTTATGTTAAATTTTAAAACTTAACAACTTGTTATTGATTTTGATTTTTTGAAGTTTATAATTTTTTAGATTTATTTGTTAAAGCCACTAAAATGTTTGAACTACCAGCACTTGATTACAAATATTCAGAACTAGAACCA
>CAZWWJ010000006.1:0-27253 GCA_964637495.1 uncultured Candidatus Peribacteria bacterium | reverse complement strand
AAAATGAACTTATAGATTAAGAAAATAAAAATTCGAAAAAAATGATGAAAAAAAGCTGACTTTGTTAGGACAAAGTCAGCTTTTTTTTGTTTTTTTTATTATGTTATTATTCAACTTCCTCATTGTTGTCATGATTGTTGATTTTCATCTCATCATTCCTGATTTTGTTGACTCATTACGGATTCTATGAAGCCTGAAACAAGTATACCAAGAACTTCTTCATCACTTTGTACTTCTTTTCATGTCATTTGTTGAAGCACTTGTTTAAGTTGTTGAATAGCCTGATATAGTTCATCAGAAACTTCTATTGTATGTTTTGTGTTTTCTTGATTCTGGTTGTTTTCTTCTTCTGCCATTTTTGTTAATTATTAATAAATAAATAACCCTAGTATAAGAAACAAAAAAAAAATATCAAGGAAAAATAGGTTATTTCAAGTTTTTTAGAAAATTTTCTACTTTGTTGATTCATTTATTTTTGTAAATATCCAGAATTTTACTTCATATTATTGCCATATTAGCTATTTCTAAGATTTTGTTTATATCTTCTTTTGTTTTTACTCAAAATCATACTCATATAGGAATTTTGAAATATTTTTTTAGTTTTGTAATATAGTTTTTGAAATCATCCTCAAATTTGATGTTACTTCAGGTAGTCATACTTTCACTTATTGCATAAACAAAACCACTACTTATTTGAGATGTTTTTGTTAATCTTTCTTCTTTGGTATCCGGACTTACTATTTGGATTAGTTTAATATTATTTTTTTTGCATAATTTAATTAAATACTTTCATTCTTTTGTGTCAAAAGGTATATCAGGAATTATTAATCCATATACTCAAAGTTGTTTTGATTTTTTAACAAATTTTTCGGGATTATAATTATATACAATATTAAAATAGCTCATAATAATAATCTTGGATTGCTCTTTTTCTATATTATTTATGAACTCAAAACAGTCTTTCGTAGTTATTCAGTTTTCTATAGCTTTTTCATTTGCTTCAGAAATCAAGGGTCCATCAGCAACAGGATCAGAAAAAGGAAACTGAATTTCTACAAATTCTGAGTATTTAGAAAGAACATCAAAAAGTTTTTTGCTTTCTTCTAAATTTGGATATCAGCAAACCATATGAGTTATAATTTTTTTTGACATTGTGGTTTATATTAGATTATAAAAGATCTAAGTTTTGTTTTTTAGGAAGTTTTCAAGAAATTCATTAAATGAACTACTTAATTTAGGTGCAGTTATGAAAAGGTCTTTGTCACCTCTTCAAGAAATATTGCAAATAATTTTTTGGCTTTTGTCTAATTGTGGTGCTAATTTTATAACTTCTGCAAGTCAATGTGCAGACTCCAAAGCAGGAAGTATTCATTCTGTTTTCATTAATGTCTTGGTAGCTTCTAATGCTTCTTGATCGGTTGCTGAAGTTATTTTTACTCTTCATATTTTTTCAAGGTATGCAAGTTGAGGACTTACTCAGGAATAATCAAGTCAGGCTGAAATAGAGTAAGTATCTTTTACTTGTCAGTTTTGATCCTGTAGAAAATAAGACTTGTATCATTCTACAAATCATATTTTTTTGCTTGTGAATCTGCTTGCATGGTACTTTGTGTTGGTTCATTTTCCTCAGGCTTCCACACCAATAAGATTTACATTGTTTTCATCCAGAAAATCATAAAAAAGTCCAATAGAGTTACTTCCACCTCAAACACAACTTATAAGGTAGTCTGGATTGATTTTTGTTTTTGTCTTGTAATAGGTTCTGAGCTGTTTTTTTGCTTCTTCTCCAATTATTTTCTGGAAGAAAGCATTCATACTAGGGTAGGGATGTGGTCCACAGGTAGTTCCAAGAAGATAATGGCTTTTGTTGGAATGGTTAATAAGGTCTTTTAGAGCAGCATTTACAGCATCTCTAAGAGATTGATTTCATTCATATACTGGTATTACTTCAGCTCATGCTTGCTGCATATAAATAACATTTGGCATTTGTCTTTTGTAGTCCTTGTATCACATATAAATGGTGCATTCCAGTCAGAGTTTGGCACATATACTTGCTGTTGCAAGTCCATGCTGACCTGCTCAGGTTTCTGCTATAATTCTTTTTTTGCCAAGGTATTTGGCAAGCAGAGCTTGACCCACACAGTGATTTATTTTATGGGCTCAGGTGTGATTTACTCATTCATTTTTTAGGAATATTTCAGCTCATCCAAGTTTTTGGGTGAGATTTTTAGCATAAACAAGGGGTGAAGGTCTTCAAATATAATTTTTATGTAGTTTTTTTAGGTTATTAATAAATGATTTGTCTTTTTTGAGTTCAAAAAATGCATTGCTAATTTCTTCCAATATAGGAATCAAAGGTTCAGCAACATATCTTCAACCAAACTCTCCAAAGTTTCATTTTTTATTGATTATGATATTTTTTAATTTCATTTTGGTAATAAAGTTAATAATTTAAATAATTCATTCAAATTTGGGTGTGTTTTCTCCAAACTTATTTGGTATATGGTGAATAACCTTAATATTATTCATAGACAGGATACTGTTGAGTTTATTAGCAGTATCTGCTGTAAGATAAAGATAAACTGGTTTGTTGTCTTCTTTAGGATGGTTTCCTATCTGCAAGGTTTCTATTTGATTTTCTCTTAATTTATTAAGAATGTTGTTTAGTTGTGTTTTTCTAACAGATATCGTATAGTATCAAGTGTTGTATGTTTGTTGTTCTTCTCTCATTGTATTATAGTATTATCAAACTAAAACATAAGGGTAAAAAAATAATATTAATTAATAAATTGGTTTTACAAAAACGGTGAATCTAGTCCTTTTTGTTAAAAACTAAACAAAAATTTAGTTTTAATCTTTTAATATATCACCAGATAGTATCTTTTATTAGTAGTAAATAACTTGGAAGTCTCATATATAATAAATTAACAATATAAATATATTATCATATTACTAAAGTAAAACAAAAAATCAAGAGAATTTTTATAAATTTTCCAGCTTATTATATAAGTTGTTTAGCTCTTCCTTTTCTTTTTCTTCTTCTTTTTTTAGTTGTTGCATTTTTTCTTGGTGTTTTCTTTCTTTTTCTTTTCTTTTTTCCTCTTCTTTGGATAAATTAATAAGAGATTGTGCAAGAGTAATAATTTCAAATATTTGTTCCAAAATATTTTTATCTTCTTTTTGGATAGTTTTTTTTCTTTCAATGAATGTATCAAGTAGATTTTTATTTTCTGCAATTTGTTCTAAGTTGTCTCAGAAATTTAGCAGATCATTTCTTTTGATAAATTCTTTGTTTTTAAGATCATTTTCTAATTTTTTTTCAAGTCAGTTTATAATCTTTTCTTCAAGTAAATTATTTTCTTTAGAGACTTTTATAGCTTTGTATATACTTTCTTTATATTTTTCCATTTCTTCTCAGGTTTTTTGAAAAGTTTTGATTTCTGGCATTTTTTTTTGATTAATTCTAAAAGTGTTTATATTATTATAAATCAAAAAACAATATTAGTCAATCTTAAAATTTGCAAAAACTATTCAAATTAGTATAATAATAAAAGATTTAAAACCTAAATAAAAACAAATGGCTACTGATGTATTAGTTTATAACAGTATTAAGACAAGCAGTTTTGAGCAATTGATGGAAAAGTTCACTTCACTTAATATTGGTGAAAAGTTAGATGATTATTATCAGTATTGTTATATAAATTTTGCAAAGGAAAACTATCCCAAAAAATTCCAAAATACAATTACTTGGTTTTTTGCACATACTGTAGAAAATTGAAGAGCTGAAGCAGAATGTATTAAACATATTATTTTGATGTTTGATCTGGAAAGTAAAGTTATTGATGATTATTTTAGTTGTCTGGAAAAGAATTGTTCAATTGATAGTTCGTTTTTTTGGGATTTATATAAAAGTGATGGTGAAAAAGTTACTGAAAAAACAATGGAGTTTTTACCAAAATTCCTTGAAAATAACTTTGAAAACATGGGGATTCAGGAGTTAGTAGAGTTTGTTAACTTTTTTGCGGATGAAATGTACTTAGTAGAAGAAATAATAAGAGAAAAAATAGATATAGTATTGGAAAAATATCTTGAAAGTGATAATGAGAATTGATTTAAAGAACTTTTAGATGCCTTTGAAGTTATTGATTCTGAGACTCAAATTGAAGAGAAAATTCAGTATACAATCCTAAGACACAAAGACTTTTCTAACAACATGGTTGCTAATATGTTATCCAGGGAAAAAAGAAATAAAATATATTAATCCTGATAATAATTATTTTTTCTTAAACTTATTCACAATAACACTTAGAAAGATGCTAAACTTTTTTATCTTTCTAAGTGTTTTTTTAAAAAAAGTATTGACAGAAAAAATTTTTCGTGTATACAGGAACCAAATTTATATTTTTTTTATGTTAATGAATTCATTAGAACAATTTCAATGTAAGTGATTTATGAGAGAATTAAAAAATCATGGTATAGAACAGCAGCAAAGAAAGCAAATAATGAAGGCTCTTGATTCTTATAGAAGAAAATCTTCTTTGGAAGAAGTAGGAAAATTAAAAGAAAAATATCCAGAAGTTATAAAAATTCAGGAAACATTTATGGATGATTTTGAAAAAAAATTTCAAGAACAAGAATGTTATGATATTTTGAATTTTTTTGAAATTCTTATAAACTTTTTCAATGAAAAATTTTCTACAATGGAAATAGAAGTTTATGAAATTACAGAAGATATTAACTGAGAATATACTTTCAAATCCTGCAAACATAGAGATATTTCTCAAACAAAACAGGATAAAACAACAGACCAAATAACCTGATTAGAAGAAAAGGCTTTGAATTCTGAAGATAAAGAGTTAATATATAAAATTACAGATGTGTCCAAAAGACAAGAAAATATAGCTTCAATAAAAATTCAAACCAATTACAAGGAAAGTTTTTTGATTACAATAAACTTGTCTGAAGATTTAGATCTAACTAATTATGAAGCTTTCTTAGAGGAATTTTTGAGTTTAAAAAATATTTTTGAGGTTAGTAGATTAAGTTTTCTGCTGGAAGAAAAAATTAATGCTATTAATAGTACATTTAAGGATAGATTAACAGGATTGTTTAATAAAGAATATTTAGATACAAAGTTTGATGAAATATGATGGAGTGCAATCTATATTGATATAGATAATTTTAAAGAACTAAATGATACTTATGGACATTGTATATGAGATTATGCTTTGCAACTTATTTCAAAAGCCTTAAAAGAATCTGTAAGATATGAGGACAAAATTTGTCGTTTATATTGAGATGAATTTATGATTCTTGTGGATACTTCTGATGGAGAGGAGATGACAAAAATTCAGGAAAGAATTCACAAAAAAATAAATGAAATATTTTTTGAAGAAGAAAATAAAATAACAAAAGAAAAAGAAACAATAAATTTATCAGTTTCTCTGTGAGCTGCTATTTGAGATTATTCAAGAACAGTTAAAGATCTTTTAAAAGAATCTGATAGTTTAATGCTTGAAAACAAAGAAACAGAATGAGCTTTGTATAGGCTTCGTCATCAATTAAAATTCAGTAATGATTCTGAGAAAGAAAAAATTGTTGAAGATTTATTAGATAATGTTTCTCCTGCGAAACTAGTTAAGATACTTGCAAAGAAAGTTTTACAAACATTAGATGAATAGTTAATTAATTTCTGTAATTAAGATAAATAGATTAAAAATAAAAATCTGATTGGACTTTTTTGTAAATTTAAAAAACATGTAATATAAATCTAAAAAAAGGTAATATTATTTAACATAAAGATATTTCAAGAATTTAATTCCAGGTTTCTGACTGTTCTTGTGCTTCAGGAATATCTTTGGTTGAATTAGATTTTTCATCTTCTTCTTGATTATAAGTGTTTTCTTGTGGAGTAGTTGTAACTTTGTTTCTGAATCATTCTACAGAATAAACTATCTGGATTGTCAGATGAATATCTTCTGCTTGTTCTGGAGGGAAATACCTAAGTCAGTTCTTCAAAATGTATAGCATATCATTAGTGTTTCAGGGATAGTTTTTAATAAAATTCAAAACTTCAGATGATGAACTATTTGCAATATTGTTAACAAGATAATTAACATTCTGTACGAAAAACTCTCTATTTTCTAGCATATTATAAGGGTAGTACTCCATTGTCATAGCATTTTTTCAGCATGTTGAACAAGTTAGTACTCATATTAAAGCAAGTTTTGTAAGTTTCTGAAAGCAGGTTTTTCATTTATATGACTCTCTGTCAATCTGTTCGGAATTTTTTAGCATACTAAAAGATTACAATCTAATTTTAAAAACATATTAAAAAGATTTTTATAAAAGTCAAGTTATAGTGGCTCTATTTTTTCTACAGAAAGTATTTTTTCTTAAAAGTAGTTTCTACAAGCATATTAATAGCCTTTTCATATAGTTTTCTTTCTTTTTATATCCATAAGCCATTCTTTTAAATAATTTTGCTTTTGTATTTTTTCATTCTGTAAATGCATTTGTTATTTGTTTGTCAAAATAATTTTGTATTTCTTCCCTTCGTTTTTTTAGTGTCTTTCATACTGTAACTATCTTATAATGAACACTTTTTCAAAAATATTTTATCAATTCATCTATCTTTTTCATTGTCTTTTTTTCTATTGCTTCAAATAACATTTCTTTACCTTTCCAAGCTTGATATACATATCCACATGGATCAAATTCTGAAAATAGTATTAGTGTTTCCCATGTTATTATGTTAACTATATAAAATAACTTATTTATATAGGTAACATTTATATTTCAAGTAATTTTTCTTACTGCAAAAAAAGGAGAGCCAAAAATACCTAATTTTTATTATAATATTCATTATTAAACAATTTTTTTCATTATCTGATCTAATTCAGGATTAATTTCAGATTTTAATTTCTCTACTCCAAATTGTGCTCATTTATTCATAAGTTTTTGATTACAGTCCGATACAGAAGAAAATCATATTATTATATCAGCTGATAATTGATCAAAGACATCCTCGCCTGTAACTCAATCAATATCAAGATAATAATCCAAAAACAATATATCAAAATGCTTGTTCAATGCTTCCTTATAAGATGAAAAATAATAAAACTCATACTCACAAGAATCAGGTATACTGTTTTTTATCTGAATTATACCATAATCTTTATCATCAACCAAAGCGATATTTTTCATAATTATTTTTTTAAATATATAAAAACCTATTTTCTATGATAACAATTTTTATTAGTAAGTCAAATCACTAGAACTATTTTATATTTATTTGTTTTGCTCATATATATATATTTCAATCCTTTGTAATTCTTGCAACTGATTTTTGTCCTTCTGACATACCTTGGTACTTTCAAAAGCTATAATCAATATCTATTATTTTTATATTTCACATTGTATTTACTAATCATCAAAATCAATTATGTCAGTTTATTATATAATTTATACCTTTCTTGTGCAAACTATCATATATTCAACCTTGTTTATAATCAGGTATGTTTTCTCTTCTGTTGGAAACCAAAAAAATTTGGGCAAGATCAAAAAAAGAAATCATATCTTTGTCTTTGTAATCAAACTCTCCGCTAAGAAGCTTTTCTATTCATTTTTTAAATCTATTATTCAAATCTTCTATACTACAAGTTTCCAGAGTATAAAGAATTTCAAATGTTGGATTGGTATGCAAAAAGATTATATCATTATATCTTTTAATCAAATCATAATTTTTCAACATATTAATTAAGTTCTTTCACTCTCTGGAATTATAAATATTCTTGAATATATTTTCTTTATCCAACCTGAGGTTATTAATATCCATAGTTTTTTGATAATCTTCTCATGCAAATTTTTTGAGTTCTAACAATCCTGCAAAAGAACTTTTGTGCAAATTCAAAATTATATTGGTTGTAAGATACAAAACAAAACCATAGTCATGATTTCACCATAACAAAAAAACATCTCCTTTTTTACTCCTTGCCTGAGATTTTAATTTTTCTATTTGCCATAGTATATGAATTCCATCCAAATGCCTATCTCATATAATATCACCCAAAAAATAAAGATAAGAATCTCATCCTGTTCGATTTCAATCTTCATCAACTATATCAAGAAACCTTAGATTTTCATAGTATGCATCTATATTTCAATGCAAATCAGCTACAACATAAATATCTTTTTCAGAACCCATATTTTTATATTAAATTTTAGATTTTTTCTAAGCTTAAAAAAGGAATAACTTTTTTCAATTTTTTAAGTATTTTATCTTTTTTTGAGATATTTTTCAATTTGTTTTTCAAGTTCATAAAAAAAAGACGAAGCATAACTCCCTGAAGGCAAGAAAAAACTTGCATACAGATTTCATTTGCTGTCAAGCTCATATTCCAAATTTTCAGAATGAACAAATACCTTTCTTCTAAGTCAATATATTTCATATTGTTTAAACTTATCAAGTATTGTCCAATCTAATCAATTTTTATTTAGAGTTTTTTCTTCTAACTTATAGGCTTTTCACTCAGGAAGTTCCAAATCATATCCAAATACAGGTCATGTTGGAATACCATCTTTTAAAATATCTCACTCTATTTCCTTGTGAACTTTATGTCTGTCCTCCCTAAAGCTTAAGTAACTGTTAAAAAGAAAACTTGCATATGCCTGAATTTTAAATTTTATTTCTTTTTTGGAAGTTTTAGAAAGCTTACTTTTATTTATTTTTCCAAGCAAAACATCTCTTCAAACTTTCCAATTGTTATTTTTGTCACCAAATCTTTGCTTACCAAAATAATTAGCGAATCATTTTTTCCTAATTCTTTCCAATGCTTTTCTGGTTGCATTCAAAGTTTTGGTATCATACTCAAAAAGTCTTCTAAATGTTATTTTGAACTTGTTTCACCAGTTATCTTTTATTTGTAAGTTTTGCTTGCCATAAGTAACATCAAGTACTTTTACTTTTTTTGAAAGAATTTTTTCAATTTGTTTTTCTTTTTGCTTTGATTTTAAGTGCTTATTATGTACACTTATCCATTGCCTTGTTATTCAATACTTGTCTTTTAGACCTGCTATACCTATTTCATTTTTGGACACTCCAAGCTCTCAAGCAAGGTAAAATACAATATCAAAAGTTGTTTTTCTTTTTTTTTCAATAAAAACATAAATAAATTTACCTTCTCATAATGGATTTTCATGCAAAACTTCTTCTACAACAAAATCCTTGGGATTTTTCTTAAACTGATAAAAGTGCATATTTTTTTCTTGATTTATAAATTAGATATTTTATAATAATACTTGATAAAAAAAATTCAACTCCTTTATTTAGAAACAAACAAAAAATATTTAATGAGAAATGTGTTTTTAGTAGATATTGTCCCTATAGAAACGCCAATAGATGAAATTAATAACAGAAAATTAGAACTTGAAAATCTTGTGCAAACTCATGGTTGAATAGTTATACTATGAGAATATCAGAAAAGAAAAATCCCTGACTACAAAACTTTTGTTGGAAAAGGAAAACTTGAAGAGCTTAAACATCAAATGAGTATGGAATGAGCTGATCTTTTGATTATATGAAACAAATTAAAACCACAACAAATTCACAATATCAATGAATCTCTAAGAGAAATCAAGGCAGAATGCCGAGACAAAGTAGACCTGATTCTCAAAATCTTTGACAAACACGCTCAAAGTACTGAAGCAAAATTACAAACAGAATTAGCTGCTATTAAACATATGGGACCAAGAATTTTTGGAATGTGAATGGAATTAAGCAGGCAATGATGAGGAATTGGGACTAGAGGTAAATGAGAAACCAACATCCAGATAATGAAAAGACATCTTAGAGAAAGTGAGAAAAAAATAAAAAACAAACTAAAACAATATGAAAAAACAAGACAATTACACAGACAGTGAAGAAAGAAGAAATGACTTGCCACAGTAGGAATTGTTGGATACACAAATGCCGGCAAATCAAGCCTACTGAATGCAATTACAAACAAATGAGTTCAGGAAGAAGACAAACTCTTTGCAACCTTATGAACAAGTGTTGGAAGCTTTTATGCTATGAAAGAAGATAAATGAAAAAAGGTACTAGTCAATGATACTATCTGATTCATATCTGACCTTCCTCCGGAACTACTGGATGCTTTTGCATCTACTCTGGAAGACAGTATACAAAGTGATATTTTAATACATTTAATAGATGCTTGAGACAAGAAACTTCAGGAAAAAATTTATCTTGTAGACAACATTCTGGAAAGAATTTGAGCTAACCAACCAAGATTGTATGTTTTTAATAAGAAAGATACAATAAGTAGCTCTTCAGAAGAAAATTTAAAAAACGAATTAAAAGACTACAATCCATTTTTCATTTCTGCTCAAGACAAACAATGAGTTCAGGATCTAATAGAAAAAATTAAAGAAATGATTTTTTAAAACAACTTATCCTGTCTTTTTTTCATCAATTCTACGAGTTCTTTCCATACTTCATGAACCTTTTGAGACTCTGAAATTTTCATATCTTTTAGTTCAAAAAGCACATCCAATGATACATTAAATTCCCTGAAAGTTCTTCATTCATCCAAATATATGTTTATCACAGGTAACAGTTTATCCAGGGAATAGATAAATTTGCTTTCTTCATTTTCTTTTTGTTCATAACTTTGAATTAAATTATTCATTTCTTCAAACTCAGAAAAATTTTCCTGTATTTGTTTTGCTGCCTGTTTTTCTCTTTTGTCTTTTTCTTCAAGTTCTTTTAAACTGCTTGTATAAAAATACACATCCCCTGCATAAGTTTCTACAAGGTCGTGAATCAAAGCATACTTTATCACTAATATCAAATCCAGCTCTAGATCAAAAACCTCTATAAAATACCAGGCAAGCATAGCCAATTGAAAACTATGCTCGGCATCATTTTCCATCCTGTCCTCCCAGGGTACATAAATTGTTCTTTTAACTGCTCTGAATTGATTTAAAAATCTTGTAAATTCAATTACATTATTTATATTTCACATTAGTTAAAATTTTAATGTTTTAAATATAATACTTAGAAAAAATTATAATAAAACTTTTCAAAAATACAACAATAAATCCCCGTATAAAACGGGGATTGTATAAATGTCACCATTTTGCTTTTATGTAACCATCTTCATAACCTTGAGCAAATTTAACTATATTATTAAAAGAGATGTTCCAAAAGTATGAAGTCAAATCACTTAAATTAGGATCTTTGGACCTCCCGGAGTCTGGCTCTATTGTAATTTCAGAGCTTCCATCAATATATCCAAGCTTATATCCTAAAAGATAAGGATCTGTTGTGTCCGGATATTCCAGACTTATATAAAAATCAAGATTTTCTATTGTCATCCTTAGGTCTCCTTTAAACAAGAAACTCTAACCTTTAATATTTTAATTAAAAAAAATCAATCTTTCAAGCAAAAAAATAAACTTTTTTAAATTCAAGTTGGAATTAATTTATTTTTAATACTTATCTAATATTATGAAAATTAGAGTATATTAACAATATTATCGCTGAAACTGAAATCTCTAAGTAATAGTATTTTTTATTTTAATAATTTTTGTAAAATATATTAACTAATTTATTAATTTATATCTAAATTTACGATAAATGACACCAAAAGATAAGCAGATAGAGCAACTATTATTCAAACAAGTCAATAAATTAATAATTTTGTAGCTTTTTTGTACTCTTCTTCATTACCACTGGATGTAACAAGAAGATATCAACCATATAAAACAACTCCCATTGCTATAATTCAAACAAAAAACCAAAGATATTCATTTACTATACTTATAAGATCTATCCAAAAATCTTGATCTTCTTCCACATTTTCTTGTTGCTGATGAATTGTTTCATCTGCATCCTCTGGTCACGGAGCAAAAATTTCAAAAGCATTAATAAAAGAACTTCACCCAACTATAAACAAAAATAAACCTGCAATTAATCTTAGAATAAATTTCATTTTATAAAATTACCCCTAAATATTATCCATTGTACCAACAGCAGATATAACTAATTGAATTATTGCATAACTTGCCAAAGCTATAAATATCCCAAGTCATATATAAAAAAGCATAGTCTTTGCATTCTTCATCTTGGATTCATCCCCTAAAGAAAGAATAAACATAACTCCTCATATAAGCACAGCTGGTACTGCAATCACTGCAGTAGCAGTTAACATAAAACTTGCCACATTACTCAAAATTCCCTCTATTGTACCCTCTTCATCATCATCTACTTCTCAGGCAACATAATCTTCTGATTCTTCAAAAGCTTCTTCCAGTAATTCAAAACCAAAAACATTTCCGCTTAACAAAACTAATATCGACACCATCACAAGAAAAATTAATTTTTTCATCTTTTTTGTTTTTGTTTAAATTTTATATCTTTGAAAGCAAATCTTCTGCTTCCTCGTCATCCTGAGTTTTCTCCTGTTTTTCTTTTTCCTGAATATTTGCTACTTTTTTAACATATCACATTTGTTGCCATTTCATAAGATACTTTTTCTTTATTTCAGTTTTTTTCTTTTCATATTTCTGCTGTATTTCCTGAAGTTTTTTTCTTTCTTTATCCAGAATTTCATATAATCTTGAAATCTGTTGTTGATTCATCTTTGGCAACAAATTAAACCAATTTTGCTTATCTTCCTTTGTTTCAATAGATTTGGAAGAAAGTATCATATCTATGATTTCCGGCATATCTTTTATATATTCTTCTGATATATCAAATTCTTCAGCATATGAAGCGTTAGATTCTGATAAATATTTTTTCTTTAACTCTGTTGAAGACATCAAAACAAATTTTAGCTATCTAAATCTTTTATTTTTTTCTCAAGATAATTTTCGGCTTCTTGTACCTCTTTTTCTTCTACTTCCTTGTTTTTCTTGGACAACTCATCAGCTTTTTTATAAGATTTTTTCAAGTCTTTGAGCATTTTTTTCATCTTTGAAGGACCTATATATGAATTGCCACTACTTCAGGACATACTTTCTTTCATTATTATCAACTTCATGGGCTAAAAAGCCAGGAAACTGTTTCTTCTTTTACCACTCAATCATTAATAAGTCTTTTTGCATACTGAGTCATTGTAGTCATACCTTGCTTTGTACCAGTTTCAATAATATTATCTATTTGAGGAAGTTGCCTTTTCTTTATATTGTTTTTAACTGCTGATGTGTTTAACATTACTTCATATATACCTGCTCTTCATTTTCAACCAGCTGTTTTGACAAGACTCTGAGATTGTACTCCAAGTAAAACTTCAGACATTCTGTCTGCAATACTGTCTTGTATCTCAGGAGGGAAGAAAGATATTAATCTGTTTATAGTTCCAGAAGCAGATTTAGTATGCAACGTACTAAAAACAAGATGTCAAGTTTCTGCAAGATTCAATACTGCTTCTGCTGTTTCTTTATCTCTAACCTCTCACACAAGCACAATATCCGGATCTTCTCTCATTGCAGCTCTCAAAGAATTAACAAATCCCCAGGTATCGTGTCATACTTCTCTTTGAGATACTACAGCTTTCTTTGGTTCAAAAATAAATTCTACCGGATCTTCTATTGTAATAATATGTTCAGGTCTGTTTTCATTAAGGTATTCAAGCATAGATATCAGTGTAGTTGACTTACCTGAACCTGTAGGTCATGTAACCAAGAATAAACCACTTTTTTTGTTTAATACTTTTTCTTTAATATTTTCTACTATATCATCATACATTAATTTCTCTAACGGTATTGCATTTGAATTAATTTTTCTTAGAACAATTCATATTCTTCCCAGCTTAAAGAATGCATTTACTCTATAAGGAGTTCAGTCAGCTCCTATATATGAAAAATCTGCTTCTTTATCTGCCATAAACTTTTCATAAGCTTTTTGATTTCATTTAAGTAACTGCTTTACAATCAACTCTACCATTTCTTGAGTCAAACGAGGTAGATTTTCCATTTTTTTGATCTCTCAGTTTATTCTGAAAGATATATATTCTCATCATCCAATATGTATGTCTGAAACATTATCTTTGTTTGATATTTGCCCAAGAATATTGTCTATATTTATAGAATTTTTCTGATCTGTTGTTGTATTAACACCTTCTTCTGCCATATTTATTTTTATTTATAATATAAATTATACCAAAATTATAATCTTTTAATATTTTTTGTCAAATTTTAAACCATTAATTTAAAAAAACTACATAAAACCCCCCTACTAGCAATAAAAAAATTATAATTCCTATAAATATATTCCTAAGAAAAACAAGAAAATCAAAAAAATCAAGAATTTTTTTGTACTCTGAAAAAAAAGAACTATAATTTATCTTTATTCAAAGAAGCTGAGAAATATATCAATAATCTTTTTCCAGTTCATTAACAAAATTTTTTACATTATTTTTTGAATATGATCAATTTTTGATAAAATCATTTAAAGACACAAAAAGAATATCACAGGCTTTATCATAATCATAAAAACTATCTTTATATCAAAAAATATGTTTTTGATAAAAATATATGCATCAATCAAGTTTCTGGATTAAATATTTTTTAAATTTTTTTATATGGCGATTGATTAAAAATACAAGAAAAACAAGAATCAACAAAAAAGCAATATACAAAAAATAAAATATCATAACTATTTAAAATTTAAAAGGTAAAATATCTAATATTTGTCAATTCTTTTCAACAACGGGAGTGACATCTCTTAAGAAAAAAGGAATTTTTTGGTTTAACATAGCTTTTTTTATCTTTTTTCATTTATATAAATCTTTTTTTTCTGGAAGTCTTAGTAATCCTCATAAATGATTATAATTAATATTTATTTTTTTTCAAAAAAAATAACAACTTCAGGAAGTTTTTAAATATCTTTTTTCATTAGGGGGGACTACTTCCCAAAATTTCTTATCAGTTTTAACTACAAATAATCTACCACTTGCAAAGATAAAAAACCATCAATTAAAATATTTATATCAGGTGTTTTTATTTATTACATTTTCTATATCACTTATATTTGCGGAAGTTAGATTATAACAAACTCCAAGTAAATCAAACAACTCTATTATTTCAGAAGAAGAATTTACTCAAGCAACTTCATAACATTCCTCATACTCAAAAATATTTGGTAGTTTTTTTCTTTTTAATTTGACCCTGGAATTGTCAAGATTTTCAATTTGTTGGTAAATATTTGAAAAACTTTCCAGGAAATTTCTTCAAACACCCTTTTCCTCCAACAAAGGATTTACCAGAAATTTTCTAATATAATTTCTTTGAGACATAGTTTCATCAAAATTTGACTCATCCACAAAATAAGGTATTTTATTTTCATCACAAAGCTTTTTAATTTTTCCTTTTGAGAGGGAAATCAAAGGTCTTAGAATTTTTAGATTTTGTTTTTGAGAAAAAAATTTCATATTAACAAATCATCTTAGTCCACAACCACGATATATATTCAGAAAACTTGTTTCTATACGATCCGTTAGATTGTGCCCAAGCAAGAGAAAATCACTTCCCTGGACATATTTTTTATAAAAATTATACCTTGCCTTTCTTAGAGAGTTTTCTGTAAAATTATTTTCTTCATAATCTTCTGTTATAAAATCATATCAGGAAAAGTACTTTCTAAGGTATTGTTTTTCTTTTTGAGATTCTCCCCTATAATTATGATTAAAATGAAGAATTCTTATATTTTTTCTTGGAAAATTATTTTCTTCAAAAAATTTTTTTATCAAATAAAATAAAAACATACTGTCAGGTCATCCTGAAACCCCAAGAAAGACCTTTCTTTGATTATTCAAATATTTTTTTAGAAACAAAAATATAGTTTCTTTCTCTTCAAATTTAATCTGCATTGCATTTTGTATTTAATTTTTCTGAAATTCATCTGATATATTCACGAATTTCCATATATTCCTCCTGAAATTCTTCCATAGTTAGACTTTCTAATTCTTCTTGTTTTTCTTTTAACTCTCTTATTTTTTCTACATCAAAACAACCTGAAGACTCTACTGACAATACCAGCTCATTAAAAGTTCTCTCCAGTGAATGTCTTTCTCTGAGATACTCTCATCTTTCCGAAAACATACTTACTACAAAAATTTTAATATTATCATATAACACAGCAGGTCAGCTAAGTATTGAAACTCTCTCAGCTTGATTATCCTGAAGATAAAAAAACACTATCACCAGAAGTATAGTTCATATAATAAACTGATATAATGCATTTTTAAATTTATTTTTTCAAAACATTTATTAATTTTAACTTATTAACAACTAGATATAAATATACTGTCCTGATTTTAATAGTTTGGGTTTTCATAAATTGTTTATTATTACTGCTCTTGAGAATTCAAGAGAATCCTGTAGTATATCCTTGTAATTTCACGAATATATTGGTACCACATAATTGCAACTTAAATTACTTATTTTATTTATCAAACTGCTTATGTTATTTTTATAATAATCCAAGTTTATCAGAAGTAAATCAATCCTTTTATAACCAATCTGGCCAAAATCAATTTTCTTTGGATTTATTATATAATATATATTTTTGTTATTAATTTCAAGACAAATATTTTCATATGTTTCTCAACAAAAAAAAAGTTTTATTTCAGGCGAAAAATCAAAAAAGCTTTGAAAGTAAGTTAAACTGGTAAATCAACTTTTTTTTAGTTTTTCACAAGTTTTTTCTGTTGTATATATATCTAAATCCTTAAAATTACAATTTCTTATAAAAGAGTCAATATTTGAATTAACTCAATTGGTAAAAATTACTTTAATATTATCATTTTTAGAATTAAACTCAAAAGGGTTTATCAAAAACGAAACATTTTCTTGGACTACTTTTACACTATAATTTCAATAAAACAAAGCTTCCATATAAATAGATTTTTTTTATAAATTATCTTACCTTCTGATAAGCTTTTCTGAAAACTTCTCTTAGATTTTCATAATAAATAAGACCCGAAACTTCCTGAATTGTAGCCCATTTATGATATCAAAGGTATCATTCTACAGGCTCTACACTAATATCCTGAAAATCTCAAATATATTTTACAAGGTAATACTCAATATTTTTCTCAAGATTACCTTTTTCTTCACTTTGCAAACTAATATAAACATCTCAAAGTTTTTCTCAAATACTAAGATTTTCTTGTTTCATTCAGGTTTCTTCCTGTATTTCTCTTATTACTGTATTTTTAGGATCTTCATTGGGTTCTATTTTTCATTTTGGTGCTACTCGTTCTATTTTTTTAGCAAGAGAATGTCTTTTTATTAGAAAAAACTTGGGGATTTGTTGTTGATCATCATAATAATAAATAACTCATCCGGCACTTTCTATTGGAAAATTTTCATTCATCTTAATCTTTTTATTATATAAAATTTATTCATTATTTTCAGCCCTTTTTCTTATTTCTTCTATAATTCATCAAATTCTTGTTCATTCAAACCTTCTTGAAAGATCTTTTGCTGTATCTGACACTTCCTGAGCATAAGTTTCTCTTCTTTCGTTTGCAAGGCTTTCAATGCGTTCCTCAGGCACACCCTCTATCTCTGATTGCAATCTACTAAGCTCTCTTTCAGAACTCCTAACAGTTTCTATTATTTGTTCTATTGTACTATTTTCCAGAGACTCCAGGTCTTCTATATTATCCTCCAGAAATTCTTTGAATTGCTCCTTAGTATCTATGTTGTTTATTTCAGACTCCAGAGAATCAATTCTTCTCCTAAACTGCTCATCCTCTGAATATTTTTCTGTTTCCCTAAACTGCTCCAATTCATTCCTTAATCTTTCTAACTTACCAGAAATCTCTTCTGAGAGTTCTTCCTTAGCTCTTTCAGAACCTCCCTCCAAGTCTCTTGGATTTTCTTCGGGGTCTCTTGGATTTTCTTTATTTTCAATAGACATTTCTTAACTTTTATTAATATTAATAAATTGTTTTAATACCGACAAATTTCTTTTATAATTTATCCTTACCGGACCAAGTACTGAAATAAATCCTTCATATCAGTTAACGGTAATTTTTACATACAAATTGGATATTATTTTATCATCATTTTTTATAAAACTATAATTTATTTTATTTTGCTTTGCCATTTTGCTGTTAAGGTGTTTTATTATTTTTTTGTTTTCTATGAAGTTTATTAGATACTTAAAAGTTTCGTACTCTCTCATCATATCTTCTGACAGCAAATTGTCTATCCCAAGAAAATAATACTCATCATTTCTCAAAAAGCCAACTACAGCTCAAGTTACATGTGAACCAAGCCCTTCTACTATAAATCTTAGAGAATTCCTTGCAAATTTAATATTAAAATCTGTGGGTTCCATACTGAATTTTTCTTCTTCTATAATATTTTCTATATAACTTGAAAGCCCCTTAACAGTGGGAAGCCTTCATGCACTGTGATATGGTTGATAAAGATATCCTTCTCACTCAAGGATATTTAGATACTTTCTTAAAGTAGAAGGAGCATAATCAAGATCTTCAAGATTATTCAAAAATTTAGAACCTATAGGTTCTCATTTTTCTATATAGTTTTCTATTACAACTTCTAACAATTGTAGAAGTCTTTTTTCTATCATATTTTATTATTACAAAATTTAATGTACATATAATATACTTTTTAAAGTTGATTTTTCAAGTGTTTTTGATTATATTGTTAAAAGTATTTTATCACAAAAAATCAAAACTATGGAAGTAAAGAAAATAAACTCTTCTCAGGAAAAGCAAGAATCCTTGATAAGACCCGAAAATTTTGATGAATTCATAGGTCAGGATGACATCAAAAAAGTTTTAAAATCTGCAATCCAGAGTGCCAAGAAAAGACAGGATACATTGTGACACATTCTTTTTTCGTGAGAAAGCTGATTCTGAAAAACAACTATGGCATGAATAATTGCGAAAAATTTCAAAGTAAATATGAAAGTAGTAACAGGTTATGCTATAAATAAGCCCTCAGAAATGATCTCTATAATAAGCAATCTTGAGGAACATGAAATTCTTTTTATAGACGAAATACAAAGAATAAAACCAAATGTGGAAGAGGTTCTTTATACTGCTATGGAGGATTTTTGTATAGATATGGTTATGCCTGAATGAGGGAGTGTCAGAGTGCCTGTAAACAAATTTACTCTAATCTGAGCAACTACAAGAATAGAAACTCTAACTCCTCCATTAAAAAACAGATTTGTATATAAATTTCATTTTGGAGAGTATACAAACAAAGAAAAAAAGCAAATCATCGAAAAATATCTTGAAAAAAAACAAATAAACTATAAAAAAAATATCATCGAAAAAATATCTGAAAATATTGTTTCTACTCCAAGAGAGATAAGCAACTTTTGTATTAAATTAAGAGACTATATTGTTTCTTCCGGAATAGAAGACAAAGAATTTGATGAAACTGACTGGGAAGAGTTCAAAAAATGGGCTGATGTTAGTTATGGTGGTGTAGAATCAATCCACAAAAAATATATTAACATTTTGGAAGAAATGTGAGGAGGACCTGTATGAGTAAAAACAATATCAGTTAAACTTGGAGTAACCGAAAAAGCCGTAGAAAACGATATAGAGCCTCTACTTCTAAAACTTGGAAAGATAGAAAAAACAAACAAATGAAGAATAATTAACAATTAGTTTTTTGTAAGCCACAGTAGCTCAGCAGGCAGAGCGCACCCATGGTAAGGGTGAGGTCGTGGGTTCGAATCCCATCTGTGGCTTTTTTATAATTAAAAAAACCCACTAAAAATAGTGGGATTTTCAAAAAAAAGAAATTTTCTTATGAGTCCTGTTGTTTTGGTCTTGCATAATCTATTTTTATAGCTCTTCAGTTTACTTCTGCTTCATGCATTTCTTCTTTAGCTTTTGAAGCATCGTCTTCATTTGCAAACTCAACAAATCCATATCATTTACTTTTCTTTGTTTCTTTATCAAGAATTACTCTTGAAAAAGTAACTTCTCCATAAGGAGAAAAAATTTCTGTTAGGTCCTTACCTCTCAAAGACCATGGTATATTCCCCACAAAAAGGGTTTTTGTCTGTACTTGTTCTGACATTTGATAATAACAATTTAGCCATCTAAATGATAACCCTCAACTATGCAAAAATAATAGTTGAAAGTTACTTAAATATTAACAATTTAATTATAAAATGCAAACAATTTTTTCAATTTAAAATAACTAATACAAATTAGATAACAATTTTTTCTGAATAATATGCCATTCTATTTTTTCATTTCGGATTGACTCTCTGTCTTTGTATAACAAATTTTATTTTCATTAAAATAAAAAACCTACTATATTTAAGCCCACCTTGCAATAATATTTTTTTAAAAAAGAGAAAGCCGGCAGGCTAAAATTCAGCTGCCGGCTCACCCCTTTATTCAGGAGTGTTGTGTGGTTTATTACCACACCTCCCAGAGGCGAGCCGCAGCCATTAATTTAGACAACCCCTACCAGAAGAGCTTGCCTATACTAATGGCTGCGACCATTCGCCCCTGGGACTTGGGATTACCTCTATTTGGTGCTTTGCTTTTTACGAAATATTTTTTGTTTTTGTTTATTTTTTGTTTTTGTAATAAACATATTCCAAGTTTTGTTTTTGTTTATGATTTGGTAAAAAGCAAAGCAACCTACTTGGTCTAATAACCAAGGGAGCACATAGTGCTCCTTAGAAGTAATCCCTTAAGTATTATTATATAAATTTTATCAATTTTGTCAAATTTTATTGTCTGATTTTTCTTGATTCTGATTTTCAGCATCTTCATCCTCTTCAACCTCTTCTTCCTCTTCATCTGAATAGTCCTTGCTATGCATTCTTGCCTTAACAGCAAAAATAACTACCAACAGTATAAACAATCCAAAAACAGTAAGTGCAATATAAAGTATTATTGTAATAACTGCTCCAAACAAATTATCTTCAGGTTCTTCATCAGTAAAATCCTGATCAGGCTCTTCTTCCATAGCTGTACCACAAGCTTTGGATGGAATGTCATAATAATCAAGCAGATCACAAACCTCAGTCTGTATGATATTATAATCTATGTCATCAATTGTTCATTCTTGTTTTTCTAACTCCGCCATATCAATAATATCATGCAACAATGATTTAATCTTGTCGTGATTTCAGTCAGCAGAATCAATTCTGTCAAATTTCTGGGACAATTCTGCTTGCTTTCCATCTGGAAAGAACATTTTGATATTTGACTCTGCTATAGAAAGCTCATCTTCTCAGATAGCTGCATTAATTTCTCTACTTGATAAAAACTCAAGACTTTCTTCTAATTGTTGTTCAAGGGAAGCATGTAAAACTCACTGATTAGCATCCAGCCAGTCATGTATTTGTAACACCAAAGAATCCATAGAAGCTGAGTCTCAGAAACTGTTCTTCAGATTTATAATCAAAGTACGAAGACGATTTTCTGCACCATCAGACGTATCTAATTCCTGAGCGATATTGTTCAAATTCTGATAAACCTGTTTTTCTTCTTCATCCAAATCCAATTCCACATCCATAAATTCTATTCTTACATCCTGAGTTTTTTGTTGACCTCATTCTTCATAGTATATTCTTGCTGTTGTTGAAGTTGCAGATGGAGTATACTCATGCAACATAAGTTCATTACACCTTAGGTCCATATCTCCTTCAGGATCTCAATCTCAGTCGCTGTCATGGGTAATATCAAAATCCATATAACAATCACCTTCACCTTCGTAATTAGGATAAAACAAAACAGAATTATCAAGACTTCTTCAAACCTCCAAAACATATTCATCATCACTTCTTTCTGCACTTGGGATAGACATCAAATTTAATCAAGTAGCACTTTCTTCTTCAAGCTCTATTGACTGCCTTACAGAATCAGTATTACCATGCTCATCAGTTGCTTCCAAACTAACTACCTGTTGTCAATAATCATCATATTCTTCAAGGAATTGCTCTTTATTTTCTCTTATATAATCTTCATTTCAATTTGTACATTCTCTAAAATCTGTACAAAATACTTTCTTTTCTATATCTCAATAACTTGTATCTCTAAAAATTACTTTATTGTCAAACTTATCGTACATGAATCAAACATTTAGGCCCTTATTTACTCTAATTTGCTCTCCACTATCCACACCAGAATATCACCTATAAGTAACTTTAGCTCTTGGTCTGTATTCTCAAGGCTCTTCATAGATATGAGTTGCCGTATCTGACTTGGTAGTCAAATCAAACTCTCAATCTCCATCAAAATCATACCTAATAGTTCTTTCTCTTTCAAAGTTTTCATCATCTCACATTATTTGTGTAGCTACTTCGAATTCAACTTCTTGTCAAACTTCAGTAGTAGTGGTATTTGATTTCAAAGTCACCATTGGAATATCTGGATTTTCTGTAGAAGGAGGAAAAAATATTGAAGGTCATTTTCATATTATCTGTTCAGAATCTACTTCCTTTCAGTCATTATCTATTAACCTAACTCCAAAAACAAATTCTCATGGTACTCTTGGAACAGAAAAACTTATATTTCCTACATTACCAGGGGTTGTTTTTACCTGTTCATACCTTCAAGGAGTATCAGCATCATAATAATACCATTTAAAATGAGATATATGTCAGTCGGGATCTTCTGCACCTGATGCACTTAACTCAACAATTATTGGATCATACTCAGCTTCAAAAAATGAATCAGCATCTATTTGTTGCTCTCAAAAACCAACAGCCATCTGCCTTCCAAGCTGAGGAAATCACATTTCTATATTATCAATAGTTGGAGGAGCATTTTGAACATCAAACCATATTTTTCTGTCCTCAGTTCTGTTTTGTTGCTGATCTTCAACTCTTAATTCTATATAAGTACATCATTTCATCCCAAAATCTGTTTCAAAATTTTCTCCAAGATACCTTTGATCATCCTCAGGTCTGAAACTTATATCCAGATCAGAAGTTTCTCACTGAGAGTTAACAGAATCACTTGCATTTATAAGAACATCCTCATATCTTTCTACCTCAAAAGCAGGAGATTCTTTTGTTTCACCTTCATCATCTTCAAACTCACAAACTCAATCAGGACTAAGTTGCTGATCTCAAAGTGTTACTTCATAAACAGGAATTGGACGATCTTTTTCTCATATAAATATCTGCCTTGTTACAGAATTTTCTTCTCATCATTGAGTAGAAGCTTTTAGTTCTACTTGATAAACTCAGGTCTGATCGTAGGTATGAGTAGCCTGTTCTGACTGTGTTTGTCTTGAACTTCAATCTCCAAAATCCCACTCATAATGAGAAATAGTTTTATTAGATGTTACACTAAAAGTTATTTCTTCACCAAACTCAGTTGCATAAGGAGAAGCATTAATTTCAGGTCTTAAAGAAGATTCTATCTCCATAGTTCTTTGAACTTCTGCTGAACTACCTAATCAATCTGATACTTCTAATGTAACTTCGTAAGTAGTTGGCTCATCAAAAGAAACTATTAATTTTTCTCAATCATTTATTTCCCTCTCTATATTTACATAAGACCTGTTTGAAAATCTCCAGTCATATTCAAACTCTCATAATCAGTTATCTACATCTACATCATAACTTGCAGTAGCATCCAAAACAAACTTAGAAGGATATTCCCACTCTTCAATAGGTTCATCTCTAAATCAAGGAACAGGATCAGATGATTCAACCTGAACTCTTATTGTTTCATCGTTCTCATCTCACATCTCATCAACAGCAGTAAGTCTTATTGTATAATTTCATGGCTCAGGAAATTGTCTTTCAAATGCTCTTTGCTCAAGGTTTTCAATTTGATTTCAGTTCGGATCATAGATAGTCCATCTATATGTTTGTATTGAAGATTCTATAGAATAAGTAGGAGCTGCATCAAACTCAAAATTGGTAGAAGTATCTCCTTCAAGTTCACTATAATTAATTTGTGCCACAGGGTCAGATACTATCAAAGAGTATTCTTCTGATACCACATTATTCTGATTGTCTTCTACAGTAAGAGAAACACTATACTCTCACTGATTCGGCAAATCCAGAGTAAATGTTCATGGCTCTCAATCTACTATATTTTCATGATAAAAATCATCTGGTCAAGTAATCTCCCAGGTAGAAGTTAGTATCTGTCTTCATCAAGTAGGACGGGTTCAGCTTCAATCAAACAATATACCTTCTTCTGCTTCAGCCAATCATACTTTGGCATCCCTATCTTTTTGTAGCTCTGTATTGTTGGCATGAATTGAAACAACAGCAGCCTTTGGACCTACATTAATATTAACTGATTCTTCACCATCAAAAACTCACTGATCAGAGTTGACACTCCTTACTGTCAAATGCACAACATAATTTCATTCTTCAGAAAAAGTGTGATTAACTACAGGTCACTCTCATATTGGAACTTCATTTCATTCAGTATCTTTGTAATACCAGTAAAAATTACTTGAAGGAATAGTATCATTTGAAGGATCAATACTTCACCTTGCATCAAGAGTTACACTCAAAGGAGCAGATCACTCTGTTGGACCAGCATCAATTTGAGGCTGAATAGTAAAATTACTGTTTACCACATCTATTATATCATTAAACTCTTGGAAACATCTGTTTCTGAAATCCAGAAAATCACGATAACTGTACTCTTGGGATAGAGTATCTGTTGTTCTCAAACACTGATTATATATAACCTGATAATCAGGGTCCTGAGGAAAATGGCCCAAAATTGAATTAAAAACACTATTTACTTCCTGAAAAATCTCTGGAGAAGGGTCATCTCAAGTATTTCTGATTGCTTCAATCTCAGCAAACAATTCCATAATACGATCTATATCTTCAGAAATTTCATAGTTTGCATAGTAGTGTTGAGGGACATTGGCATAAGCCTGACCAACAATCAATCATAACAACAAAGACAATATGATTACAATTAATTTTTTCATTAATCTTTTTGATTTTTATTTAAATTCTTTTGTAAATTATAAATATTTTTTTGATTTTTGCAAAATTTTATTCTTATAAAAACAAAAATCCACCAGAGGGTGGATTATTTAGGCTTAAGAATATATATAAAATATTTATCTTCAACCTGAAGGTCTCCCAGACTGCACAGGAGACACTCTTCCCTCAGGTCATTGATCATCATCTTCCTCTCTGGAATCTGATAAATTTCGATCGTTTCATCTTAGATACTCTTTGATTGCAGTTTTTACTTCATCGTTAAACTGACTTGCATTGATATCAACATCCTGTACTTCATTTCAATATGAAACCCTAATCTGAGCAGTAGTATTTTCTCGGTCTATTTCACCAGTTTCTTCATTAATTGCAATCTCTTCCAGTCATTGAAATTCTACTTCCGGTGAAACAGTAACAAGTCATCAAAAATAAGAACTTTCTTCACTTGTATCTACTGAACTACTATCCATATGATGTTGCATAGCTTCATTCAACCCTGGAATTTCTCAATCAAAAGGAATTTCTCTTCATCAACCAAACCAGTTACTTAAATCCACATCCTGAGGAGCATCATAAACTCTTATTCTATCCCCTTCTTCATTAGTTCTTTCAGCAAAAACTTCACTTCTATATGAATGTTCCCTATCTCAATCATATGAACTCATCCTAGTATACTTTCAGTCATAATATGTTGATTGCCTAGCATCTACATCATCGCCTGTTATATTATTATATGAAGTTCTAACTGAATCAGCTTCTGCATAGTGATTTGCTGCCTGAATTTCATCATCATACCACATCCTAGTACTTGCAATTCAAAGACCTAGTCATCATAGTGCTGAAGCTAATGTTGATGACAGTTTTGGCAAAGAAATATCACCAAGTCTCTCTACTACACTTCACATAACACTACCTACACTTGACACTCAAGAACCAACATAACTAAGTGCTGATGAAACATTCGGAGTTCACCATATTTCAACCGCCATTCATACTATTATTGCATCTCTAATTCCATGACTTGTATCATATCATTCAGGAATTAAGTTATTTATACTGAATCAATCTCACTCTACTGGACCTGTAAAATATATTTCACCATCTTTTATTGTCATAAATCAATTTTCTCATACTGGATGAGTTCATTCAGGTAATCACTCTAATAATTCTTTTGCATCGTCCGGTAAATTCATTTCATCAATACTGCTGTATCTTTGAGATTGAAGAATTTTTTCTTCTCCATCAATTTCTCCTCTCATTATTGCTCAATCCTGTATTGCATCAAGTTCAAAAGCATATCAATCCTCATTAACAGCAAAACTTCACTCTGGCAGATCCTGAATATATTCACCTATTTTCTCTTCATCAGGATTTTCATATAAATCATACAGATCTTCAAGGAAGTTATTAAGTCATGGTTGCGAATCCAATAAATTGTATATTTCTTCAGGATTATTTATATCAACTTTTTCTTCTCCATCAGGTGTTTCTACCTTTAGTTCTCAAACATCTTCTTCAAAAGTAACATTGTCAGAATAATAATCCAAATTTCTTAGACTTTCTGATAAGTCAACCCCCAAAACATTTACAAACTCATTAAAATCCATTTCACCATCTTCTATTGAGCTTACTATACTCTCTGCTCAGTTTTCTATATCTGAATCTGCCAGATTATCTCTTAGATTTTCTGAAATAGTTTCATTATCCCAAGCTCACATATTTGGTCTTTCATCTTCTTGCTGATCTAGATAGGCCTGAACAAGCTCATTTTTGGTAAGAGCTAAGTTTTCTACCTCTATTCCTGTATCTCACACTTCATAAGGACCTGAGTCCTGAACCTCATAAGATTCTCTTAGAGATTCAATCAAAGTAAGTCTTTCTTCGTTGGACATATCTTGTAAATTAGTCTCATAATTTTCAACCCTCTCATTTGGTATCCAGTAAGATGTTTCTACTCAATTTTCATCTTCTACAGACAATGGATAAAAATTACCATAAATAAACTCTCCTACCTCTCAACCTTCATCTACATTCAACATCTCTAAATCTTCAGAAGGATTGGTTTCACCGAAATTTACTTCTTCTTGCTCCAAGATGTCATCTTCTTCAATTTCATCTCATTCTGTTGTTCTTTCTTGTTCTTGTTCTGGATCTGGTTCAGGATCTGGATCTGATTTTTGCTCTGATTCTGATTCTGGCTCAGGCTCTGGTTCTTGTTCTGGCTCTTGGTCTGGGTTAGGTTCTGTTTCTGAGCCTCTAAATTCTGGATTTTGAGAAACAGGCAAAATTAATGTATCACCT
>CAZWWJ010000005.1:9238-27914 GCA_964637495.1 uncultured Candidatus Peribacteria bacterium | reverse complement strand
TGACTTTTTTGCTTTTTATGAAATTTTTTATTGATTTTTTATAAATTACAATTAATAATAGAATACCATACTGGTGTAAAATAACGGAGGTTACTATGATCGTTCGTCCCTTAATCTGGATGATGATGTTGTTTATCCTTTTCTTAGCTTCTGCTTGTACAGAACCTAAGGAGAATAAGGAGAAAAGGTTTGCAGAAGTTTATATAGAAATGGCAAAAGTGGAAGAAGAATTGTTGATGGAAGGCAAGTCCGAAGAAGAAATAAAGAAAGAATCCAAAAAAGTAGTGCAAGAAATCTGGCAAGAAGAAGAGTATTCGAGTGCTGCTCATAGATATGATACTGATGATGATTTTAGAAAAGCTGTGAATGAACAAATTGATGATTTGTATGAACCAAGAAACTGGAGTGATCAAGAATTAAGGGAGTTTGTAGATTTCATGGAGCATTCTTATAAGGAACAGGGTTATTCATCTCCTAATGAGTTGATTGAGGATTTACCATTTGATAGAGAGACTTCTGTGAAGTTGTCAATGGACTTGGTGCTGTCGCCAAGTTTACGTGAGGAGTTTGAAAATTATGTTGACTAAACAAGAAATGTAGACAGGGAGTATTTCTCCCTGTCTTTTTTTTGTATTACTTATGTAATTGTGTATATAAGCTAAGAGGTATCCTTGAAATATCAGTATATATACTAAAGAACATCCTATTTTTTCACCCAAATTAACAATTTACCTAAATTAGATACCAAAAAAATAAATTTATTTGTATTGAAAATCAATCAAAATTAAATATAACAAAAAAAACTTTAAAGAAAAAACATAAGTTTATGAAAAATTTCTGTATCAAACAAGATCAAGCAGGACAAAGACTTGATAGATTCGTTAGAAAATATCTAAAATGAACTGATATAAAACTATCAGGAATTTTTAAGATGATAAGGAAATGAAAGATTAAAGTAAATCAAAAAAAACACAAATGAAATTATATCCTTCAAATAAATGATGAGGTGAGTTTCCCTGAAGATATAAGTGCTCAGCTGCATACCTTTGAATCCCTTAGAAATAAAAAGCAAGATAAATTATTGGCTGAAAAATTAGAAAACCTAAAAATCTATGAGGATGAAAACTGGTTTGTTATAAATAAAGAATCCTGAACACCTATGCACCCCGGGAAGAAAAATGAAAACAAATTAACAGTTTCTCAACTTATCAAGAACTACTTTGATACATGATTTTCTACTTTTACTCCAATGTTTGCTTATAGATTGGACAGGTTTACAACCTGAGTTGTTCTGATAGGTAAAAATTATCCTGCATTAAAATACATAAACTCCCTGATAAGAAACAGAAAAACACAAAAAATTTATCTTGCAGCAGTTTTCTGAGATTTTCCTGAAGAAAAGGAAATTGATTTTTCTTTGAAAAAATTTTATGACAACAAACTTTGAGTTTCCAGAGTAATCAACGACGATAAAAATGGAGATACAGCCCGGACTCATGCTACCAAGTTAGAAACAACACATCTTGATCAAATATGAACTGTTTCTTTGCTGAAAATAACGATTAGTACATGAAGAATGCATCAGATAAGAGCTCACCTTAGTATGATTTGATATCCAATACTTTGAGATCTTTTGTATCTTGGCAACCAAAGATTAAATTCAATTCTTACCAGGAATCATAAAATCAACAACCAGATGCTTCACTGTTACAGATATTTGTTTTATGATAAATTCAAAGGAAAAAAAGTTATGTTTGAAGCTATGCCTCCAGAAAGTTTTAGAAAAAATTTTAATAAGCTAAATGGATAAAAAAAATATACTTCTTTCTTCTTATAAAGAAATACTTGAAGATAATAAACTTATAAGACTTGCAGCATTAACTACTTTTATATATTCTTTGATTTTTGTTGTTTACGTAATGTATCATGTTTATTATTTTTTTGCTGATTCAGCAGATCAAAGAGAAGAAGTTTTTCAAATTTCTATGGAGTATATAGAGTTTATTATGGCAAATATTGAGTTTCTTGGTATAGCCATTGGTTGAATTATTACAGTTGCTATATGATATTTTTTGTTGCCACCTATTGCTGACTGAGCAATGATTACCTATGTAAATTCCGTTCACAAATCTGCTTCAAAATCTCTTGCAAACTGATTGTATAATTTTTTTACAATGTTTGAATATCATGCCCTTACAAGTGTGGTTAAATTCTTGATATATTTTATTGCAGTATCCAGATTATATGTTATATGAGTTCTTGATAATATAATAGTCCAGATAGTTGTTGGTATCCGAACTTTGCTTATTTTCTTTACTTCATTGTTTTTTCATTATTCAAGGTTCCTTATTATTCTGGAAGGGTATTGATCTTTGGAGTCCATCAAGAAAAGCATAATTTTGAGTTTGCAGAATTTCAGAATAACATTAAAGTTTGTTTTGATAAATTACCTTTTGTATCTTAGATTTTTTCTGAATATTATAATTATAGTAGTGGTACCTTTGACATTTGTTTGGCTAGTGAACCGGCTTTGAGTATATGATGAATGATTTGTAAGATATATTTTGTATATTCTTTTCTGAATTTTGATACTTATAGTTGCTTATATTAATGCAATAATTGAAGCTTTTTTCATAAGTTACTGGCACAAAGTATACGAAACTGTTAAACAAGATGAACTAGACAGTTGAGAAAACATTTCAAATAATCAGGAAGAAAATTAATCAAAAAGAAAAAGCCACACCGGATATACTCGGTGGGCTGTTTTGCAAGGATAAGAGGCAGAAGTTTATTTACTTCTAATCCTTTTATCCTTGTTGTGTTTGCTCGCCTGTTCTTGGTGAACAAGCTGAGCCGGAGGATATACCTCCTTTTTGTTTGTGTTTAACCCACTTAGGGCCAAAGGGTGGCTGGTGTACTGGTGGGGATGACCCTTTAAGTGAGTTTCTTGATTATTGATTGTACTTATTATTTTATACATTCAACTTTATTTTGCAAAAACTGATGTTTTCACCGTCAATTAATATCTTAAATTATATTGACGGTATTTTATTTTATATGTTTAACATATAAAAGTCAAGTAATTTTTGATTTATTTTGGTTATCAAATATTTAATTAAACAAAGATTTTCTGATTTGTATCCTGTTTTATTTAATATTTTTTTTAAAAAATATTTCAAAAAAATAATATCTTCTAAAACTTGATTTTTTTGATTTTTTTAGTATAACAAATTTGTGATTTATGTTTAAAACTAAAAAATGATTCATTTTATAAACTGAGAGCTTGTGGAAATAGAAAACAAAAAAATAATAAAAAACAGTATGTTCTGAGTGGAAGTAGTTTATTCTGGCACTAAAAAAGAGGGTGATTTTTTTCTTTATCCTGTATATGATAGCAACTTTTTGACTTTTAATTATTTTGCTTTTGATGATATTAGGAAAAAATCTTTTTTTGAGATAGTAAACAAGCTTCCTTGAATTTGACACAAAACTGCTTATAATATTAGTATAATTGATTATTCAAAAATACAAAAAGCCATAGACGAATTTGATGTGAAGTTTTTTGAATCCATACCTTGAATTGGTCCCAAGACTTCCAAAAGAGTATTGATGGAACTCAAAACAAATATAGAAAAACAGGACATAGAAAAATTAAATATAGATAAAAAACTTCTGGATGATATCACCAAAACATTAAAAGAATACTGATTTGAATCTTCAAAAGTAAAACAGTCTCTAAAACATTGTGATATTCCATTGAAAAAAGAAAATTTGCAGGATATAATAAAACGAGTAATAAAAAATTGTGACAAATTTTAGTTTTTAAAATACTTTCTACTTTATGTTTGATAAATGAATTCTTGGTAAGAATGCAAGGAACCTTGTTTATATAAAAAAATTTAACCCAAGAAGAATAATTCGTCTTGCTGATAACAAGTTGAAAACAAAGTCTTTCCTTAAAGAAAGATGAATTCCTGTTCCTGAAACTTATTGAGTACTCAAATCCCGTAAAGAATTGTTTGATTTTGACTTTTCTCAATTGGAAAAGAAAAATTTTGTGGTAAAACCCAACAAATGAAGTAAAGGTGAGTGAATATATGTTGTAAAATTTCTGGATGATAAAGATATGGAGAAAGAAAACATTCCACCGAAAGAGAAGGAATGATTTTTTGATAATTTCTTGAGATTTTGAGCTTCCAGTAAATTTGACCATTATTACAAAATTCAGGATCAGATTATTTCAGATGATGTTTTCAGAAGATATCTTACCGATGTCCTGGATGGTAAGCATTCAATGACACTTGGACAGGACAAAGTACTTATAGAAGAGAAACTAAAGCCCTGAAAAAATTTTAAAAGATATTGTAGACATGGTCTTGCAGATATAAGAGTAATAGTTTTTAATCTAATTCCTGTTGCTGCAATGATAAGAGTCCCAACCCTTGAGTCCTGAGGTAAAGCAAATATTGCAAGAGGTGGGATAGGTTTTGGTATAGAAGTAGGTTCTTGAAAAATAAAATCAATGTATTATAAAAAACAGATTTTCACAAATTCATTTCCTGGAGAATATGAAGAAAATTACGATAAAAAAATAACATTCTGGGATGAAGTATTGCTTTATTCTTCAAAAATACAGTATTTTGTGAATCTTGGGTATCTTGCTTTGGACTGGGTGATAACAGATGATGGTCCGAAACTGTTGGAAATTAATTCCAGAGCAGGTCTTGATGTACAACTTGCATCAAATCTTCCAATGAAGAAAAGATTAAATAAAGTAATGGATATAAGTGTTAAGGATCCCGAAAAATGAGTAGAAATAGCAAAAAGTCTTTTTACCAAAGCAAAATCTTCACTTATAGAACAATCTAAAGTACTTTACCTTTCTCAGAAATGAAATCTTATAATTGAGTGAGAAGAGGAGGATGAAACCATTCCGTTAAACATCAAAATAGACTGGAACAAAGACAAAAATTATATATCAAGCAATTTGTACTCAAAAATTAAAGAAACCGAAAGCGATGTAATTCTTGACCTATATGAAAATGATATTAGATTCAAAAACATTGCGTTTACTCCTTCCGACAATGTTTCCAAAGATGAGATAGTGCTTTGACAATCTCTTGTTTCTGATTTTTATATTAAGCCAATTCACAAAATTCAAACAAAAATAAATCTAATTAATCCCAAAAATGTTTATGAAGAAGAGTTAGAAAAACTTTCTGCTCTTGACCAGAATGTTCACAAAACTTTTCAGAAAATGAATCTTTCAAATATTTTAACACCTACTAATTATCTTGATGAGCTGGATAATTTCGTAACTTGGTGATGAAATTACAATCCCAAATTTGTTTATCAATGGCCCGAGAAAGATTACCTTAACGAAATAAGAGATCAGCTTCTTTATATTCAGGATAATTATCTGGATGAGAATTTTGGTCTAAAAAGTAATTTTGCAAAACTTTATGAGGAAAAAATAAAGGAGTGATTGATAAAAGTTGATATGATAAAAGCTTATAAAAAACAAAAATTTGACGAAATCTTTGAGTGTAATAAAGCTATGTTTGGAGATATAGATCAGGAATTACTTGATCTTGCAAAAAATAAAATTTTCTTTGAAGAATCTTCTGATCCTGAGCTTTTAGGTAAAAAATTAAGTTTTTCACAAACAAAGAAAATAATCAAAAATTATTTGCATCAAAAGTGAATAAGTTGAGTTAAAATTATAACATGACCTTTTTCGCTTGCAAGAATCAGTATAGTAAAATGAAATAAACTAAAAATCAAACTTGCTCCATGAGTTGAGTTTAGGGAATATGAGCTTTATTCTACTCTTGCTCATGAAATTGATGTACATTTGTTAAGATACCTCAATTGAGCCAAAACACCATGGAATTTACTTAAATCCTGAACAGGTTTTTATCTTAAAGATGAAGAAGGTTATGCAGTCTATAAAAGCATGGAAGCTCTTCCTGAACAGGCTCAGAGAAAAAGTGTTTATAACAAATATTACTTTGCAGCTATGGCACAAAAGTATTCTTTTTCCAGACTTGCAGATATTGTGAAAGGAATTGATCCTCACAAAAATCTGGAAAGGATTTTTAAAACAGCTTTTAGATTCAAGAAATGAGTTAAAAATACAGGATTTGTAGATCAAGGTGCAGTTTATCTAAAAGATAAAATATATCTTGATGGTTATTCAAAAATCAACAATTACATTGATGAATGAAACGATATTGAAGATTTTATGATATGAAAAATAAAAATTGAAGATATAGACAAAATCCTTTAAGAGTTTTTAATAATATTTGTGATTTCATCTATTTTGTCCAAAGTTTTTTGATCTATATTTTTGATTTTCTTGAATCTGAAATCATTTCTTTTCAGATATTTAAAATCTATTTGTCATTCAGTTAGTTTTAGCATACTAAGTTTTCATACTCGTATCGGATAAACAATATCTTTCTTATAACTTTCAGGAATTTCTTCAAGTATTTTTATTTCATAAGGAGTTATCTTGCTTTCAAATAGTTGATAAAACTGTTTTTTGTTTTCTTGTTCACTTAAGAAATTAAGGACTTTGTGATAACCTCTGTGATAGACTGTGTCTTTCCTGTTTACTCCTGGAAGATGCTGGAAGTTGTACCTTTTTCTTCTGGTAATGATTTTATTGATGTCTTTGTCTTCTGTACTTTGTTCAAGCATTTTTTTGTATATTTTGAGGAATTTTTTTAGTTTTTTTTCTCAAAAAATCTCACTTGCAAAGACTGTAACAAAATTTATAAGCAAAACATTTTTTTTCTTTGGGTTGTTGGTAACTGTCATTTCTTCGTTGAATATTGCTAATCACTCTTCTCGTAAGATACTTTTTTTGCTGGATATACCAAAAATATTGTTGCGTTTCCTTAGAGTATGAGTTTCTATTTCGTGACTTATTAGCCTAAGGACTCTTTCTACATCATAATATTTGTTGGCAGGAAGGAAGTTTCAACTTTCTCAAAAATCAATAAAGTCTTTGTCTTTGGTTATTGTAATATTTTCTTTTATTCAGTATATTTCAAAAACTATATCAAAGATTTTTTTTATAGTTTCTATATCAAGATTTTTTTTAAGTATTTCTTCGTTGTGGATTTTTATTTTCTGTGGTTTTTTTGTTTTAACCTCTTTTAGATTTTTTCAAATAAGCTGATAAAAAAAATTCCTGAAATTTTCTTCTTCTTTTTCTGTAAGAAGATGTTTTTTTCTTGTATAAAGATCTTCTAAGAATTTTTCTACTTCCTGTAGTTCCTTTTTGTTACTTTGTATAGAAGATCAATAAAAAAGATTTGAAAGTTGTTTTATTTCTTTGGAAAGTAATTTTTTTTCTGTATGGTCAAGCAAATTAATACCTCATTTTTCTGCTTCTATTTTTGCAGCTGTTTTGATAAAAATTAATCAGTATATAGTGTTTTCTATTTTTCTTTGATAAAAAGTTTTTATTCAGTAGCTTATGTTTTCGTTATTAAGTTTTTTCTTGATGTCGTTAATTTCGTCCAGATCTTTGTTTAGTTGTTGATAAAAATTTTTTAGATCAGATTGAGTTACATATCATCTTTTTCAAGCGTTGGGAAAGAAATTTAAAGAAATTATGTTTTTACCATATATTGTAAATTTGGTACTTCAGTCCAGAGGGTGTGGATATTTCATACGAAGATTTTTTAATCTTTTTACTATTTCTTCTGGAATGGTTACACTCATTACATTGTTTTATTATCTATATTTTTAACGAAAATAACAAAAAAAAGCTTTTTTTCAACAATAAATAAAAATGAATTCAAAATTTTATAAATTTTTGAAGTAATTTAAAACCTCATAAGGATAACTTATTCCGGTAGCCTCTTCAAAAGCCTGATATTGCGGGAGGTCATTGATTTCTATAACATAATATTTTCAGTTTTCTATAAAAAAATCAACTCAGGCAATATGAAGATTAAATTTGTTGGCAATATCTACTGCTATTTTGTTGATATTATCAGGTAAGTTTTCTGACTGAGCCAAGGCTCCTGTACTAAAATTATTTTTGAAATCGTTTTCATTGTATCTTTTAATTGTTCATATAACTTTTTCTCATACAACTAAGGTTCTGTAATCTCATTTGTTTTCTATGTATTCCTGAAATAAAAAGCCAATTTCTTCATTGTTATCAATTAATTCTTCTAATTGTTTTCTTTCTTTGATTAAGTGAATTCATTTTCATTGGTCTTTTTCTACATCTTTTGCTATAAAAGGATAATTAAGTGTCTGTTCAAGTATATTTATATATTTTTCTTTGTATTCATTAGTAAAAACAAAAAATAAACTTTCCGGAGTGTTGAATCAATAATATTCAAGAAAAAGAATTTGAGTAAACTTGTCATAAGAAAGCATATGATATTTAAGTTTGTCTACAAGTTTTTTGCTGTATAGATGGCAGTAATAATAAACTATACCATCTCTGAGACTTCTTCCTCTGATTCACCCTATCCATATAATATCATAATCTTTTACAGGTTCTTTAGTGCTTAAATATCTGAATCAGTTGTGGTAATAAACATCAAAATAGCAAATAAAATTAATATCTATGTCTCCAATTTTTTGAGCTTCTTCTCTGAATCTTGGTTCATTGTGTGTAAGTTTTCTTGTTCAGGTGAATCTAACAATTTTTTTCATATTAATTATATTTGTTTCTAAATTTAACTTAAAATTATTTATAATTTTTTTTTTCTTTTTTTCAACTACAATAAGATCATATTATGTTATCATTTTTTTATAAGTAAACCTATTTTTTTTGAATGCCCTGAAGAATTTTTTAAAAGAGTTTGATGTGTTTTTTATTGATGTTGATTTTTAGTTTTTTTTTTGTAAAATAATATAAAATTTATCCGGTAAGCAACAAAAAACCAATGGCAGAAGAAAAAGCTAAAACTCCACAAAAAAGAACTTCCAAAAAATCACAAACAAAAGAGGCTCAACAAACAACGGTGCAGTCTTCTAATAGTCAAAATACCTGACAACAAGCAAAAGCAAAACAAGCACAGTCTTCTAATAATCAGAATTCGTGACAACAAAAGCAACAAGTAAAAAAAGGATCAAAAATCTCTATTAAGACTTTTGTGATTGGTTGTATTGGTTTTTTTATGTTTTTTGTTCTTTTGGTGATATGAGGACTGTATCTTGCTGTTAATTCACCGGATATGCTTTCAGCTATGTGACTGGAAGTAGAAGATGTTAGGAGTTTGCTTATGATTTTTGCAATTGTTTTTTTTGGTATATTGTTTATAACTATTTTCTATCTTCTTGTTCTTAATGTCTACAGAATGTTAACAGTTTCGGTTTCGAAAATAAAGTACATTATATGAGGTTTTTTTACTCTTATTCTGATGATATGAGTAATAGTTTCAGCAGGCGTTACCATATACCAAATTTCTGAGATGGCTGGCGAGAGAGAAATTGTAACAGATGATATAATCAATCCATATATGATAATGGAAGAGAACGACCCGGTGTTAGTTGACGGTACAAACCCTCCTTTGATAGCTCCATTATATGTTAGATTTGAATTAAATCAGGTGCTATTCCAGGAAAATATAATGCCTGATATTTGAGATAATATTCAGTGATTTACCCTAGATTGTGATAATGGTCAAACTCTTACAGCAGGTAGAGAAATAATAATGGAAAACAGTTTTTTTGATTGAGTTTGTTTTTTTCCGGAAGAAGATAATTATCAGATAACTTTGGAAGTAGAATATATGGATCCTTCAACAGGTGATCTGCAGACTTTGAGTCCTGATATAGATCCTTTGAATTTTGTTTCCGAAGTTACAGTAGAAACCAATTGAGAAGTTCCTCAGGTTCTTGATAATGAAGTGCTTTTTGCCTGAGAGGTTCCTGTGAATATGACTTTTGATGCAAGAGATGTATTTCTTGACCTTGATATGGATGGAAGAGAAATTCAACGAGACCTAACCTGAAACTTTGAAGTAGATGAAGATGATAGTAGTAGAGTTTCTTGGAGTTACGAAAATACTGGAGCCCAACACATTCATTACAAAATACCTGAAATTTCTGATGATTTTTATATGATCAGATTTCAGTCAAATGAGCCTGAAGTTCCTCCATGTGATATAAATTACACAGAAGATGAATGATTAAGGTATGATTTTAATGTTAGTGTACACAGAAGTGTGTCAGCACAAAATTTTGAATATCAACTAATGGATATGCAGGATCAGGATATGTATGATATGGAACAAACTTCCAGTTCTACTTATAGTACTAGACTTGAAGAGTGAAGAGAGTATCAGTTACAGGTAACTTATGAAACTCCTGATGGTCAAGAGTGACACTGTCAGACAGAGATACAGGCGTGAGTAGAATGATATACTCTTGACTTTGATACTTTTATAAGAAAAGGAGGAGCTGATGAATATGAAAGTCTAGAGTTTGATTATGGGGATTGAATGGAAGTTGATGTTATTCCTTCAAGATTAAAAATAGTTGCAGATGATATAACTCCACAGCCAAGAAGAGACTATGAGAAATCTATTAATATTTGAGATGAGCAGTTGCAAGAAATATCTAACGGAGAGTACATTTATGATATTGATGAAGAATGAGAATTTGAACTTTCTGTAACAATAGAAGATGATGTTGGAAATTCTAATACAGAAACTTACGATTTGATTGTTGAAAGACCACCTTTGGAAGCTGATTTATCAGTTTCTCCTGATAGCGGGAATGCGCCTTTGGAAGTTTCTCTAGATGCATCAGCATCTCAGGCAAGGGAAGAAGATGATGAGATAGTTTATTTTGATTATGATTTTGATGATGGGGAGACTATGACAAATGTTTCTCAATGAATAGTTTCCCATACTTATGATTTTGATGAACATGATCCAAGGTATGAACCAACAGTTACAGTAGAAACAAGGGAATGATACACTGATCAGGCAACAGCAGAGGTTCTTGTCCAAAGAGAGGAAATGGATGTGGATATAAGAATACCAAGTCATCCAACACAAGCCGCAAGAGTTGGTGATAATGTTGAGTTCAATCTTGATTCGGATTGAAGAATAGAAGAAGTAGAATGGGATTTTGATAACTGAAATACAATTTCTTGAGAGTGAAGACAATATACAAATATAAATACAACTTACGAAGAACCTTGAGACTACAGAGTATCAGCAAGAGTTTATTTTGATGATGCACCTCCAATAACAGAAAGAGTAACTATTAGAGTGGAATAAATAATTTAGTTTTATTAATTTATTGCAGTGATGATAATCGGGAATAAGTCTTCTTTTGATATGCTAAAAGCTTATTTTGACAGTATAAAAAACTGAACTCATTCTTTTAATTTTCTAATATGTTCAGGAATTAACAATATTGGAAAATCTTATTTTATAGAAACTCAGGTAAATAATATTCTTGGGGAGTATACAAAAACTGATTTTATGCATATAGAAGACAAAAACAAAAACAACATAAAAAAAAATTCAATAAAAGTAGAGTCCTGATCTAGTGAAGAACCAGGAACCAGAGAAATAATAACATGGCTTAGCAAATACTGAATTAGCTGAAAAAAAATTCTTTTGATTGAAAATATAGAAAGAATGACTATCTCAGCTACTAATTCTTTATTAAAAACTTTGGAAGAGCTTTCTTCATCACATATTGTAGTATGAACTACATCAAACGAAAATAGTTTACTGGATACAATTATTTCTAGAGCATTGTTAATTAGATTTTGGCCTGTTTCTTCCAGTGATATAGAATCTTTCCTTGATATTAATAGTCTTAATCTTTCTGAAAACCAAAAAGAGAATGTTGTTTTTTTGTCTCAGTGAAGACCTTGACTTGCTGATTTCCTTGCAAAAGAATTACAGGATGAAACAAGCTTTGGTTACAAACTTGTAACTAACTACTTTTCTAAGGCAACAAAGATTTTGGATGAAAAGTGAAACTATAAAGAAAAACTAGATTTTTTTATGGAAGTTTATAACAAAGAATACCTTGAATTTTTAATAGACAGTCTTATTTTTTATTATTCAGATAATGATTTTTGAAAATCAGATGCTATTACCAAAGCCAAAAAATATATAACCAACAATGTGTCTGTTGAAAATACTTTATACTGGATGATTTTAGAATTTGAGAAGTTAAATGCTTGCCAAACAATATAAATTAACCTGAAAAGACATTAATTTTTTGTTCAAAAAGCAAAAAGTTGTTTATTGAAAGTATTTTTGTTTTTTTCATTTTCAGCAGTATAGTAACAGACATTTTAATCAATTTGCAATTCAGGTACCTGTTAAGTTAACCAAAAAAGCAACCACCAGAAATATAGTAAAAAGAAGTTTTTTTGAATATATCAGAAAAAACAGTATGTTCAAAGATACATTCTGATGATATTATTACAAAATTTTTGTGGTTTTTAATAAAAAATATGTATCATCTTTAAAAAATTCTATTGAAACAATGGAAAAAAAACTTATAAATAGTGAAATTGTTAATAATTTTGAATTCAGTTTTAATAATTTTAGGAAGCAAAAATGAAAAAATCTTTAAAAAAGATTTCTAGTTATTTTGACAAATTCAGAAAAAAAACAGAAAAGATCAAAAAAGACAAGGAACAGGAGCTTGAAAAGATAGAAGAAATCGACAACAAGCTTGATCAGATAAATAAATGATCAAAAGATTTTCTGGAAAATGTTTCGAAAAAATATGATTTAACATATATGCTAACTTTTTGGCTTATATGAATTTTTGTTGTGTATCTTGGTTATGTACTGTTTAATACTCAGGAGCTTGTGTATCTTATAATAGCAGCATTTATAATTTCTATAGCTATGGAGGCTATAGTTGATATTTTTCAAAAGTATTTGCCAAGAATACTTTCTATTGTTATATCTTACCTTTTGGTGATTGTATTTTTGATTTCCTGATTTCTTGTGATAATACCTTTTGTACTTGCTCAGAGTGCTGATATTGTTAAGATTTTTATAGATATTGCAAATGAGTTTCATGATGACCTTAGATATAGGTGACTTGATTATGTTATATCCCAACTTCCCTTGATTCCTGCATTTGTAGAATCTTTTTTGGTTGAACAATTGCAGAACAGAGAAGTACTTATGGCAATACAGACTACAATACAGCAAAATATCTCCCAGATAGCAAATCTTTGAACAGCTTTTATTAACAATATATGATCAACTGCAGTATCAATAGTTGGGGGCTTTTTCTCAGGTCTTTTTCAGATTTTGTTGGTATTTGTACTTGCAATATTTTTCTCAGCTCAGAAAGAGTCTGTTATAAAATTCATTGGTGGAATATCTGGAAGTAAGGATTATGTAACAGCAAAGATAGAAAAATTATACAAAAAATTATGATTCTGGCTTAAAGGACAATTTTTGTTAAGTGTTTTTATCTTTGTTACTGTGTTCTTACTTTTGAACACAATAGCCTTGTTTGGAATAGATCTGCCAAACAAATTTACTCTGGCTTTGATAGCCTGAATAACTGAATTTATACCAATCATAGGTCCGATTCTTGGTGCAATACCTGCTGTATTGCTTGCAATTGTAGAGTATTGATTAGTAGGATTTGTTGTAGTGGTGATTGTATATACTCTTATTCAGTGATTTGAAAATTATATACTTGTTCCATTAGTTATGAATCAGGCTCTTTGAGTAAGTCCTTTGTTGATTCTTATTGCAATGTTGATATGAGGGGCTTTGATGTGATTTGTTGGAATTGTACTTTCGGTTCCTATAGCTGTTATAGTTAATCTGATCTTTGAAGATATAGTTAAGTAAAATTTATATAGTAATCTTGGAAAATAATGGATATATATTTTGGTAATGAACATCTAAAAAATTTTTTTGAGCAGGTGTTTTTATGAAATACTTTGGAAGAGTATACATTAGCTTTGATAATTTTTGTACTTTTGTATATTGGTGTCAAAATCTTCAAAAAAGTAGTACTAAACAAACTGGAAAAAGCATCTCAGAAATCCTGATTTGAATTTGATGAGAATATAATAGAATTTATTAAATCTATACCTTTTTATTTTTACTGGACTATTTATATTTATTTTCCTCTAAAATATCTTTCTTTACCTGAGCCTGTTGATTTAGGTATAGATGGTATATTTTGGGCTGTTGTTTTGTTGCAGTTTGTTAGATTTGCTTTGACTATGATAAGATATTTTCTTTCTTCAAAGCTCTTGTCCTGAACAGAAGAAGAAAATCAAGAGAATAAGACTACCTTTAATCTTCTTGTTTTGATTGCAAAAATTATTGTATGGGCAACTGCTGTGCTTTTGTTTCTTACAAATCTTTGATTTGAAATAACTCCTTTGCTTGCAAGTTTGTGAGTAGGTGGTGTTGCTGTTGCATTTGCACTACAAAATATTTTGGAGGATATATTTTCCTCTATTTCTATTTACCTTGATAAACCTTTCAAAATTTGAGATTTTATTTCTATTGGATGAGATTTTGGTACAGTAGAAAAAATATGAATAAAAACAACAAGACTAAAAACATTACAGTGAGAGCAACTTGTTATTTCAAACAGAGAAATTACCAATGCCAGAGTAAACAATTTTGGTATAATGGATACAAGGAGAATTGTTTTTCATATTTGAGTAGTTTATGAAACCTCTCTTGAAAAATTAAAGAAAATTCCTCAAATAGTTGAGTCTATTTTTGAGGATGAGTTTGTAAAGCAAAATGCTGAATTTGGAAGAGCCCATTTTCAAAGTTTTGGTGAATATAGTTTGAATTATGAAGTTGTATATAATGTTAGGTTTGCTGATTATGATGTGTATATGGATACTCAAGAAAAAATTAATCTGCTTTTGATAGAAAAATTCAGAAATGAATGAATAGAATTTGCATATCCAACACAATCCATAAAGATGGAAAAAGATCAAAACTCTTAAAAAAATTATGTTTTCTTTAGATCTTCTACATAAATTTCCATACTATAAGCTATTTCTAACAAGGTAATATATCTGTTGGAGTTGTTGTTGATAATAGCTTCTTTAATTTCACTGCGTACAGAAAAACTTGCAAGTTCAAAAAGTTTTTTTCTGAATTCTGAAACATCAGCTCATGCCTTGATAGCCTTTTTTATAGCAACTTCAAAATTTTTATAATTGTGTAAACCAGGACTTTTCAATACATAATTATATGTTTCTTCCAGAGTTTCCAAAGCTTCTTCTAGAGTGGAGTATCAGTTTTCATTAAGTATTTCTAACTGTTGGTTTTTTACTTTTTCCTCTAACTCATCAAGAAAAAGTCTTTGAGCTAATTTTTCTGATCCGGATATATTTTCAAAGGTTTTTATATTCATATTTTTTTCTAAAAATTTAAAAAATCTTATTACTAACCAAATTATTATTTATAATATTTAAAATTTCAAGAGATGAAAAGGTTGACTTTCAGTTCAAAATGATTATTAATTATGTAATTTAAAATTAAATAATAGTATGGAAGTTATTGGACAAGAAAAAATAAATAATCAACTGAATATTAGTCCTTATGTAGATGAAGTAAGAAGGTTACTTGAGGAAAGACTTGCAAATATTTTGTCTAAAGGTGAAACAAGCCAAAATATTCAGGAGCATTTTAATGAAATCAAATCCACAACTGAACAAATTATTAGAATTGTCAAAAATACTCAAAACTCAGATGATTTAATGATTGTAGCTGATTTTATTACTTATTTGGAATCTCATGGTGTGAGAGTAGGGGACCTGAAATGACAACTAAGAAATATTCAAGTTGATGTTCTTTATCAGTTTGCTGAGAAGTTTTTTGAAAGAGTAAAAATAACAAAAGGTTTTTATGATATTCATTTGTTCAGAACTGTTTTGGAACATATAGAAAATAAGGGTGTTTCAGTAGATTATATGCAAAGTATGTTGTATATGCATTTAGATTCTGATTAAATTTGTTAATGGAGAGACCAAGAGATTGAAATTCAGAAAATAATAACTGAATAGATTTTCATAATTTTGAATTTTCTGAAGAATTATATCAACCTCTTTCAATAGATTCTTTGGCCCAGCTAAGGGATTATATAACTTTTCAGTTGTCTTTAAGAGTTTGAACAAGATTTAAAGAATACTTGATGGATTTAATCAAAGATAAAAAATTATCAGAAGAAGAAGCAGAAAGCTTGTCTTTGGAGGTTCAGCAATTAATTAACTCAAAGGACTTTTTTAATATGCAAAAAAAAATGGATAATACCATCTGGGAAAGGTTGATGGATGAAGTTCCAGGGTTTGGTCAACTTTGTGATCAAGAAAGTTTTTATGATGTTTTGTATAAGGAAGATATTTATCAGGATTATGTAAGAGAAATTCAGATATTTTTGTATAATGTGGTTTCTTATCTTATAGCTCATGAGTTTCTTTTAAAATTTGATAGAATTAAATCAAAAGAAATATTTAACCAGTCTTTGGATGAGATAAGAGATAAACTTCTTGAAATTTTTGATCAGGAATTTTCATTGATGTTTGATAGATCCGTAGAAGATAAAGGAAAGTTAAAAACCAAAGAAACTATACCTTTTGAGTTATCTGATAATAAGAAACAGATAGAAAGGATAATTCAAATAATTCAGGAAAATTTCAAAAGAAAATTTAAACAAACTCCAAAAGTGATTTGCAGTTCTGGTTTCTTGATTGAATTGGTAAGAAAACTCAAATTGGAAGAAAACATAAGCTGGATTGACAGAGATTTTTTTAGTAGTTGAAGTCTTAAGTATAATTTTTCTGATTGACAAACAAGTATTCAGTTTAGATATTTTTCAAGTTCTGCAGATGAGCTTCACAAAAAAATAGAAGAACTTGGTGAAGATTATGAATTAATTACAATTCAAATCAATCACAATGACAAAAAAGATTCAAAACAGAAAATAAAAGTTTTAGTTTCGGATAGTTTAGCCAATATTTTTAAAGATAATTTTGAACATTTTACAGAGTTCGCTGATTTGGCATATAAAGATAAAAAGCAAAAAGAGCATCAGATAGAACCAGAAAATCTTATTTTTTGGTCGGATGAATGATTGTATGCAGAAACCTGATTTGCAGCTTGAACACGAACTCACGAATATAACAGATGAAAAAAATAAAGGGCAGGAATATTCCCTGCCCTTTTAATCTTTTGATGCAATGTAGAACCCATATCCAATTGGCACTCCTATGGCTATACCAAAATAGGTGATGATTATAACCCTGAGGATCCAATCAGGATTTGGAGTTCCTGAAAAAATCCACCAGGATGCTATCAAAGCAAAACTTGCTATACCTCCTATAACAGAATATCCTTTGTATGTTGCTAATATACTATTAGCAGGCCATTTGAAAGACAAAACCGCAAAAATTATTGTTGTAATTAGAGGATTGAAAAAAAGATATTCCCAGAGTGTATACAGTGCCATCATAAAAACTCTCCTTTTTTGCAAGGCTTTTATAATTTACAAATTGTAAAGTAAAAGTCAATAGTTTTTTTATTTGTTATTTTAAGAAAAAATTTTATTTTCTGTAATTTTTCAGGAAATAATAGTTTATATAAAAAAGAATGATTATAAATAAAAATAATACAAAAATAGCTCAGTTGATGTTAACATCTGTTATCCCAAGGAAAGAGTACCTGAATCAGTTTATTAAATAAAGTATTGGATTGAATTGGCTTACGGTTTCCCAAAAATAAGGTAGCATATTGATACTGTAAAATACTCATCCAAGGTATATCAAAGGAGTAATAAGAAAAGTTGGTACCATATTAATCTGGTCAAAAGTTTTTGCAAGTATCGCATTAAGAAGTCCTGCAAGAGAAAAAACTGTAGAAGTAAGGACAATGAAAACAACAAAATAAAAATAGTTCTCAATAACTATATCTCCAAAAAAGAAAGATACACCAAGTCCAAGAAAACCAACAATCAAAGCTCTTATAATACTTCACACAGTAAAACCAACAAGTATTTTTGTTTTGGTAATAGAGGAAACAAGTAGTTCATCAATACTTCAAAAAAGTTTTGATGCAAAAAATGAAGATGAACTATTGGAATAACTTGCCATTATGATAGACATCATAATAAGACCTGGTATAATAAAATTCATATATTCAACTCATTTAATATCACCAACTTGAGATCATATAAATTTACCAAAAACAACAAGATACAGTGTCAAAGTAATAATTGGTGGTACAAGTGTCTGAGGCCAGACTCTTAAGAAGCGTTTTATTTCTTTGTTTATCAGAGTAACCAAATCAGTCATCTATTTGTTTTTTGTTAGTCTTAAAAATAGTTGCTCTAGTCTGTTTGATTTGTTTTTCATACTAAGAACTTTAATATTATGTTTTTCTAGTATACTAAAAAGATTGTTAAGTGTATGTTGTTTTTTCAGATAAACTTCAATTTCGTATTTATGGTTAATGCTTACAGAAAAATCCTTAAGTTCTTCCGGTATTTTGTTTATTGGAGTTTCAAGATCAAGTACAAAACATTCCTGTTCCAGTCTTGAAAGAAGGTCTTTGGTTGTGGACTGCTCAATTATTTTTCATTCCTGAAGTATTGCTATTTTGTTACAAAGTGTTTCTGCTTCCTCTAGATAGTGAGTTGTCAAAAGGATGGTGGTTCCGTT
>CAZWWJ010000005.1:3639-9138 GCA_964637495.1 uncultured Candidatus Peribacteria bacterium | reverse complement strand
AAAGTGTTTCTGCTTCCTCTAGATAGTGAGTTGTCAAAAGGATGGTGGTTCCGTTGCTGTTAAGTTCCTGTAAAAAATCTCGCATAGATTGTCTTAGTTCAACATCTACTCAGGCTGTTGGTTCATCTAAGATCAGCAATTCAGGTTGATGGATCAAAGCTCTTACTATCATAAGTCTTCTTTTCATCCCTCCTGAGAGTTCACGAACTCTTTTGTCTTTTTTGTCCCATAGATCAAGCTTTTTGAGGTAGTATTTGGTTCTTTCTTTTGCTACGGAGTGAGGAATTCCATAAAATCCTCACTGAAGAATTGGTATTTCTTCCACTTTGGCAAATATATCAAAATTGTACTCTTGAGGTACTACTCATATTTTTTTCTTAGCTTTGAGAAAATTATTGTCTATATTGTACTCAAAAATATTTATATCTCAGCTGGTTTTGCGGGTGAGGTCTGTAAGAATACTTATAAGAGTGGTTTTTCCAGCTCAGTTGTATCCAAGAAGTCCAAAAAAATCTCATTTATTAATATCAAGATTTACATTATCAAGCACAAGATTCTGGTTGTATTTTTTGACGAGATTATCAATTTGTAATGCTTTCATAATAAGTTTTAATTAGGATAAAAATTCAGTTTTTTGTAAAATTTATTCAAAAAGAAATAAATTTTGGAAAAGGGTAGGAAAAATTCTTCCTACCCTAAAGGATTATTATCAGGATTCTTTATTTTTCCCAAAGATTCTTGGGAAAAGAGATTCCTGGTGTGAAACCTCACGCAAGATTATTGTTGCAACAACGCTACCCAACAGCCCCAATACATATATCAACTCAAGGTCGTGCTTTAGAACTATCTGTCTACAGAAAGCCAACACGACCAGCACAGAGAAATGGTACAGGAAAAGTAGTGTAGTTTTGCCTATTAGCCGAAAATAGGCCATTTTTACAACTTCAAAACCTATGATAGTCCAGAACACTTCATAGGCTAGCAAGTCATTAAATTCCTGTACAGCTATGTTGCCAAGGACCATATTAAGGGTGTTTGTCCCAACCCAAATTGCAATAAACACCCAAAAGAATGTTTCTGTCCATCTGAATCCTTTCTGGAAAAGATTGGATAAGTAATTACTTTCTGGTAGTTTATTTATTATTTTTGATACTTTGTTATGTATTTTCCAGAAAGAGTTTAACAACTTAGTGTATATTGCTTCTGATGTTGTGTTTTTAGTCTGGCTTGAGTTGCCCATAAACTCCTGACAGCCTCCTGTTTAGTTTACTATTAACAAGGATTTATATTTATAATCTAAAAATGTAAAAATTCAAGTTAATATTATTTTTTTGAAAGTTGATTGTATTCAAACATCCGTACTTTAGTCTAAATTGAAATCCAAAAATCAAAAATTAAGTACTATCCAAACTTGATATGAATTCTTCAAGCTGTATTTCATACTGGTTGTTGGTTCAGTATTCTCTTACAGAAACACTTAGATTGTTTTCTTCATTTTCTCACACAATCAAAGTATAAGGAATTTTCCTTGTCTGACTGTTTCTTATTTTCTTGTTGAAACTGTCATCTGAATGATCTAATTCTGTTCTTACGTCTTGTCTTTCTAGTACTTGTTTTACTTTTTCTCCATATTCATTAAATTTTTCTGTTACTGGAACAATGTTTACCTGTACCGGAGCAAGCCAGAAAGGAAAAGCTCCTGCAAAATGCTCTATCATAATAGCCATAAATCTTTCAAAAGACCCACATATTGCTCTGTGAATTACTACTGGTCTTTCTTTTTCTCACTGTTCGTTGATAAAAGTAAGGTCAAACCTCTCTGGAAGATTGAAATCCAATTGTATTGTTGCAAGCTGTCGTTCACGGTCAAGACTATCTTTGAACATAAAATCTAATTTGGGACCATAAAACGCTGCTTCTCACTCTTCCTTGTAGTATTTAAGTTGTTCTTCCTGAGCAATTTCTTCAAGAGCATTCTGAGAGGTTTGCCATCTTTCTTCTGAACCAAGATAGTTTTCTGTATCTTCTCCTCTAAGAGAAAGTCTTACTCGATAACTTTCTATTAGTCCAATTTTGGTATAAAACTGGAATATAATTTCTACAATTTTTTTAACTTCTTGTTTAATTTGGGATACACGACAAAAAAGATGTCCATCATCCTGATTAATTGCTCTAACCCTTGTAAGTCCTCCAAGTTCTCATGGTTTTTCATCTCTGTAAACTGTAGCTGGCTCAAAATATCTTACAGGCAAATCACGGTAAGAAAAATTATTGTCCGCAAATATCTGCATATGGTGTGGACAGTTCATTGGTTTCATACAAAGATCTCAGTATTTTCATTTTGTTTTGAGAAGTTCATCTCAGAATTTTTCCCAGTGTCCTGAAGTTTTGTATAAATCTTCTTTGGCAAGGTGAGGAGTCCAGACTCTGTCGTATCATTTGTCTTTGTGAAGTTTCCGCAGATAATCTTCTAGTTGTTTACGAATAATCATTCAGTTTGGTTGAAGCATAGGAAGTCCTGCTCCTACTAAGTCAGAGTTTGTAAATATTTTCAGTGTTTTTCCAAGAACTCTGTGATCTCTTTTTCTTGCCTCTTCCAGAAAATTAAGGTATTCTTGAAGCTCATCTTTGGTTGTAAAAGCATATCAGTATATTCTTGTCATCATTGAATTATTCTCGTCTCACCTTCGGTAAGCTCAGGCAATGGATGTTAATTTATATCATTTGGGTTCTATTTCTTTGGTGTTTTCTACATGACCAAGTCTGCACATATCCATAAAGGTGATAAACTTGTCTTCCGGAAAATCAAAATTTTCCTGAGCAAATTTGGTTATTTCTTCATAGAAATTTATGTATTCTTTGTCTATGTCTTTTAGTACTTTGTCTTTGAGTGAAGCATCTATTGTGTTTATAGAAAAACTTATACTGCTTTGGTTTTCTTCAACAAATTCATCAATTAATTCATTTTTTAAGTCCTGTCAAAGTTTGGTGTTTATTTTTTTGGCAAATTCAGGAGTAGTAGAAATGCTTATGAAATCCTGATTTTCTTTGATTATTTTATTTATTTGTTTTTGGATGTCCTTTAGTGATTCGTTATTGATATTCTGATTCTGGAAATAAAAATCATAATAGAATCCATTATCTATTACAGGACCAACACCAAGTTTGACACTAGGTTCTATAGTTCTTTGGACTGCCTGGGCCAGAATATGAGCCATACTATGACGATAATTGTATAATTCCATTAGCAATTTGTTTAATAAAATAAAAAAACTAAACTTTACAATAATGATTTTTTAGGGATTTTCAACAAAAAACTATTTTTTATTACTTTTTCATTAAATTAAAAATATATTATAATATAAACTAATATCCAAAAATAGTAAATTCTTCTTATCTTTATTATGATTCTGCTTCACTTTGGCTGGAGACATTATAAAGAATTTTATTGGAATAATATTTAATTGGAGAGTGCTTTGTGGTTTTTATACACTCTTTTGAATGTTCAGATTTTGATAGTCTTGTTTTTAAATTGTTACCTGAACCTTGCTATAAAAAGTGAGATAGATATAGCAAATCATTATTGTATTAGTTATGGTATTTCCAAAAATTTTTAATATAAAAGGTTAAATATTGTAAGGAGATTTTTTAATATTACTTTATTAGGAAGTTTTGGAATTTATTTTTTTTCAAAAAATTATTGAAATTGTTTCTTATATCCTTATGATAATTAATGTTTTAAATTTTAAAAAATATCAAAAAATATGGAATATGCATTAACCAAGTGACAAAATTCAAATTATCAGATAGATATAAAAGTTGGGAAAGATGAACTACCAGCATACGAAGAAAAAGTTCTTAAGAAACTGCAACCTGATTTTGAGATGCAGTGATTTAGAAAATGACATGTACCACTTGAGAAAATAAAAGAAAACGCAAATCAGCAGTACCTACAGATGGGTATGTACGAGGAAATAATAAATGATGGTATGAAACAAGTAATTGAAGACAGATCTGATATTAAATTTATTGGACAAATATATGATCTTTGAGAGTCAGAGGATAATGAAAGCAATCAGGTAATTATTTCTTTCAAACTTGATTATTATCCTGAAGTGGAAGAAAATGATCAGCAATGGAAAGAAGCTAAGATGCCTGAAATGGACCTGGAAGTAAAACAGGATGAAATAGATCAAACTATAGGAAATCTTCAAAGGCAGTATGCAAGTTATATTGATAAAGAAGAAGTAACAGAAGACAGAGTTTGTAAGATTAGATTTGATTTTCTTGATCAGGATGGAAACAAAATAGATGAAGGTAAAGCTTTTGTTTGAAAAGAAGATATGGATGAACATCAGATACTTAAAGATTTGTTGGTTGGTAAGAAAATCAATGACACAGTTGAACAAGAGTATGATGAAGAAAAACTTCCTCACATACTTCACTACAACAAATGAGAACAGAAACCAACCAAATTGAATATAGAAGTAACAGAAATAAAGGAAGTAAGTTTGCCAAGTATGGATGATGAATGAATTCAGAATCTTTTTCAGTGAGAAGTTAAAAACTATCAGGAACTGGAAGACAGAATAAAGGAAGTAATAAGTAATCAGAAAAAAGAAAAAGAACTGGTTGACAAAACTGAACAATACCTTGAAAAAATAAAATCAAGTTTGAATGTTAATATTCCTCAGACTCTAATAAACGAAGAAGAAAAGAAAAGAATGAAATCTCTGGAAGACAGAGTAGGAGGTAAAGATGCTTTAGATAAGTATTTTGAAAAAATGAGCGAAGAAGAAAAAGAAAAAACCAAGCAAGATATAAGAGATGCAGCAAAAACAAGTCTTGAGAAATTCTTTCTTTTCACAAAAGTTACAGAAGAATTTGGAATACAGGACCAAATTGACTGGAATACCCCTCTTGATCCAGAGCAAAAAATATATGATAAACTAACTCAGTGAACAACAAATCAGGAAACAAATACTCAGAATGCTAAATCCTGAGATAATCAGGAGTCATCAGAAGATGAAAATACCAATCAGGATCAAGAAAACAAATAAACTAAAGATCCCAAAAATTTAATTATTAAAACAATCAATATGTTTGGAAATATGTGAGATATGAAACAAATGTACGATCAGTACAAAAAACTTCAGGAAACTTTGCAAAATACGGTGATCAGAGCAAGAGAAGAGTGAGTTCTGATAGATATAACAGCAGAGATGAAAATAAAAGACGTAAAAATAGAAGATGAGTCTCTTCTTGATCCAAACAGAAAAGAAGATATGGAAAATGCTATCAAAGCATCTTTTGAAAAAGGACAAAACAAGGCGCAAGAAGTTTCTATGGAAAAAACAAAAGAAATATTGTGATTTGATCCAAACGATCTTGCTAATATGATGTGAGGATGATGAGGAATGCCGGGTGGATGAAAACTTCCTTCATAAGAAAATAGCACTATTGTAAAAAATGTGATATTTTCTCTTGAAATTTTGAAAA
>CAZWWJ010000005.1:0-3539 GCA_964637495.1 uncultured Candidatus Peribacteria bacterium | reverse complement strand
TAAGAAAATAGCACTATTGTAAAAAATGTGATATTTTCTCTTGAAATTTTGAAAAAAATTTTTATTATAATGGCACCTAAGAAAGTTGGGTGCCTTTATTTATATCTTAAAAACATAAAAATGACAAAATTAGTTCCAATAGAAGATCACATAGTGGTAGAACCTATACAGGAAGAACAAAAGACAAAGTCAGGAATAGTACTACCAGAATCTTCCAAAGAAAAACCAGGAAGAGGTAAGGTAGTAGCAGTATGAAAATGAAGAATAATGGATGATGGTAACAGAGCACCTATGGATGTTCAGGAAGGAGATGTAGTGCATTTTACTAAATACAGCCCTGATGAGATAGAAGTAGAAGAAGATGGCGAAAAGAAAAAATATCTAATAGTTAAACAAACTTCAATACTTGCTAAGGAACAATCTTAGTATTTTTAATTATATTGATAACTCAAAATGGAAGAAGAGTTTGAATCTTTGGAATATTTCCTTGGATATAGCTTCGGTTATATTAAAGGAATAATTAACAATCCTGATCTTTCTGACAAACAGAAATTACAGGAAATCTCAGATTATATAGATTATTATTCTTCACAAATAGAAAATAGTGAAGAAGATGCTACTTAAATAGTTATTTATATCCTAAACTAAATTATCATGGCAAAAATGATTAAATACGGTGACGAATCAAGAAAACAGGTATATGCAGGAATAGAAAAAATTAACGATGCAGTTTCTGTAACTATGGGACCAAAAGGAAAGAATGTAATTCTAGAAAAATCTTATGGTGCACCAACAGTAACAAACGATGGAGTTACAGTTGCTAAAGAAATAGAACTTGAAGACAATATGGAAAATATAGGAGCTGAACTTGTAAAAGAAGCAGCCAACAAAACAAATGATGCAGCTTGAGATGGAACAACATCAACAGTTGTAATGGTGAACTCTATAGTAAGAGAAGGACTTAGATATGTAGGTGCAGGAGTTAATCCTTTTGCGTTAGGAAGAGGGCTTCACAAAGTATCAGATAAAATTGTAGAGCAATTGCAACAAAATTCCAAACAGATAGATACTAAAGAACAAATAAAACAGGTTGCAACAATTTCAGCTCAGGATGAAGAAGTAGGAGAACATATTTCTGAGGTTATGGAAGAAGTTGGAAATGATGGTGTGATAACAGTAGAAGAGTGAAAATCACTTGGACTAGAAAAAGATGTAGTAAAAGGTATGGAATTTGATCAAGGATATGCAAGTCCATACTTTGTTACAGATACAAACAGAATGGAAGCTACTGTTGAAAAGCCTTATGTAATAATAACTGACAACAAAATTTCTAACATAAAAGAATTGTTGCCACTATTAGAACAAATCTCCAACAAGAACAAGAAAGATGTAGTAATTATAGCAGAAGAAATAGAAGGAGAAGCATTGGCAACTCTTGTATTAAATAAAATAAGAGGTGTAATGAATATACTTGCAGTAAAGGCACCTGGTTTTGGAGACAGAAAGAAAGAAATGCTTAAAGATATAGCTACAGTAACAGGAGGTCAGGTAGTAACTGAAGATCTTGGACTAAACCTTGAAAATGCAGGACTAGAAGTAGTAGGTCAGGCAGATAAGGTTATTTCAACTAAAGACAAAACTACAATAGTTGGAGGTTCAGGAGATCAGAATGAAATTGATGCAAGAGCACAGGAAATCAAGGTACAACTTGAAAACACTGAGTCAAGTTATGACAAAGAAAAACTTCAGGAAAGACTTGCAAGACTGGTAGGAGGAGTTGCAGTTATCAGAGTAGGTGCTGCTACAGAAACTGAAATGAAAAACAAGAAATACAAAATAGAAGATGCACTTAATGCTACAAGAGCAGCAGTAGAAGAAGGAATAGTTGGAGGTTGAGGAAGTTCTTTACTTAAAGTAGGAAAAGCTTTAGAAGAACTACAATTTGATGATAAAGATGAGCAGGTAGGAGTTGAAATAATGAAGAAAGCTATAGAATATCCTGCGAAACAAATTGCATTGAATGCTGGTTACAAAGGAGAACTGGTTGTAGAAAAAGTAAAAGAATCAGATGATGTTAATTATGGTTTCAATGCAAAAACATGAGAATATCAGGATTTGGTTTCTAACTGAGTAATAGATCCTGCAAAAGTTATAAGAGAATCTATACAGAATGCAACTTCTTCAGCAGCTATGCTTCTAACAACAGAGTCAGTAGTTGCAGAACTACCTAAAAAAGAGAACGAAGAAAGTGGATCCTGAGATGATATGTGAGGAATGTGAGGTATGTGATGAGGTATGCCAGGAATGATGTAATACAAAGCTTCAACTATATAAAAAACCCCTTAAGGCTCCGGGCCTTTGGGGTTTTTTTTATTTTATTAATTTTCAGAATTTTTTATTGTATTTTTCAGTCTTTCAATTTCTTCCAAAATTTTGTAATATGCAGTTGGATTTCTTTCCCAAGCAGGTTTTAGGAAGTATTTTCTGGTTTCTTCTATTTTTCTTCTTATTTTTTCATTATCACATTCATCCAAAGTTCTTAGGTTATGTATCCTGTCAGCAAATTTTACATCAAGATAATCATCTTGCTCTATACTTTCCATATTTTCAAAGTATTCTTTATTTCTTCTTTGTTTTGCCATAGAAACAATATTTTGATATTTTTCAGAGTCTGTATCAAGATTTTTTAATATTCTACTTTCTTCTTCAGAAAGGAATCTTTTCCATTCTTTCTTACTTAAATGTTCTACTCACTCTGCTACATATTTTCAGTATAAAGCCTTAATTACTTCGTAATCAAAATTGCTTATATCCTCTATACTATCATGTAATAGGGCAATCAGGAGTTTTTCAAGATTAGGATTTGGAATCTCTTCAAGACATATCCTCATAACTTCCTGAATATGATTAAAGTATCTTTCATTTTGTCAGCTCTCGTCTTTGCTTTCTCTTTCTATTCAGTGAAATTTCTGCTTCATTATACTATAAGCACTTCTGAATGAAAGCATAGCTCTTTTGAAGGACTCATCATTTTTTGATATTCTGTTTGGAGCATAAATGATTTGATATATTTCATCATAGAACTTATCAACTTCTCTTAGAGTATCTCAAACCTGCTCTCTTAGTTTTTCAATTTCGTTCATAACTTTTTGAATTTGTTCACCTTCTGCCTGAATTTTTCATTCCAGTGTTAACTGAATAAAAAAGTCCTGAAATTCTTTAAAGGCTTCAATGTTTGAAATTATGTCTTCTCTTTTGTAATCTTTCTTTGTTTTGTGATTAAACTGATTTAATACAGTATTAAAAAGCCTTGTATTCTCAGGAGATACTCATTCAGGAATTCTTTTGATTGTGATTTTTTTTTAAGCCCTATAGACTCTTGTCTATTTTCCATAATAGTTTATTGAAAAAATAAAAAAAAAATTATTATAAATTGACCTCTTTGTGAAATTTAATATAAATATAAAAAAATATATTTCAAGATTAAAAAACAAAAAAATTATGTAATTTTTTTTTACTGAATTTTTTTCTCAAAGTAG
>CAZWWJ010000004.1:0-35107 GCA_964637495.1 uncultured Candidatus Peribacteria bacterium | reverse complement strand
TGCTGTTGTAATTCCTCTACTTGGTCAAGCCTGTCTTCATATTCTTCTCTTGTTTCCTGATCACTTAAATTTTCTATTTCTGATTCTGTTTCTTCTAACCTTTCATCAAATCTTTCTGATGTTTCCATTTTTTTTGTTTATTTTTAAATTTTTTTTTTATAATTTTATTCAAAAATTTTTTTTATGCAAAAAATAATCCCCTGGTGGAAATACCCACCAGGGGAATAAGAAGTTAGTCAGCTGACTTGAGATCTTGGTTGATACCGGACCTCTCATCCTCTGAATGGAGACAAAGATCCCCGATACGAGCGGTGTTCAGATCGGGATACGACCAGAAGGAAGTGTCGTACTCCTCAAAGGTAACGGACAAGTTCATCTTGTCCTTCAACTCCTCATCATCCTCATGAGGAGGACAGGCCGACGAAATGTTAGCAGAGGGCATCCTGATGAGAGTGTCGTAGCTGTCAAGCTCGATGAAATAACTCCCATCAAATCCCGACTCCTTCCAGTAAGTAACCTCCGTGTTGTCAGGAAGCTCTCTGCTGTCCAGTTGGTGATCTGCTTCCACCCAGTTGTTGCCGGTTGAAGAACAACCAACAACCAGCAGAGAAGCAAAAAACAGAGCAAAAAAGCTTCTTACTTTCATAAGACCTCCTTTGAGTCTTTGTTTAAGAAAGCAACTCATTTTTAATTATCTATCTATATTTGTCAAGTTTAAATACTAACAAAATAAAAAAAAGGCACCGGCCGGATTCGAACCGGCGAACCAAGGCTTTGCAGGCCTGTGCATTAGACCACTCTGCCACGGTGCCTTTTATAAAGGAGAGAAATAAGTTAATTTCTCCCCCTTTCAATTTATATTTTAATCCTCTTCTTCATTATTTCAAGAGCTTTGTTCATCATAATACTGACTTTTATAAGTTTCTCATATTGGAAGTAATCTTCAAATAACTACATTAGATTTTAAGTCTTCTAAGTAATCAATAGATCATTTGGTAGAACTGTCTACCATAATTCTCATTGTTTCCTGGAATGATGCAGATGAAAGCCAGGAATCAGATTCTTTTGCAACCTGAGTAAGTCATAGTGCAAGTCTTTCTCATTTTGCAGGTTTCTTTCCTTCCTGTTCAAGCTGATCATTAATCCTAAGGAATTCTTCATAAGTTACTATGCTTCAAGGAACAAATATGCTATCACCACTATCTTCTATTAAGATTTTGGAGAATAACTGTTTTGCAACTATTTCCATATATTTATCGTTCACTTCCTGTCATTGAGAAGTAAATACTTTCTTTATTTCTCTTACGATATATTTCTGTGCTTCCAGATCTCCAACTATAGACTTATACTCTTTAATATCCAAAGCTCATGTGGAAATAACCTGACCTTTAAAAACCTTGTCCTGATCTTTTACCTTAAATCTTGTTCAAGCTGCAAGTGCCTTTTTGAATTTTTCTACAACTCAAATTACTACATAATCTTCTCCAACTTCCATAACTTCTCATTCATTTTTTGTTTTTAATTGACTTTTTCATTTTTCTGCATAAGTGCCTCACCTTTTTATATAATCTCACTCTTTTACTAAGATCTTGTATTCAGGTTTTACTATGTATGTTTCTTTCTGAGGGTCTGAGGTAATTTCTGCTTCAAGAAGTTTTCAGGACTCCAAAATTCTTACTGTTCAATCAAAAGGAGCAACTATAGCACTGTTTTTGGGTTTTCTTACTTCAAAAAGCTCTTCAATTCTTTTAATACCCTGAGTCATATCTCCTTCGGATGAAGCCACTCAACCTCAATGGAACGTTCTCATGGTAAGCTGAGTACCTGGTTCTCAGATTGACTGGGATGCTATTATTCCTACTGCAGATCAAATTTCAACAAAATCTCTTTTGGAAAGATCCATTCAGTAACATTTCTGGCAAACTCAGCTTTTTGTTTTACAAGTAATAGGAGACCTTACCTTTATGAAATCAAGTTTTCTGTCTTCTATGATTCCAAGTAACTCTTTTCATATCAAATCTCATTTCTTGGCTATTATTGTTCAATTTTCATCCTGAAGATCGTCCATAAGAACTCTTCATTTTATCATTTCTGCAAACTTATCTCATCTTATCTCTGCCTCATCTCTTGATAAAGTTATACCTTTGTCTGTTCCACACTCTTCTTCTTTTACTACTATCTCCTGAGTAGCATCCACAAGTCTTCTTGTAAGATAACCTGACTCTGCTGTCCTTAAAGCAGTATCTGCTTTACCTTTTCTTGCTCAGTGTGCTGCAATAAAGTACTCTATTGGAGAGAGTCACTCTATCAAAGAAGATTTAATAGGAAGCTCTATAACTGCTCCTGATGGAGAAGCTACCAATCATTTAATTCACGAAACCTGAGTTATTTGAGACCAGTTTCATCTGGATCCTGAATCTACCAAAGTATGTATGTCATTCCCACTCTTGAATCACTGTTTTGTTAATTTTTCTATTTCTGATTTTATATCTCACCAGATATTAACTATCAATCTGTGCTTTTCATCATCGGAAAGAAATCCTTTATACCAGAAATCATGAATTTTTCTAACTTTTTCATCACCTTCATCTATCAAAGGTTTCTTTTCTTTTGGTACATGTAAGTCAAAAATATTCATTGAAACAGCAGATACAGTAGCATATTTGAATCACCAGTCCTTAAGGTTATCTGCAATCTCTACTGTCTTTTCTCTTCAGTATAGATCATAAACCTTATCAAGAATTCATTTTAACTCTCATTTTGCTACTATCTTGTCAATAAACCTAAGTTTTTCAGGAAGTATACTGTTAAAAACAACTCTTCCAACCATTGTTTCATAGATTTTTCAGTTATGCTTTAGTCTAACATAATCTCTAATATAAATATTTCAAGCATAATAAGATTCTACTACGGATTCTACAGAATTATAATTTCATACTAACTCCTGTGAAGAAAGCTTATCATTTGTTAGATAGTAAGTTCAAAGAACCATATCCTGTGTATGAGTAATAATTGGATCTCAAGATGCAGGAGTTAATATGTTTTTATCTGCAGAAACAAGATCTTTTGCTTCCTTTTGTGCCTCTTCAGACAAAGGAAGGTGAGCAGCCATCTGGTCTCAGTCAAAATCTGCATTAAATGCAGGACAAACCAGTGGATGTATTCTTATTGTTTTACCAGGCATCAAACGTATTCTAAATGCCTGTATTCAAAGCCTGTGCAATGTTGGTGCACGATTTAGATATACATATTTTCACTCTATTACTTCTTTAAGAGTTTTCAAAGCTACCGGGTCTTCTTCTTTTATAAGTTTTTCTGCTTGTTTGGGTGTATGAGCAATATTTTTTTCTATTAACTTTGAAACTATAAATGGAGTAAACATCCTTACTGCTATATAAATTGGAAGACCACATTCATCAAGCTTAAGGTCTGGACCTACAGTAATCACTGCTCTTCCTGAATAATCAACTCTTTTTCCAAGAAGGTTTTTTCTAAATATACCTTCTTTTCCTGATAACATATCAGTAAGAGACTTGAATACTTTCATTCCTGCTCCAGAGCTTGCATTGTCTTTTTCACCAACTATTAAATTATTTACAGACTCCTGAAGTAATCTTATTTCGTTCTTTTTGATAACATCAGGCATTCATGCCTTAATCATTTTGTCCAGTCTAAGATTCCTCATAAGAACTCTTCTGTAAAAAAGATTTATATCAGAAGATGCAAACTTACCTCATTCCAATTGAACTACTGGTCTTAAATCCGGAGGCATTACTGGTAGTTTCTGGAGTACAATCCACTCAGGCCTTACTCATGAAACATACATATTAATAAGGAATCTTAGTCTTTTGAAAGCTTTTTCTCTTTCTGATCATTTTAATTTTCTGAATGTTTTTAGAATTTGTTTAATTTCTGTTTCTAGGTCTATTTTTTCCAACAATTTAAGTATAGACTGAGCACCTGATTCAAATGTAAATGCACCTTCATATTTGTAAAAAATATTTCTGTAGTCACTTTCAAATATAGTAGAACCAACTTTTAGATTTGCAAGTATTGACTTTATTCTGTTATATTCTTTTTCTAATTCAGATTTGTTCTGAGCATATACTTTTTCTATTTCTTCTTTTTTCTGTTTGTACTCAGCTGCTGAATACTCTTCTTTTTTCTTTTCAAGACTCTCCATTTCTTCGTTATAATATTTATTCAACTCTGTAATTTTTGTATCAAAACTTTTGTCCAAATTTGTTATTGCATTTTTCTTTTGCTTTTTATCGTAATCTACTACAACATACTTTACATAATAAAGTATTTTTTCTATTTCCTTAACAGATAGATTTAAAAGCAATCCAACTCTCGAAGGAGTTGCTTTTACATACCAGATATGAACTACTGGAGCAGCCAAATCAATATGACCCATTCTTTCTCTTCTTACTCTGGAGTTTGTTACTTCTACTCCACATCTTTCACAAACTATTCATTTATATCTTACTCATTTATATTTTCAACAACTGCACTCATAATTTCTCACAGGACCAAATATCGATTCACAAAATAGCCCTCACTGTTTTGGTTTTCATGTTCTATAATTAATAGTATCAGGGGATGTTATTGCTCCATAAGACCAGCTTTTTATATCTTCTGGACTTGCAAGCTTTACCATTAATCAGTCAAAATTTGATTTTGCCATAATATTTTTTTACAAAAGTAAATTATTCGATCTCACCGTAATCTTCAAGCTCTTGCATTACATTATCTATTATTTCCTGTTTTTCTTCATCAGAAGTTGCCTCTTCTTTTTCATATTCTTTTGTAGAATCAACTGATGTAATACCTTTCAAATGTAGATTTTTGATTTTTTCCATTCTTTCCTGATTTATTCTTTCTATTTCTTCAGAAGTCAAAGCAGTTACATTTTGTCCTATTCACTTAAGAACATAAGTTAAGAAGTTAAAAGATTCTGGAAGTCAAGTAACTTTTATGGAAGCTCCTTTTATTATATTCTGATAAGTTTTGTTTCTTCCTACAACATCATCTGATTTTATTGTAAGCATTTCCTGCAAAGAATATACTGCAGAGTGAGCTTCCAAAGCCCAAACCTCCATTTCACCAAATCTTTGTCATCCTTCTCTTGCCTTACCACCAAGCGGCTGCTGTGTAATAAGAGAGTAAGGTCAAACACTTCTTGAATGGATTTTATCGTCTGCAAGATGCGAAAGTTTCATTATATTCATATAACCAACTGTTATTCTGTTTGGATAATACTCTCATGTTCTTCAATCTCTTACATTATACTTTCAGTCTTCTGGAAGATTTAATTTTACAGCCAAATCTCTTATTATTTCTTTACCATTTCAAGTAAACAATGGGACAGCAAGATTTTTTCACATAGCTTTTGCTATCATTCAAAGCTGTGTTTCAAGAGACTGTCATACGTTCATACGCGATACTACACCCAAAGGATTTAGAATAATATCAACTGGATGTCCATCATCAGTAAAAGGCATATCTTCCTCAGGCACCACTACAGAAATTACTCACTTATTTCAGTGCTTACCTGCCAATTTATCACCAACTTCTATTTTCTTAGTAGAAGCTACATAAAGCTTTATTTTTTTCTTTACTCAAGCAGGGATATTGTCACCTTTCTGTCAATCAAGAACTACAACATCAATTACTTTTCATTCACTCCCTGAAGGCATATACAAAGAAGTATCTTTATATGATTTGGATTTATCACCAAAAATTGCCTGAATTAGTTTTTCTTCTGGACTTAGATCTCACTCTCACTTTGGTGTTATTTTTCCAACCAGTATATCTCCTCACTTAACTGTTGAACCAAGTCTAACCACTCAGTCTTCATCAAGATCAGTTAATTTGGACAAACTTACTCAAGGAATATCATTTGTTGTTTCTTCTGGTCAAAGCTTTGTTTCTGCTACTTCAATTTCGTACTCTTCTATATGTACAGAAGTTAATTCATCGTATTTTACTAGCCTATCAGAAATAACTATTGCATCCTCATAATTGTAACCTTCCCAGGACATAAAACCTACTCTTACATTTTTTCCTATAGATATCTCACCATTTACAACAGAAGGTCATTCAGCCAAAACATCTCATTCCTGTATTTTATCTCACGGACTTACTTTTGCATACTGATGAATGATTGTTTTTTGATTGGATTTAGTAAATGTTACTAAATTATATTCTCTTGTTCACAAAGTTCTGTAATTTACTTTTACTCTCTTTCAGTCAACATAAGTAACCTCTCACTCGTCTTCTGCTCTTATTACTGCATAAGTCATATTAGCAATATCACTTTCTAATCATGTTCATACCAAAGGTGCTTCTGGCTTAATCAAAGGCAAAGTTTGTCTCTGCATGTTTGTACCCATAGCTGAACGAACTGCATCGTCATACTCTACAAAAGGAATTAATGATGTGTTTGCACTCAAAACCTGAGATGGATTGACATCAACATGAGTAAGATCATTTACATGAAACATTTCCATATTAGTATAATGTCTTGCTGCAACACGCTTATTAAGTATATTTTTGTTAGAGTCCAATGGAACAGTAATGTCTGCTACTATATATTTTTCATCATACTCCGGAGATATATACTCAACTTCTTCTGTTAAAAACGGTCTTACTGCAATAGTTTGCTTTGTTTTTCAATATAGCTTTTCTATTTTTTGAGCTGCTTCCTGATCTATATAATTACTATCCCCAACTATTACATTTCACTTATCATCAATAATATCTACATCAGCAATTCTTCATTCAAGAACATCAGCTTTTGCAGGAAGCTTATTTTCAAGTTTTACTGCAGGTGTTTCTAGAAATCCGTCCTCATTAACTTTTGAATAAAGTGCCTGATTAATTACCAGTCAAATATTTGCTCATTCCGGAGTTTCTATTGGACAAATTCTTCAATAATGAGATTGATGAATATCACGTACTTCAAAAGTTGTAGTTTCTCTTTTTAGACCTCCTGGTCACAAAGCAGTTATTCTTCTTTTGTGCTCTATATCCGCCAGAGGATTCATTTGCTCAAGAAACTGGGATAATTGAGAAGTTGCAAAAAAACTTTTTATTGAATTATCAATCATCTTGAAATTAACAAGATCTGTAAGCTTTATTTGTTCTTCCATGTTCAAAACACTTAACTTACCTTTTACAGATTTTACAAATTTTCTTACCACAGGCTGTAAATGTGCATAAAGCACCTCTCCCATTGTTCTTACTCTTCTGTTTGAAAGATGATCTATATCATCTACATAGTATCATCTTTTTCTGTTTGCAAGATTAAGAAGATACTTTAGAGCATATACAAAATCATCTGTATCAAATAAGTTTGGATCCTTGTCTTTACTGTTTTCAAGTCCAAGTTTTGCATTTACTTTTCTTCTTGCTATTTTACCAAGATTTATTCTTTCATTAGATAAAAATATTGACTTAACATAATCCATAGCATTTTCTGGGTCAATTAACTCTCCAGGTCTTATCTTATTATAAATTGTAACTGCTGCATCCAAAGCATCCTTGGTAGTATCTTTCTCCAGAGTATATCATATATAATCAAAATCTTCCTCTTCCATTACATCTTCAAAAAGCTTTTTTATACTTTCATCTGTTTCATAACCAAAAACTCTAAGTAAAGCTGTTACTGGAAATTTTCTTGATTTGTTAATTCTTACCACAATATTCCCTGTTTTTTCTGTAAAAATCTGAGTCCAGGATCAGATTTCAGGGATTACCTTAAAAGAATAAGAATTTTCTTTCTTCTCATAAGAATAAAATATACCATAAGACCTTACTATTTGTCAGATTATCACTCTTTCCACTCAGTTTATTATATAAGAACCCCACTGAGTCATTATAGGCATAGTTCAGATATTTACTCTTCTGTTGAAGATCACCTGATTTGTTTGATAGTTTACAAGTTTTATCTTACCAGATATAATACCTCAATAAGTTAACTCCTTACTTTTACAAGTTTCAATTGACTCTGATGGGGTTCCTATTTTTATATCAGTTATATAAAGGTACAATTTTTCACCTGCTATATCATATATAGGATTTACTTCTTCAAAAAGTTGATGTATATAATGATCTACAAAATCCTGAAATCATTGTTTCTGCATTCACAAAAGGTCAGGAAATTCCGTAAAATTTTTTGATTTTCACAAAAAGAGTCTTCAATTTTTTTCTCAATATCATTGAATTTCTTGAGCTTTTTCCATCATCTAAAAAGTTAAATTATAAAAATACAAAATCACCCTAAGTTATTTAGGGTTAAATTAATTATAAAAAGGCTTTAAATTTTACACTGAAAAACATACATTTTTTCTTTATTCATAAACTTATTTTTTTACTACTGCTAATTTATGTCTTCATTTTGCTCTTCTTCTTGATATTACCTTTGCTCAGGATTTTGATTTCATTCTCTTCAAAAAACCATGAGTTCTTAATCTCTTTGTTCGGTTGTACTTTCTTTTTCTGTTAAGCTTTGTAGCCATTTTAATTTTTAATTTCTAAAACTACCTAGAATAAGGAAGCAATCCTAATTCTCTTGCTCTTATTATTGCTCTTCTTACTTTTTTCTGTTGTTTTACACTATTGCCTGTATATTTTCTTGGCTTTATATTATCAAATCTTGTTGTATAAGTTTTTAATAATTTTACTGATTTCCAGTTTATAAGATATTCATTATCTTTATTAAAATAACTTTTTTTTGCCATATTTATAATTCTTTTATCTAACTAAATACTTTTTTACTCTTCACTAGATTCCTCCTCAGATTCACCATCATCCTCATTTCATTCATCACCTTCTTCAGGCTGTTTTCTGTTTCCAAGCACAAGCAGATCATTTATTATAACTTCTGTGATTATTCTTGGTTTTTCTTCTCCTTCTATATCCAATTTTCTGTTATGAAGATAACCTCTTAAATAAGCTTTTGTTCATCTTTTTAATATTTTTTCTGCTCTTTCTGCTAATTTTCACCAAGCTGCTATTTTGTGGTATTGTACCTCTTCTTTTCTTTCACCTTCTTTTGTTGTCCACACTCTTCTTGTTCCCAAGTTAAAAACACATAGTTTCTGTCAGTTTTTAGCTTCTTTCAATATTGGATCATTAGCTACCCATCCTATCAATATCACTTCGTTAACACTTCTCATTCCTGGCATTTTCTTTTTTTTAACAATTAAATACTTTTATTAGCTGTTTGTATTTGCCTTGGTTAGGTTTTCCATATCCTTAAAGGCATTTTCATTTTCTTCTTTTTCTTTTTCTTCTTCTGATTTCTCAAACATTTTGTTCACCTCATCAAACTTCAAGAACTTATCACTTGGCTTCATTCTATAGAAAAAGAATCTTAATATCTGTCTTTTTAATTTTAGCTCTTCTGTTGCTTCATTTACAAAACTTTCTTCAGCATCTATATAATAAGATACAAAATAAGCTCTATCATTATCTTTTATAGTATATGCAAGCTCTAACATACCTATATCATCTGTTTCTTTAATACGATCACCAAGTAGATCTTGCAATTCCTTTTTCAAAGCATCTATATCTTCTTTTTTCTGTCTTGGATCTATAAGCGCTACTAACTCATAAGTTCTCATAATAGTGTTTTAACTTTATAAAATTATATGCTAACTCTCCTAAAAGATTTAAAAGTAAAACTATCTGGAAGCAAATCTTTTACTTTTTTGGAATCGTCTTTTATAGACGGTTGCTCCATAAGAACAACTTCTCCAAAGTGTTTGGCTAACTTTCATTCTACAATATTTTCAATTACATTCTCTGGCTTTCAGGAATCTTTAAATTCTTCTTTAAACTCCTCTTTTAAGCTTTCCTTCTGTTCTTCTGGTATATCCTCAACTTTTCAATATTGAGGATTCATTGCCGCTGCCTGCAATGCTATATCTTTGGCAACATCTTCAACATTATCTGCTCAATCCGCCTCATAATAAACTACTGAAGCTATCTGGCTTCCCGGATGAGTATAAACAAAACCTACTTCACTGTCAACAAAAACATCCAAAAGCTTAATATTTTCTCATATTTTTCACACAAAATCTTTTATCATAGGATTTATTGTTTCTTCTAAGTAGCCTTCTTCTAAAGAATCTATACTTTCAAGCTGGTCAAAATCATTTATGAACTTATCTAGAATTTTTCAAGCAAGCTCTTGGAAGTCATCACTCTTTGCTACAAAGTCTGTTTCACATCCAAGTTTAATTCAACATGTTCTTTGATCATTGGAATCAATTTTTACCATTCATTCATTAGTTTCTCTTTCAGCTTTTTCATCTGCTTTTTTTGCTCATTTTTTCCTTAAGTACTCCTTAGCTTCCTCAAAGTCACCATCTGAGTTTTCCAAAGCTTCTTTACAATCCTTAAATGGGGCTTTTGTTGCTTCTCTTAATTGCTTTAGCAATTGTGTATCTACCATATTATAATAAATTTATATAATTAAATTTAGTTGTTTTTAGTTATTGTTTTTTTCATCTTCAGTTTCTTCTTCTAAGTCTTTGCTTTCTTCATTATTTTCCTCTTCATCAGTTTTTGTTAGTTGTATATCAAACACATTAAATACCCAATCACCTATTGAATAAAAAACCTGCATTGTCATTTCTTCCTGGTTTGAAGCATAGTATCAATCATTTGCTTGTTTTACATAAAAAATCAACACTCCTAACAAAAACATATACAACAAGATCGGAAGCCACCTTAATACTGGAACAAAAACAATAAACACACTAACTACAAGAGACAAGACAAACAAAGACCGCCATCATATACTTTGCTTCAAATGATACAATTCATAAGAAGACACCTTTCCTCTACTTATTGTCAATATTATTCAAATCAAAAAATAGATTAATACCGACCTTTTTCTCTCTATTGCCGATGGAATATATTTTTCTTCCACCAAATCTTCTAATTCTTTAGAAGTAGCTTCCTGATCTTTTGTCATCAAATTAGTTTAGCAAATAGTTTGCAAAATATTCTATACTAGAATAAGAATTTACATTTCCAAAAACTATATTTCAACTTTTCCAGTATCTGTCAAAATCAGATGAACTCAAAACAATACTTTCTATCCCGTCTTTTTCTACTTCGTTTACAAAACTTGACAAATACATACCATCAAATATTATTACTAGATCTGGTTTTTTAGTAATATTTCTTACTCCTTTGTATATTATTTTAAGTTTATTGAGTTTTCTTTGAGTGTCAAGTCTTTCTTTTTTGGTAATTTTATTAAAATCCTCAGAATTTATAAAACGCTCCAGTTCATTCATATATTCTACTCTGGACAAAAGAGTAGAAAAATTTGTAAACACTCCTGCTGGTATATTGTAATTTAAGTAACTTATATTCTTCTGTTCACATAACTGCTCAATCTCTTCTCTATACAATCACTTATCCATCATTACCAAAATGTTTCCTTCTTGGGATTTGATGCTATCTACTTTTTCTTTTGCTTTTTCCAATTGCTCAGCTTGTTTCTCAGGATCAAAAACTACTACATTATTGATTACATCAGCCCAGTATTTAGAAGTTTTTGGATTTGCAAATCTTTTTAGAGTTCCCACATAAAATCTTGAAGATATTATATTATCAATATTTGCACTCATAATTTTTTACTTTATTATTAAATTACTTAAGAGTAATAGTTGCACCTGCTTCTTCCAGTTTTCATTTTAAATCTTCTCACTCATCAACACTTACTCCTTCTTTCACTACTGCTGGCACTTCTTCTACCATTCCTTTTGCTTCTTTAAGTCAAAGACCTAATTCTTCTTTTAGAGTTTTTATTACAGTTATTTTCTGTTGTCCTATTTCTGTTAACTCTACATTAACTGTATCAGATCCTCCTCATTCTTCTTCTCATCCTCATCAACCTCATCAACCAACTGCAACTGGTGCAGCTGATACACCAAATTCTTCTTCTAAAGTTTTAACTACCTCATTAAGCTCTACAGCTGATAATTCTTTTACTAGATCTATTACTTTCTGTCCGTTTTCTGATAATGCCATTGTCTTTTTTTTATTAATTAAATAAATAAATGTTATTTAGACTGTGATATCTGATCCAATGCATATGCAAAAGACTGCACTGGATAGTTCAACAAGAATGCAAACTTCCCAAGAAGCTCATCTCTTGATGGCATCTTAGCAAGTTCTTCAACACTCTCAGAGTCTACCCAAGCTCAGTTCATCCATCATCATAAATACTCTATCTGACTTTCAAGTCACTGTTTTTGCCACTCCTTTCTTTTGTTGTGTATCACTTTCAAAGGCTCATACTCACTCTCATAGCAAAAAAGCATCATAACTGAACCTGGAAGTTTATCCAATCACACTTCTTCTACTCCAGCATCTTGCAAACCCTTCAAAAACACCTTCTTCTTAACCACCATCAATTTTGCTCACTCTTTTGCAAGATCCATTCTTATCTTATTCATCTCATTTACACTTATACTATATTGAGAAAGAGCATAAGCTCAAGAAGCTTTACTCAATTCATCAATATAAGAATTTAATATTTTTTCTTTTTTAGCTCTAGTTATTGCCATTATATTATTTTCTTACAAAAACTAAAATCTACCTTACATTTGTAGGTAGATGTGAAAATACATAAAAAATATGTATCACACAACTACCTAGGCAGGGCCTTTTACAAACCTGCTGTCTTTAGTAGTTTGCTTTTACTAAGTCCTAATATAATAATTTATAAGAAAAATTCAAGGAAAAATTTATCTAATTTTTATAAACACTTTCACCACCAAGCTGAAATATAATTTAAACCGGTGTTTTCACATTTATAGTCCCTGTCGTGAGTGTGTCAATGTATATTTAAACTAAAGCCTTGTAGATCTTTGAGTAATCTTGCATTTTGTTGCTGAAAAAAATCAGGGACTGTCTCATTTTTGTAAGGAACAAATCATACAGGATAGTGTGTATATATTATTTGTTTGGTTTTGTCTTGCTTGTAATAACTTATTTCATCAAAGTAATCCAAATAAAAGCTGTTTAAACTTTTTTTATAGAGTATGCTTTCACAGTGATTTCAGATTATTATCTGCTTTGTTATATTATTTTTTTCAAAAATATCAAATATTTCATCAATACAAGACTTTATTTCAAGCTCTTTGAGTTTTTGAATTTTATAATCTGAAACATTAAAAACAAAATCCCCAAGATGAATAAATTCATCTATTTGATGAATTATATTTTTTATCTTATTTTTCAAAAATGAAAGAAAATTTATATTATGATGCTTGATAAAATAATTTCTGTCTTTATTTTTTCATTTATTCAAAAAATTAACCAACTCCTGCTTGTATATACTATAAGGAAAAAAAGCATACCTTCGCTCATACTCATATACAGCTATATTAGTATGCAATATGTGCCGATCTGAAGTTATTAACTTATTGTTATAAAGTATCATAAAAAACTTCACAATATAAACTACTCTACTTTCATTCTGTATTTTTCCTGAAAAGTATCTATTTTCATTGTTCATCATATAGGAAAAGTTTGAATCGGAGCTATATGTCAAAACTGAGCATTCATTAGTACAGGTACCTCAAGGTCTTTTGCAAAATCATTAACTGTACCCTCCCAAGTGATATCATAATCTTTTAAACACCCCTGATTTATCCTACCAAAAACAATTCAGGCTATCTTGTCAAAGTCAGGCTGATTTTTTAGTTGCATAAGCATTCTTCTGATACTTCAAATACTTTCTTCCGGACACTCTTCCAAGAACAATACTTTGTTTTTAAGGTCAGGCATAAATTCTGTACCAAACAGCAAAGAAAAAGTAGAAATATTTCCTCAAACTATTGTTCATTCTGCAACTCAGTCCCTTATTACTTTTTTTCAGCCATCCTCTATTATTCCTCACGGATACTCTTCCTGATCTGCCGACATATCATAATAAAATTCATGGAAATCCAGATCAGTTTCCTGATGTGCTATCACCATTTTTTTGAAATAAAAATAATTCTCCAAACTCCCGTACTTTGAAGGCGAAAATCCTCCAAAATTTGGACCTGAAAAGCTTATTTCTCAAGTCTTAGCATATATTGCATTGTTTAAAGCTGTTATATCAGAAAATCAACAAACTACTTTGGGATCTTTTTTGAATACTTCCCGATCTATATAAGGAAGAATTTCATTTGTAAATGCTCCTCATCATATCGGCCATATAGCTTTGGTTTCAGGGTCATTGATAAATTTATTTATATCTTCAGCTCTTTTTTCGGGAGAAACTCACTCTACAGGATTTAATATATTATCTCAGTACTCTACATCAAAAGACAAATGTTTTGTAAATATTCTGTTTATTGATTTTAATCAGTATGAATAAAATTTTTCTTCTTTCAAAGCATTAGCTATAGACACAACTCATATTTTACTTCAAGGTACTAATTTTTGCATTTAATTTTATTAGTCTATATAAAAATCCACTAAACAAAAATGGTGAAAAGCATAAATTTCTTGCGCACATTCAAGATCATTATTTGAATTATTTTCTGCATATTTTCTAACTTCTTCGGAAGTTGGTAAGCATTTTCAATATTTCCTGGACCAATAGTATCAGTCCTGTACTTCTTCTATAGAAAGTCAACAATGAAGTCTTCAGTTAAATATATCTTTCAAATCATCACTTTCTCTTTGGGATTCATCAAAAATAATATCTTCCAGTGCTACATTCCTTTGCATACTGAGGTTGTCAACCAAAAACTGCTTTGTTCTATCCTTAATTAAAGGAATTAATCAAGGCGGACAGGAAGCATTCATTCTTGTAATACTTTTCATACTATTCATTATTTTTAGTAGCAAAGTAGTAAAAAACTTTTTAGAAAATAAATATTTTTTCAGAAAAATCAACAACAAATCAGCTGAAAAGCTTTCCAACAAGTGATTTTCACAAACCACATTATTTCAAAACTAATGTATTTTCTGCTATATAATCATTAAAAATCATTGATTTCACAATTTCAAATAAATACAAATAAAAAAATTTATATTCTTAGTAAGCAAAATGGAAAAACTAATATCTCCTAAAGAAGCCAAAGAACAAATACCAATCAACAAGGAAACCTTGGAACAAGTTTACAATCACCAAAAACAAATCAGAAAAATAATGAACAAAGAAGACCCCAGAAAAATAATAATTGCAGGGCCTTGTAGTATGGATTTCGAGGAACAAATCCTTGAATACTGAAAAAAATTGAAAAAAATACACGATAATCTAAACAACAAATTTTTTATTATAATGAGGGCTTATGACAGCAAACCAAGAACCACTGTTGGCTGGAAATGAATAATACAAGGATGAGAATACTGATCTCCTGTAGATATTAACAAATGAATACTTACAAGCAGAAAAATTATAAGCAAACTTACAAATATATGACTACCAGTAGCAAATGAGATTCTGTATCCTTATATGTTACCATATTTGGATGATTTGTTAAGTTTTGTTGCAATAGGTGCAAGGTCTTGAGAAGATCAATCTCACAGAGAACTTGCTTCTGCCACCGAAATTCCAACCTGAATAAAAAATCCTACAAGCTGAGACACAATAGTTACAGCTAATAATTTAATTGCTGCAAGATCAAAACAACCTGTATTCATACCCTGACTTTCAGGTTTTTCTAGAGGAAATCCAAACTCCTGCACAATTCTTAGATGAAAAAATTTTGAAAAAGAAAGTATTCAAAATATTGATGATGAATTTATCAGTAAAGTTGACCAAAATCTTGATAACAAATGATTATCCACCCAATATATCATAGATCTTAATCACGACAACAGCGGCAAAAATGCAGATCTTCAGGAAGAAAATTTAGAAAAATCTGTTAATCTAAAAAATTGGGATAAAATCATAGGCTTTATGTTTGAATCTTATTTGAAGGATGGTAATCAAACAACTCCGGAAGACCAAAGTCATCTTGCAGAAAAATGAAAATCTTTAACCGACCCTTGTATTTGAATTAACAAACTACAAAAAATTCTTGAAAACTTATACAAAAAAATATAAAAAGCAAAAAGCTCCCTACTTTAATGTTAGGAGTTTTATGTTATTTAGTTAAACTCTAATTTGTCACCTTCTTTATAAGTTATATTTATTTTTTGATCTTCTTGTATTTCTCATTTTACTATTCTCATTGCAAGCTCATCCAATATATATTTCTGAATAGCTCTATTTAAGGGTCTTGCACCAAATGCAGGATCCCATCAAGCTTTTGCCAAGAATTCCTTGGCAGAATCATCAACCTGTATTTCAACTCATTTATCTTTCTGGATTTTATCTTTGTAGTATTCAAGCTGAATATCTACTATGTTTTTGATCATTTCCTTACTTACTGGGTTGAACACTATTGTATCATCTATTCTATTGATAAACTCAGGCCTGAAGTAATTTCCAATAGAATCCATCACCTGTTTTTCTACTTGTTGTCTTGTTTCTTCCGCAGAACTTTCTCCAAGTTTCTCCATAATAAGGTCAGAAGCTATATTACTTGTCATTATAAGAATTGTATTCTTGAAGTCTATTGTTCTTCATTGACTATCTGTAAGCCTACCATCATCAAGTACCTGCAAAAGTATATTAAACACATCGTTGTGAGCTTTTTCTATCTCGTCCAGCAAAATAACAGAATAAGGTTTTCTCCTTACAGTTTCTGTTAACTGACCTCATTCTTCATGCCCTACATATCCTGGAGGAGCACCTACAAGTCTACTTACTGAATGTTTTTCCATATATTCAGACATATCAATTCTTATCATAGCCTTTTCATCGTTGAACAAGAACTCTGCCAAAGACTTAGCAAGCTGAGTTTTTCCAACTCCTGTTGGACCAAGAAAAAGAAACGATCATATAGGTTTGGACTCATCTTTTAGACCTGCTCTGCTTCTCCTGATAGCATTGGATACAGTTTTGATAGCTTTTTCCTGACCAACTACCTGAGAAGCCAAATAATTTTCTATATTTGCAAGTTTTTCTTTTTCACTTTCTACTAACTTGGAAACAGGAATTCAAGTTCGTTTACTTATTATAGATGCTATATCCTGTGGTTCTACTATATCTTTGATACTTATTCTTCATTCCTGTTTTGCTGATTCTACTTTTTGTTCGTATTCTTTTAATTTTTCCTGAAGTTGCGGAATCCTTCAGTACTTTATTTCTGCTACTTTATTGTAATCTGTTTGTCTTTCTGCCATTTCAGCCTCATGTTCTGCCTGTTGTATCTGTTCTTTTATGTTTTTGATTTCCATTACCATATTTCTTTCCTCTTCCCAGGCAGATTTCATACTTTCGTATTTTTCTTTAAGATTAGCAATCTCTTTATCAAGTTCCTGAAGTCTTTCTTTGTTTTTGCTGTCATTTTCTATATTCAGAGCCTGTTTTTCTATTTCCAGTTGTCAAAGTTGTTTTTCTAACTCCTGAAGTTCCTCTGGCTGAGAAGTAAGAGACATTTTTACACTAGCTGCAGCTTCATCTAAGAGATCTATTGCTTTATCCGGTAAGTATCTGTCACTAATATATTTATTGGACAAATCTACTGCAGCTACTACTGCATCATCTTGTATTTTCACCCCGTGATGAGCTTCGTATCTTTCTTTTATTCATCTAAGTATTGCAATAGCATCCTGAGTTGATGGCTCATCAACCAAAACTTTCTGGAACCTCCTTTCAAGTGCTGCATCTTTTTCTATATGTTTCCTGTATTCATTTAAGGTAGTGGCTCAGATGACTCTGATTTTACCTCTGGCAAGTTCTGGTTTTATCATATTTCACATATCCATTGATCATTCTGTTTTACCTGCACCAACTACAGTATGAACCTCATCTATGAAAAGAATTGTTTCTCATTCTGCCTGATTTAGTTCATTAATAACTGATTTGAGTCTTTCCTCGAACTCTCATCTGTATTTCGTACCTGACATTAAACTTCACATATCAAGCTCTATAATTGTTTTGTTCTGCAATGCTTCAGGTACTTCCTGTTTGGCTATAAGCTGAGCAATTCATTCTACAATTGCAGTCTTACCAACTCAAGGGTCTCAGACAAGAACAGGATTGTTTTTGGTTCTTCTAGAAAGAATCTGAATTGTTCTTCTTATTTCATCTTCTCTTCATATAACAGGGTCCATTTTTCATTCCTGAGCTTCCTGAGTAATGTTTCTTCCATATTTGTTCAAAGCATCCATTGTTCATTCAGGATCCTGATTATCAATTTTCTTGTCTCACTTAATACTCATAACAGCTTCTTCTGTTTGTTTTTTGTTTATACCAAGTGGTTCAAGTACGTTCTTGATAAAATCATTTGAAATATTAAACATAGATACAAACAAATGTATTGTGCTTACATACTCATCACCCATTTTTTGGGCTGTTTTTTCAGAATCCACAAGAATTTTGTTTGCCTCGTTACTTATTCCAAGCTGACTTTGTCAGCTTATCTGAGGTAGTTTTCCAATATAATCATTTGTTTTTTCTCTGATATTATTTACCTCAAATCAAAGCTTTTGAATTATAGAAGGAATATATCAGTCTTTTTGATCAATCATAGCAAGGAACAAATGCGAGACATCAATATAACTGTTATTGTTGCTGACTGCTGCATCTTGTGCAGACTGCACTGCTTCAGCAGCTTTGGTTGTAAATTTTTCAAAATTTGGCATTTTATGTTTATTTTTAATAAACTAAATTTTTAGATGTTTATTTTCTTTACTAATAAGTTAATCTGTTAGTAGCACCGTATAATAAACGGTGCTATTTATAATATAATAATTTTTTTTAATTTTTCAAGTAAATTTTTAATTTTAATAAAAAATCCCCCGAACGGTAGTCCGCTCGGGGGATAGGCCGGTAGTTAGCCCTCATCCTCTTCAGGGGAAGTGAGGCGAACACAGACCTCCTCGCCACACTCCATGTAGTTCCAGGCGTGATCGCCGACGTTGAGATGATCCTGCACATAGTCCTTGATGCCATTGTAGTCCATGGCATAGGGGACCAGGCTCAACTCAACCGTGCCACCCTGGTGGGACTCGACCGGAGCCTCCCGGGGATCACCATAGACGTGCCCATAGTACAGTGCGTACTGGTTGTGCTCGTCCATGGAGTTCGGAGCCAGCGGCAGAGCCATGGCCACAGCATGAACCTCACTGTTCACGGCCCTGTCGAGAGTGTTACCCACCACGTAGATGGGATACAGCTCCTGCCCGTTGGAAAGCTCAACCGGATCGGTCAGCTGACCAGCCGCATGACCAGTCAGGCTAACCTCCACAACGCTATCCTTGGGCCAGAAGGGATGCTCCGTATCGGCGACTTCCATGAGCCGCTCATCCATATCATCCACCCGGGAGTGAAGCTCCTCGATCTCATCCCTGACATGAGCGGTAGCAGCCGCCTCATCGGCCGCTTGCTCGACCGTGGCAGCCATCTCGTGGATCAGCTCCACGGTATCAGTGAGGTGGTCGTAAGGCAGCGGATCAACCCGCTGGGCCTCAGTGAAGACCTCCTCAGTGTCCTCCTGAACCTCGTTCAGAAGATCCCGATAAGGGAAGAAGTGATCCTCCTTCCAGGTATGCAGCGACATAGCGTCGCTGAGCCTCGGGAGGACAACATCCTGAGGAGCACCGATCAGCTCCCGATCCTCAGCCTCATCGGACTTCGGCTCATCGGGAGGAACGGTCTCCATACCGCCCATCGCAGTGGTCCCGACCAACATCAGGACACTGGCAAGGCCGGTGCCAAATACCGTCTTGAGATTAGTGGAGCACATAACTCCTCCTTTACTTTTGCTGTTGCTCGACCGTATGAGCAACCCCCTTATAATTATAAATTAAAAAAAATCAATAGATTTTTTAATTTTTTTTATTTTTTAGTTTTATTTGAAGTGTTTCTTTTTTAAAGACCATTATTAAAAATTTTTAATATAATTTATCAATATTATTACTTGTTATTTTTATTGTATATTGGATAATTTTTACAAATTTCATAAACCCTTTTTTTCATATCCTCCAAAACTTCTAAATTATCTGTATTTTTCAGCGACATATCTATAATATCTGAGAGTTCTTCCATTTGAGTTTTTCACAACCCTCTGGTGGTAACTGCAGATGTTCAGAGTCTCAAACCACTTGGATCCATAGGTTTTCTGGTATCAAAAGGAAGCATATTTTTATTAAGAGAAATTCAAATACTTTCCAGAGTTTGTTCTGCCAGTTTTCATCCTATATTGGTATCTACTCCATTATTTGAAGTTATATCCAACAACACTATATGATTATCTGTTCCTTTGGTAACCACATTCCACCCTCTTTGTTTTAATCACTCAGCCAAAGTTTGAGCGTTATCTACTACCTGTCTTGCATAACCAGAAAAATTTTCATTCAACACTTCTCCAAAAGCTACTGCTTTTGCTGCTATTACATGCTCATGTGGTCATCACTGAACTCAAGGAAAAACTCATTTATCTATTTGTTTCTTAAGATCTTGTTTACAATAAATCAAGCCTCCTCTTGGTCATCTTAATGTCTTATGAGTAGTAGTTGTTACAACATCAAAGTAAGGAAAAGGAGAAGAATATACCCCTCCTGCTATTAATCAGGCCACATGAGCAATATCAGCCATCAAAAACGGCCTGTATCAATGTTTTTTTTCTACTTCATCTGCTATATTTGCAAACTTTTCCCAGCTAATTTTTCTTGGATAAGCAGAGAATCAAGCAAGTATAAGGCTTGGTTTGTATTCTATAGCTTTTTTAAGTACATCATCATAATCTATTAAACCATCTTCTTTTCTTACTCAATATGAAACTATATTATAGTAAACACCAGAAGCATTTAGAGGATGACCATGTGTTAAATGTCCTCACGAACTTAAATCCATTCCAAGTATTGTCTCTCAAGGATTAAGGAGTCACAAAAAAACAGCCAAATTTGCTGGAGCTCAACTTAGAGGTTGAACATTAACATGCCAATCTTCTTCATCCAGTCAAAAAATTCTAAGTGCTCTTTCACATGCAAGATTTTCCATTTGATCTACATACTCCTGACCACCATAATACCTTCTGCCAGGATAACCTTCACTGTATTTATTTGTAAAAACATTTGCATAAGCTTTCATTACCTGTTTTGAAACATAATTTTCACTTGCAATCATTTCCAGTTCGTTTTGTTGCCTTTCATATTCTTTTTCCATAAGATTTTGAATTTCCTTGTCTTCAAGATTATACATTTTTATTTTTTTAGAAGTTAAATTATTTTTCTTATACAGAAAAAATATTTTTTAGCAAGACAAAAAATCAAAAAATAATATAACTTTCTTTACAAAAACAAAAAAAAAAGAAGAAAAATCAAATTTCACTAGAAACTAAATTCTACAAAAATAACTAACCATTAGAAGACCTTGAAACATAGTAATAAGCAAGTCCAAAAATAACCATACTAGGATACACAACCATCCTATCCACAAATCAATGCAAAACAACACTTTCTATGCTTAATCATATCATACCAAGAGATAAAGCAAGAATCAGCCAGGATTTAAAATTATTCTTGTTTTTCCTGTTATAAAATTTTAGAAAATAATAAAATCAAACAAAACAAAGAAAACCATAAATCAAACCTCGAAAAACAAAACCTACTATTCCGTACTGCACAAGAATCAAAAGATATTGGTTTTCAGGATTGAACTCTTTGCCTCAATGGTGAGATACCGGACCAACATAACCTGCTCCTTTTCAAAGTATTGGAGCTTCCGCAAACATACTATAAGCCTCGGAGATTTTTTCAAAATGTCCTGTATCCGACCATCATCTTTCTACTACCTGATCATAAGAAGTAAAAACAAACACCCCAAAAACCAAAAGTATTGGAAGAAGAAGATAAAATACAAATTTTTTAATATTTTTTCAGTACTCAATAACCGTTAATACTATTAATTGAAAAAGCCATGCACCCCATGCAGCTCTTGAGAAAGTGCTTATTATACTAAAAACATAAGCTCACCACCAAAACCAAGTCTTTTTCAAAGATTTTCTCCTAAGAAAAAGAACATAAAACAAAGGAAAGAAAAAAACAAGAAAAAAACCATAATTAATTGGTCTTTCAAAAAACAATTGATTGCGAGGAAAACCATGAGTTTGTTGTGTATAATATGCTGCCGGAGGAGCTTCTCATACTTCTCATTCAAAAGTTTGACTATCATATCATATATAATCAAGTCAACCAGGTTTTACAAAAATTATAGCATACCAAAAAATTCACAATATCAATAGAATCTTTATAAACTTTCAGAAAAAGTATATTATACTTTTAATAGAAGTATCTTCCAAGAAATTCCCAAGGTGATACAAAATAAAAAATATTATAAACCCCAAGAAATCATATCTTATTGCCATAATATAATCAACAAGAGATGTCCCGAGAACAAAAAAATTAACCAGAAAAGTTATCCCAATACCCAAAGCCAAAACAAGCTCCAAAAAAAGTATTACTTTATCTTTGGTAATATCTTTGAAATATACAGCTATATTATAAGCAAGAAAAAAAGCTAATCCTATTATCAAAACTTCTTTCCAAACCCATATCAAAGACAATTCAATTCATAATCAAAAAGTTACAGTTGTATGAGCAAAAAAATGAAATATCATACCTATCAACAAAATCTTTATCCAAAAAGACAGACTTGTTAAATATTCTTTCATTTTATATTATATGAAACTGATAAAAAATCATAACCAGGGTTATTCAAGCAAGAACTCACTGAATCACCCACAATTTCATCACTATAGAGTATTCCGGATTTCACTTATATTCAAGCCAGTGATGAAAGGGAGCTATAGGAAATAATTTTTTTCCAAGAAGTCTTTTCCAGGTTATTTGTAAAAAACTTGTTGTTACTTCAAGAATAAATATACCAAAAAGAATTGCAAAAGGAATCACAATTCCTACATTAATATTCAAAAGGAACACCAGAGCAGACACAATTCCTCACAAAGCAAGAGATCAACTATCTCCCAAAAACACTTTGGCAGGATTTATATTAAACCGCAAAAAAGCCAAAGTCGCACCCAACACAATTCATATTAATGTTGTAGCAAGATACCATCCATAAAAAAAGGTTAAAATTCATAGCACAAAAAGCACTATAACAGAAAGACCCCCAACAAGTCAATCCAGTCAGTCAGTTATATTTATAGCATTTACTATAGCAAGTGTAATAAAGAAAGCTATCACAGGAAAAAACAAACCAAAATCCAAACTAGCAGCTATTGGTCGCAAATCAACTGTTGAAACTCACAGCCTGTCATAAAACCAGAATGCAATAAACCCTGCAAACCCAAACATCCACACAAGTTTCATTTTGGCTGTTAATCATTTTAATGCACCTTTACCCTTTATTTCCGTAAAATCATCCAACAAACCAAGTATTCACATACTAAAAAAGGCAAAAAGCAAAATATATGTTTCTTCTCTTTCTACCAAAGTAAAAGATATCACTCCTGCATATTGAAGAACATAAGAAAAAAGAACCAACAATGCAACAATTAATAAAATTAATCCCCCTCACATTGTAGGAGTTCACACCTTGTGACTATGTAGTTTTGAATATATTTCTGCTGATCCTCCTCAGGTAGTATCTTCACGAATCATTGCTCAAGCTTTCAATTTTTTCAGAAAGTTTATATACAAAGGGTACAAAATAAAAGAAGCAAAAAAAGCTATCAAAGAATATATTATAATATTTTCAAGATAATTAAATTTTGTTATAATATCTTCCATTTAAAAAATAATACTTAATATAAATAAAAAAAAATTATAATTTATTTTAAAGATGTCTTACTTCCAATTTAACCTTTTCTGGTATTATAATTTTCGGAACTGTAACTATTAGTATATTTTCTTTGGTTAATTCAGTCTGAATTTTATCAAAATAAACATTTGTTGGTAGGTCTATTTTTTTCTCAAAATATCACCAGAAGCACTCTTGTTGAATTGTTTGAAGACTTTCTTTTACTTTTGGCATTTCCCTGTTTCAGCTAATACTCAGTGTTGTTCTTTCCAGAAAAATTGAGATTGACTCTCTCCTTACTCACCCCAGAGGAATGATAATTACAAGTTCCTGAGTAGATTCAAAAACATCCATTGGGATTTCTATGTTTGCATCTTGTTTTTCTTCCATTTTTATTTTTTTAAACTAAATATTATTCTACGTCAATGTCAGGATTGCTTCATTTCCTTAAAATTTCTCTTGCTTTATATTTTTTATTATCTGGATCATCCAAATAAACAAAACGAATATCTCACCCATCCTCATGATATCCTTCTGCAAGGAACAAAAGGTTTCCAAAATTAAAAATGCTTCTTAAAAGTCAATCTTTTTCTACAGTTATGCTTCTTAATTTACTTGAGTTCAAAGTAATTCCTTCTCTGCTTAATATTCCATCCTGCTCATAAAAAACAACTTCTTCAGGTGTAATTATAGCAAAATCCATTTCGTAGTCAATAAATCTTTTCAAAAGTTTCCACCCAACTATTAATGTAACTATAATTACTCCTATGGTAAATACAACCCATTTATAATAATTAAGCTGAGGTGCTCAAAAATCTACTATAAAAAACAACCAAGCAACTCCAGAAATAAAAAGCAAGTACAAAATCAAAGGAATTATAACATAAATTGCAAGAAAAACATTATTTTTGAACACTATAAGCACATTTTCACTTCAATAACTTTCAGAATATTTTTGATACATTTTATCAGCAAGTTTTGTATCAAAATTAGAAAATATTTGCATTTTAGTTTCTTATATTATTTAAAACTGCCTTTTTCTAAATATCAATACTGCAAAAATCAAGATTATTGCAATATAAATTAAATGTACTCACGTTGTGAATATAATATGAAGCAAGGTGTAATTGTCCAAATGCGGAGAAATTAAGTACTCTTTCATACTAAGATCATGAAAGTTTGGAAATACATAATAAAAAACATTAATAAGAAAATAAGATAAACTTCCCTCAAGAACTCTTTCTGTTTCTATTAAATAAAATTTCACAAAAGAAAGGGAGTGAGAAATTATATAAATTCACATAGATACAAGAAGGCTTACAAAAGGAGAAGCAAAAGTTGAAAAAAACAATATAAAAGCAAGTACAACAAGTATTTTAATAAAACTTAAAAATATTGCCTGAAAGTAAGATACCTCAAATCATATTCAGTGCAGAAAAACAACCAGTCAAAAAGCAATACTTAGACAAATATACACAAGCAAAAGTATGAACATAAAACCAAAAAACTTTCAAAGCAAAAATTTTCACCTATTAGGTGCTTTAGAAAGTATCATCAAAATGGTGTTTTTGGATATTTCTGAATACAAAAGATAAGAACCAAGAAACAAAGTTGTCAGGAGTCAGAAAAGCTCTATAACCGTAAGAGAAAAATCAAGAATTATCTTTTGTTCTTCACTAAGTGCAAGAGTAGAAAGCACCAAAGAAAAAAGAATCAACAAAATTGCCACCAGTATTATAATATACAATATTTTGTTTCTTATAAACTCTCTTATAGTATTTAATGCAATTGTAAACATTACTAACCTTTACTATATAAAATTTATTTTTCTGATTTGTTTGAGGCTGATGAATATGAAACTTTTACTTTTTCTATTTTATCTTCTCCTTCATTTACCTTAATTACTTCAAATTTCAACTCTCACAGTTTAACTATTTCGCCTTTTTTTGCAAAACTTTTTAACATTGTAAGTATTATATATGATATCATATCGTTTTCAGATAGTTTATCAGATAATTCTTCTGGTATGTGAAAGTTTTTTATACCAAAAGAATTTAGTATATCTCTTAATACCACATCTCATCTTACAATAAGTTCATTTACTCATACTTTAACTATATTGTGTTCTTCATCAAAATCTGACTCATCTTTAATATCTCAAACCATATCTTCCAATATATCCTCAAATGTTACTATTCACTCTGTGCCTCCGTGCTCATCTACAACCACTGCAAAATGTTGTCAGGTTTTTTTCATTCTTAGAAAAACATCAAAAACATTTGCAGTTACCGGAAGCTTAAAAACTGGCCTTAATTTGAGCTGTCCAAGAGTTAATTCACTTTTCTGAGTTTCACTACAATAACTTAATAAATCCCTTATATTAATTATACCAATAATATTATCTTTGTCGTGTTCAAAAACTGGAACCCTTGAATAGGGAAGCTGCAGTACTTTTTTTATTGCATCTTTCAGTTGAATATCAGAAGACAAAGCAAACATCTCTGTTCTATGCTTTATTGAAGTATCTACACTTCTTTCATTGAAAGTAAACAAATTCTTTATAATCATACTTTCTACAGAAGAAAAAATTCATTGCTTTTTACCTTCATTGACAAATGTTTCCACATCCTCTCTTGAAACCTTTTCATCATTCACTGCAAGAGATTTGTTAAGAAGTTTGGTAATACCATCAAAAACTACTATCACAGGAAACAAAATTTTTCAGCAAAAATCTATCAAGGGTGTAACAACCAAAGCATATTTCAAAGCAAATTTGGTTGCAAAAACTTTAGGAATTATTTCACCAAAAATCAAAAGCAAAGTAGTTATTGTAATTGATATTATCATAAAAGAAACACCTGAAGCAAAAGCAACATTTGCCAAAATACTTTCTCAAATACCAGAAGCATAAATAGTAAGTATTACATTTATAAGATTGTTTCCTATAAGGATTGTTATAAGAGTTCTTCAGGAATTTCTTCTTAATTTTAGTAACTGTTTGGAAACTCTGGAATCTGTATTCTCTACTTTTTGCTTAATTTTGTACAAAGGAGCAGACATTATTGCAAGCTCCGATGCAGAAAAAACAGCTGATGCAAAAAGCAAAAACACCACTATTAAGAAAGCCTCCATTAGCCAAAAAATACTATAAAAAAATAAAAATTAATGCCAGGTAAAATCCGGAAACAACCTCAAAGATACCTTACCAAGCAAATCATCATCTGAAAGAAGGTAATCGCTTTCTCCATAACATCCCAATCCAAAACAACATCTTGCATCAGTACTTTGATTTCTGTTGTCTCCAAAAACAAGGTAATGACCTTCTTTTACATCAAATTCCTTAACATCACAAGGAGCTGGAGTTGTTTCTCATTCCGGAAGATAGTCTTCTTCTAACTGTTCACAACTTGAACCGTTTTCATCACAAATATACACATCACCATCTTCTATTTTTACTACTTCACCAGGCATTCAAACTATTCTTTTTATGTAATTTACTTCTTTACCTGGAGGTAAAAACACCACAACATCTCATCTTTTGTATTCACCAAAATGAGAAGAGAATTTATCCACTATAATAAAGTCATTTTCTTCAAAAGTAGGACTCATACTATCTCAAACAACTGTATAAGGATTAAATAAAAATATTCTTATAATTAAAACAATTCAAAGAACAAATACCAAAAAAGCAACTATATCAAAAATATCAACTAAGAAATCTTTAAAAGATTTTTTTTGTTTTTCTTTTTCTTCTATTATATCTAGAACTTTTTCATTCATTTAATTTTATTTATGATGATAAACCCTCTAAAATGGTAGTTCTTCGTCTTCTTCCTGTGTCTGAGACTGTTCAGCGGATTGTTCTTCCTGCGAACCACTTTGATTTGATCATTTGGCATCCAAGAATATAAAATTTTCTACTACTATTTCTGTAGAATATCTTGTATTTCAGTTTGTATCCTCCCATTTTCTTGTTCTAAGTCTACCTTCCAGATATAATCTTTTTCCTTTTCAGGCATAATTTGCAAGCAAATCAGCTGTATTTCCAAAAGCTACACACTTATGAAACTCTGCCTCTTCTATAGTATTTCATTCACTATTTTTATATCTTCTATTAGTTGCTAAATTAAAATTTACTACAGAAGTTTGAGACTCTCATATTTTTTTTACTTCCAGATCAGTTGTTGCTCTTCATATTAACATAACTTTATTCAAATCCATTTATTTTTTTTAGTATATAAATTTATGTTATCATTGATAATTAAAATATTTTAAAAATCAATTGAATTTTTTTAAAAAATGATTAATATGTGTGTACACAAAAAAGAAGAAAAAGCCCGGATGGCGGAACTGGTAGACGCGCTCGACTCAAAATCGAGTGGCCATTGGGCCTTGAGGGTTCGAGTCCCTCTCCGGGCAAACAAAAAAAGCCTTTATTCTCATAAGGCTATTTTTTTTATTTTTTCTTTGTTTTCTTCAAATTTATGTTGTCTTTCATTTTTCTGTAAAGGTGAATAAAAATAAATTTTTTCCATTATATTACTAATATTTTCTGCTCGTTTATTTTCCGGAATAAAATCTCAGGTTAGCATTTCTACTTCTTTTTTGACCAAATTTCCTTTTTCAAAAAAATCATCTCTTCAGAAATTATCAATATCGGCATCCTTTATTATTCATTCCAGTAAATTAGATGGATTTGAATCAAGCTTGGTTGCAAGAATCAAATTTCTTATAATATCTGCCTTATCTTCCGGGAAATCATATTTAATAAGAAAATTAAAAGCAAAATCAGCTCCTTCCTGTTCGTGATTAGAAGGGTTCTCTTTGTATGAAATATCATGAAACAAAGCAGCAATCTGAAGTATTTCCTGTTTCTCCAAGTCCAATCCCTCATTTTTGGCTAAATAATTTGTTCTTTCCAAAACTTCGAATACATGATCAATATTGTGATAAACAAATCATTTTTCTTTGTTATCACTCATAACCTCAAGCACATAACTTCTACAAAAAATAAAAAAATCAGAATACATTTTTTAGTTTTTTTTAGATAAATTTTATATATTATAAGTATTAAATAATTTGAGTCAACTATTATTTTTTTCTTTTAAATAAAAATTATTGTAGTTAATACCCTCCAAACGACCAAGTGACACCTGAAACAAAAACACCTCATTAAAGATACTCAAAACTTTTAATGTTTTTAATTCAGCAGAAGATAATTGAAGAAAATCAGAAAAAATTACTATTATATGTTTTTTTTGTAATGTTTTCTGAAAGTTTAAAAACTGCTCTAATCCTGAAAAATATTTATTTCATACTTTACCTAATAAATTATCAACCTTGTTAATATAAGAATAACTTCTTTCAAAACTTTTTCAAACATAATATGTTTTTAGTTTTTCCTGCTCCAAAAAAGACATATAAATATTACAACCAAGCCTTCTTGATAAAATTACTACTTCAGAAGATAATTCATAAATTTTATCTTTTTTCTGTTGCTTGTTTATATCATAACCAAGCCAGTTTTTATTATAATCAAAAAAAAGATGTACATCAGAATCTTTCATAGAAGAAAATCTGTTAACAAGAAGTTCATTATATTTAGCAGATTGTTTCCAGTTTATGTGCCTGATATCATCACCACTATAATAACTTCTTACATCTTCTATTTCCAAACCATCTCATTTTATCATAGATCTTAACTGTCCAAAATTTTTTCAGGTTAGTATTTTTCTTAATTTAGTTTCAATTTTTTTCATTTGGATTATCCAATAATTTTAATAAAACCCTTTTGTCGTTCCAGCTTACTTTTCAAAAATTTGTTAACTGTACATTTTCATGACCCTTACCTGCAAGAAGAACCTTATCTCAAGGTTTTGTTATTTCTGTTAAAAATTTGATTGCATAACTTCTCTCTGGAATAACGAAATAGTCCTTTCATTTCTTTTTAGTTAAATTTTTCATAATATCATTTATTATTTTTAGCCTATCTTCTGTATCAGGATCATCATCAGTAATTATAAAAATATCGGAATTTTTTTCAACTATTTCTCACATTTGAGGTCTTTTATATTTATCCCTGTTTCAAGGAGAACCAAATAAAGTTATTATTCTTCAATTGTCTTTGTTTATATCATTCACAAACTCCAAAGATTTTTCTAGAGAATCCGGTGTATGAGCAAAATCTATAAAATATTGGACATTGTTTTTTTCAACATGTTCTATTCTTCAAGGAAGAGCTTCAAAGTTACTTACTGATTTGATAATATCTTTTATTTCAATTCAGGATAAAATTCCTGCAGCATAAGCAGCAAGAATATTTTTTATATTAAACCTTCAGGTAAGATTGGATTCTACAGGATGTTTTTCTCAAAGATATTTTAGATCAAACATAGATTTTGTAATACCTATATCAATTTTTTCTGCGGTTACTGTAGCATTAGTTTGCAAACCAAAATCCAGTATATTATCTATTGCAATATCTTCTATCCATTCTCTTCAGATTTTATCATCTTTAGGAAAAACAGCATATTTTCCTGATTTTGAATTTGCAAGTATTGACAAGAAAAGTTTCTTTTTGGTTTTGGTATAATCTTCAAATGTTTTGTGGTAATCAAGATGTTCTGCAGTTATATTTGTTAAAATTCCCATATCAAACTCTATTCATTCAAACCTGTACTGATCAATTCAGTGAGAGCTTACTTCAAGTATAGCATATTTACATCATTTTGATTTGGCAAAAGAAAGAAGTTGTTGCAAAGAGAATGCATCAAGGGAAGTCATTTTTGAGTCATTAAAAACTTCTTCATCTCATATTTTAATATTTATAGTATTAATAAGTAGTGTTTTTCAAAGATTGTCATTAAATATTTTGTGCAAAATTGCAGAAGTAGTAGTTTTTCAGTTTGTTCAGGTAATTCAGACAATAAACATTCAATTGGAAGGATTCTTGTTTATCAAATTTGCTGTTTTGGCATAATATTTTTTATACATACGATAAAACACAGTTTTTCTTAGAATGTTTTTCATTTTCTCAACCATTGAAATTAATAAAATATAAAATAACACTTTATTTTTTATATTTTTTTTCTTTTTTTTCAACAAAAAAATAAAACTTCCCCGGATGATGGGGAAGTTTTATAAATCACAACTTAGATATTTTTTATCTAACTGCTTTTTTGAATTCTGCACCTGCTTTGAATGCAGGAAGATTCATAGCATCGATTTTGATTTTTTCTCCAGTTCTTGGATTTCTTCCTTCTCTTGCATTTCTTCTGGATACTTTAAAAGTTCCAAAACCTTGTATTCTTACCTCACCGTCTTTCTTAACTCCATCTATAACTGTATCTACGAATGTGTTAACCATATCTCCAGCCATTCTCTTAGATACTCCTAATCTGTTAGAAACCTCTGCTATCAATTCTGTCTTTGTCATTATTGTATTATTTAAGATTTAAATATACCTATATAATAAAGGAAAAAACAGTTTTTTCAATAGTTTTTGAAGTTTTTTTGACTTTTCTGCGGTTTTAAATATCAAGTTGTATTTTCGCATCTTGAGGGCGTTTTCAAGTAAACAAAGTTATCAAAACTGTAAAAAGTGGTTGACAGTTGTTTACTTATATTTTTAATTAATCTCAATACTGGTCTAAATTTTGTTTTAATTTTTTAATTGCTCTGGATACCTTTTGCCTTACATTCATCTGAGTGATTCATAATATATTAGAAATTTCTTTATTTGAATATTGCTGTACAAACCTGAAATAAATAATATCTTTTGATTCGTCATCCAGTTTTTCTATTGCATCCTGAATGACTTCATACCTGAAGTTTTTTTCCATAAGTTCCATAATTTCCTCTTCATTGCTTATAAGTGTTTCTTCATAATTAAAAGATTCATCTTCACCCTGCAATTGAGAAAAACCAAAATATTTTCTTTTTTTGAAGCTGTCTTTTACCACATTCTTGAAAACTGTCCACACCCAACTTTCAAATGAATAATCAAAACTATACTTTCCAAGATTATTCCATACCTTTATATAAAACTGTGATAAAATATCTTCTGCTTCTTGGTCATCAAGAAAATAGTTAGATTTTAAGTAACGATAAAATATATCAACAGTTTCAATATAAAATTTATCAAAATACTGTTTATCTTTTTTTATTAAAGAATTTACAAAATCTTTAGAGAAATCAAACATAAAAAATAAGTTTGTTATAAAATTTGTTTTTTATTTATACGTAATTATTTCAAAAAAATTTCATACTAAAAAAACTTTTTATTTCAAGCTAATTTTTCTCATATATAATCACGATCTTTTATTTTAGAATCTTCTTCTGCATTTTGGGTTTGATTATCTGATTCCTTTTGATTTTTGTTTTGTTGCTTCTTTTCTTCAGCTATTTCTTCTATTCTACTTAACAAGTTATCATCATAAACTGAGAGAATATCCAGAAGTTCTTTTGATTTTTCTCAAGCCTTTCTTATTGCATAAGCATACCTTGACATTTCTCAAACAACCTTTGATAAATCCTCATTTTTTCTTAAATACTCCTGAATTTGATTTTTGAGATATTTGTTTTGTTCTTTTAGCTCCTTGTTTTCTTCTTCTAATTGAGTAATTTTTTCTTTGTTTTCTTTGTTTTCTTTATAGATTTGATTAATTTTTGAAGTATCTGCATAGGTAAAATAAAAAACCGCATATGAAATTAAAGTTCAGGCTGCAAAAGAAGATATTATATAAATTATTACCAACATTTATTACAATTTATTATACTAAACATATTTTTTATACTAATTATTAGTAATTTTTCAAGGAAATACAAACAAAATATGGAAAATTAGTTACTTTTGTCAATTTATAAATATATCTTTTTCAAAAAATCAAGTTAATATTTTTTTAACTATTTGACTTTTGGGGGATAAAAATTTATAATCAACTAACTTTATAAACTAAAAACAAAAAATGGACAAGCAGCAAAAATCTTTGAATGCACTGTATGAGCTTCTTGAAAAAGTAGAAGTAGATGCAAAGAGAGCAAAAGTAATGATTTCAAATATTTTACAGTGAAACCACGAAGATATAGAACACGAAGGAGAAAATGTAGAAGAAATAGCAAGCAAACTTATGAACTATGAAGAATGAGAAGATGTAAAAGTAATAGAGGGAGTTTATGATGGTTATTTTATGGTTTGATCAGATGACAAAAAATATCCTGTACCTATGAACTATTCAAGCAAAACAAAACTTGTACCAGGGGATGTTATGAAGCTTAGAATAATGAAAGATGGAAAACTTGTTTACAAACTTATTGGACCTGCTCCAAGAAATTATATCAAAGCAACTCTTTCCAAAACAGATGAAAACAAATACATAGCAATTTCTGATGAAGGGTACACTTATGAACTAAATCAGGCAGCTGTAACTTTTTTCCAAGGGGAACCTTGAGATGAATTAAGTATTATTATTAATCCTGAAAGCAGCATCAACTTTGCTGCAATAGAAGCAGTTATTGGGAAATAATCTACCAAAGCAAACAAAACCTACAAAAGGAACAACTGTGTTCCTTTTTTTAGTTTAAAGTATATTTACTTGACAATATAAGTTTTATACATATATTTGCCAAAGCTTAAATACAATAAAGAAATCATATTATTAAATAAATTGTAAGCTTCAAAAGAATTACTTTTTTTATTCTGAAAATTTGTTTAAATGGAAAAACTTACACTCCCAAGAAATACAGGAAACAGTATACAACAAACTTTTGAACAAGAATACCAGGAATCTGTTTTTAATACTCTGGAACAAAATGAATTTTTGGATATTATGAGAAACAAAACTGTTGTAGTTGATATTTCAATAAAAAAAGTTCTCCAAAGCTGAAACCAAAAAACCGAAATGTATATAAACACAGTTTCATGACTTCCCAAATGAATAAATATCAAAAATCCGGATGTTTTGGTCCAGTTCTGCAGAATTCACGGATTTTTGCCTATGATAAGAAATATATACCTTGATGATCTGGATATCTCTAAACTAAAAGAGCTTCCGCAAATAATGAAACTTTTTGAATGGATTGTAAGACAATGAAACATTAATTTTGCTTTATACTCAGAAATCAGCAAAATAATTGATCTTATGGAAGAAAACGGTTTGGACAGCTATGATGTAGCAGATTTTTATTATATTTATTCTGTTTTTGAAAATATAAGACAGGTTGGTTTTTTTGATATACCAAACTCTTTCTGAAAGAAACTTGAAAAAAATTGAAATACCTGAACATTTTCAGAAAATATATTTTGCGAAATTGCTTTCAGACTAGAAAATGAAATAAGGCAAACTCTTGGAATTTATTCTACATACCTGAATATGGCTTCCAAAGAAGATGATGAAAAAAGAAAAACTGATATGCGGTTTACTTTCAACTCATGAAATGATAACGAAGAAGAGTATCAACATATACCTGTACAGTTAACAACCTCAAACTGCACAAAATGAACTTTTTCCAAAAACAGAGCAACACATAAAAAAACAGGTGCCAGAAATAAACTTAACGAAATTGAAAAAAAATTATTAAGTCCTGAAACTACTCAAGAAAGTTTTCCTTTTGTTGTAATATTTGTTAACTGAGACTTTTCTAAAAAAGTTCACAAAGGTCAGATACTTCAAGAATACAAGGAATGGGCTTCCAATTCTTGTAAAAGACAACAACAATCCATTTCCAAGTTTCCTTTTTTTATTAACACTATAGAACAAGACTGCCTTGTATCACCCAAAATTGCTTATATAGTTCTGAACTTAATATTTCAGAATATAAGCTTCAAAAAAGATTTTGGAGGCAAAAGACAAACAACAGATTACAGGAACAAAATACAGTGTGATATTAATGAAATTCTGGAAGACATGTGACAATCAAAAATTGGATGGGTTTTTATGGACAAAATATGAGTACAAATTAATGAAATAAATCAAATTAAGCCAAACAATGCCAAAAAAAACTGAACATTAACATACTATGATATTACTTTCACCTACAAACAACAAAAGCTTGGAGTATTCAGAATTTATGTTTAGATACCAAATAATATTTTCACCACAAAAAATATTGACAACAAATTAAAAATAATTATAAAGCATTTGCCAGTATAAAACTGGTCGCACAAACCAAAAGGAGATAAATATGAACCAACCAATCCTTGCTCGTGAAATCCACCCTATCAAGAATGAAACCAGTTTCAAAGAATTTATGAAGAAAACAAGCCGT
>CAZWWJ010000003.1:0-37072 GCA_964637495.1 uncultured Candidatus Peribacteria bacterium | reverse complement strand
ACCCGCGGCCTTCTGCATGGCAAGCAGACGCTCTAGCCAACTGAGCTACACCCGCGTTTAACTTTATTTAATAATTTTTAAGCTTCTATTATTTCAATCTTTTCTTCTTCTTTTTTCTTAATGTAAGACTCAAAAACAAATACTCAAATAGCACCTGTTATTACAATAATTACTCCAAGAACAGTTAGTAAGTCGCCAAGATAGACAAGTTTGTCAGGGTTGTCTACTATTCCATATTGTCAGAATATAATCAAAAACAATCCAAAAAACACTTGTTTTACTCTTGGTTTATTAAAATAAAATATTTTAATTCCGCTAGCTAATAGGTAAACTCATATAGCTCATGCAATAAACATACTAATATAATGAACAATATCATCAGAGCTTCAAGTGATATTGATTCAATTTAATTCAAGAAATATTAAGTATCCAATGATTGCAACTCCCAAAGTAATTCTTAAAATCCTGTTTATTAGATCTTTCATTATTTTATTATTTTTTAAATGCAGTAAATAATATAATTATCTTATAAAAGTTTTCAATATTTTTTTGTAAATTCTTAAATTTATCTATCTACTTTGCTTAATAATCGAAAATAGACATATCATCCAATAGCTCAGGATGTGTGTCATACAAGAGAAATTCAAGGATGTAGTCATATTCATATGTTTAGAATAAGGAAGAAAAGTAACATATTTCTGTCAAGTCCTGGTATATTATCGTATTTGAAATAAGCAAATGCAAGCATTCCCATAATAACTCAAGAAAATCCAACAACTGGGGCGTTGGAAAAAAAGAAAACCCCAACAATACTAAAAACCATAGAAAAAATAATAAGTTTTATAAAAATTCTTTGTCAGGAAATTCTTTCTATGATAGGTCCAAGGATAAAGAGAACATAAGTGTTAATTAGAAAGTGAAAAATATCTGCATGTCAAAATGTTGCAAGTATAGTTCATGGGGTAATAGTTTGTGGTATTTGATAAAAAAAGTAATTTGCAAGAGTTATTTCTGTTACAACAAAACTTAATTCAAGAGGTAATAATACTGGAAGAATAAAGGTTTGATTGTAAACTTTTAAAAGTAAAATTATTGTAAAAACAATTAAATTAAAAATAATAATTTTGCCTGTGATAGTATTTTTTATTATTTGATTGATTTGTTCCAGCAACTTTTGATTTTTATTCAAATAAAATTATATTATTTATAATCAAAAAAAATTGTTATTCAATTTAATTTATATATTTTCTACTCCATTCTTTGTAGCTAAATATAATTGTAAGCAACATGAAAAAAATAATATATCATCAAATAATAAATCCTAAATCTTTATATTCAAGTCAATTAAGATTTACTTCAAGAAAATAGTTTTCATTAATAAAAAATCAGATATAGTCAAGCAACCACAGTTCTATAACTCAGTATGCAATAACACTTAAAGCTATTCCAATTGTAACATAAAAGAAACTTTCCAGTAAAATAAAATTTAGAATGTTGATTCTGGTGGCTCAGTGTAATCTAAGTACATAAAAAAGATTTTTATTTGAATTTATCAAAAAGTAAATAATATATATCATAAAGAACATAAAAATAATAATTAATATTCAATTGATTCCAATAAAAAAGTTTTGTAAAAAAGAAAGTCTGTTTTGAAGTTCTTGTTCCTGTTGATGGTGTAAGGTTACATTGTATTTTTCTCTAAATTCATCCTGAATATTGTATAATTTAGCTTGATTTTTTGTTTCTCAAACAACTCTGTAAAAACTGATTTGCTGTCTTGGATTGTATTCTGCATATTCTTCAGCTACAGAATAAGGTATAGTAATACCTGCAACAGGGAAAATTTGGTCTATTGTTTGAGGTCTTCCTGTTTTTTGATTTATTTCTTCAGCTTCATAAAAATCAGATTTTCCAAAAAGTATACTTATATCCAGAGAAGTTAATAAACCCGAATGAAGCTTTGGAAAACTAGTAGATGAGGCAATTTGCATATTATAAAAATCAACAGCCATTTGTGAAACTCCAATAGGTATGTATTCTTGATTTATGTTGATATTGTTATCCAAGAAATATTGATCATCTACTGCAAAAACAAATCAATTTGTTTCAATATTCAAATCCATTATTCATCCCCTGATTTTTATTGGTTGTTCTAAACTATAAAATCTATAAAATTTTTCAAAATCTTTTTGGTTTTTCAGGTTGTTCATATCTTCAATAAATTCTTGCTTTTTCTCTTGATCTTGTCATAATAATCAGCTGTCATATATTATTTCAAACTGATTTTCTTGAGTTTTTCCTATTTGTCTTTCTACAAATATATTTTCAATATTTTTGTATAGCACCAAAAAAATAAAACTTGTAGTAACTATTAGGAACACAGAAAATATAATTGCAAACAACTTAGTGAAATCTTTTTTGAATTTTGATAGTATAAATTTAATTAACATATTTTATTTTTGTAAAAATACAAATCTTGATGCTGTTTGTGGGGAATGAGTTCAAGTGATTCTATAATTTTTTCATCGTGAGAAGTAATAAAAGCAATACAATTGCTAATATTAATATATTCAAATATAAACTGGTATAAGGTTTCTTTTAAGTAATTGTTTAAGTTACTTCAGGGCTCATCCAGAATAAGGATTTCAGGTTTTTTCAATAAAGCTCTTGCAAATGCAACTCTTTCTTTTTCTCATCAGCTAATTGTTTCTACTTTTTGGTTTAATATATTATTTATTTTCAGTTTGTTGCATATATATTTTTTTCGTTTCTGGTCGTATTTTTCTCTAGAAAAAACAAAAGGTAAAATAATGTTTTCTTCAGCTGAAAATTCGTTTAATAAATTGAACTCCTGGAAACTATATCAAACTTTGTTTTTTCTATAGTTGCAAAGTCTGGAAAAAAAAAGTTTGTAAATATTTTGATTTTGGTAATATACTTCTCACTTGTTGGGAGGAATTAATCCTCATACAATATTAAGAAATGTTGTTTTTCCTGAAGAAGATGGTCAAAAAATTGCAACAGCTTCTCCTTGCTTAAGAGTGATAGAAAAATCATTAAGTATTTTTTTTTGACTTTCTTTGTAGTGGAAAAAAAGGTTTTTTGCTTCAAGCATTTTAGTGTTTTTGATTTAGATAATTCAATACCTACTTTAATAAAAATAAGTAGTTTTTCAATAAAAAAACAAAATCTTGATAAACAAAAAAAACTGATTATAAAAAAATATTTATCTTAATAACAAAAAAAATGCTTTATAGTAAAAATCTTTTAAACAAACTTATAAATATAAATGATAATTCCAAAAAACTTTCAGAAAATATCGTAAATTCTTGTTTTGATATCAAAAATACCAAAGAAAGATATATTCCGGATGATATAATAATATGAAAAACTAAAAAAGTTGAAAATCATCCCAATGCTGATAAATTGTTTGTTTGCGAAGTTGATTGTTGAGAAGAAAATTATCAGATAATTACATGAGGAGAAAATATTCAGGAAAACAAATTTGTGCCTGTTGCTTTGCCTTGATGTTATTTACCTGAAATTGATTTGGAGATTGTAAGCAAACCTTTAAGAGGTGTTGACTCTTTTTGAATGATATGTTCAAAAAATGAAATATGAATAAAAGAAGATTTGGATAAACATATTATTTGGCTTCTGGAGGATGATTTTGATGATTTAACTGATGAGGATGTCTGAAAGAAACTAAAAGAAAAATACTGATTCATAGAAAATAATACTTTTTATGCAGATGATATTGATCTTGGAGGTTGGCCTGAAATGTTTGGTCATTTTTGACTTGCTTTGAATCTAAAAGCAATATATTCAGAAACTCACAAATTAAGATATTATAAGGTAATGGATTATATCAAAAATTTCTGAAATACAAATATTAAAGAAGCACTTGATTCTTCATGAACATCTTCCAGAGAACTAAAAGTTAAAACAAACAATCTTAGAAGTTATATTATGCTTGAAATTTCGGATATGGAAGTTTTTGGTTCTGATTTCTTTACCAGATTAAATATGATGGATCTTTGATTGAATCCCAAAAATAACTGGGTGGATTTTAGCAATTTGTTTATGTTTTATTCTGGTAATCCAATTCATTTTTTTGATGCAGACAAGGTAGAGTGAGACATAATAATAAGACAGGCTGATTCAGGAGAAGAATTTGTTGATTTGTTTGGAAACAAATATTTTTTAACAACAGAAGATATGGTTATTGCAGACAACAAAAAAATATTAGCACTTGCAGGTATAGTTGGTTGAGCTGATTCCTGAGTTGATGAAAATACTAAAAATATTATAGTAGAGATAGGAAATTTTGAACCTGAAACAATCAAAAAAACCTGAGAAAGACACTGAATTTTTACAGATTCTAGGACAAGATTTGAAAACAATATTAATCCTTTGTATAGTTTGTATGCTTTGTTTATTTTTATGGATGAGATTAATTATTTTCATACAACATTGGGAAGTTATACCTTTTGAGGAATTAATTATTATATTTGAGATGAAGCATATAAGCTTCTAAAAACAAATCATCATATTGATTTTGAAAATATACAAGTTCTTTTGGGTGCAGAAGAAGATACCTGATTCAAAGAAAAAGCAAAAAATATACTAGAAAATCTTGGTTATATTTTTATAGATTCGGAAACAATAAAATTTCCTTTTTTAAAACTTCCCAATAAAGAAAATCTAAACAGAATTTTAGCGCAAGATATTGTAAGAATATATTGATACCAAAATATTGAGAACAATCCTATAAGTTCTTATTTACAGGATGTTTGATATTCTCTAGAAGTGGATATTCAAAGAAAAATTGAAAATAGTTTAGTAAATAAATGATTTGTTCAAGCAGAGACTCTTCCTTGTGTTTTAGATGAGAATCTAAGGATTTTTGACAAGGACACAAACAATTTGCTAGAAAATAATTTATCTTTTGCCTGATATTCATATCTTAGAGATGATTTGTTTTGCAATATGATTGAATTTATTCATAATAATTTCAGGAATTATAATAATATAAAAATTTTTGAAATAGGGAATGTTTGGAATAATAAGGACAATGAAAATTATATGGAAAAATTTTGTGGATTTAGTTATTATACAAGAAATAAACAATCTTTTGAAACTGATCCAATAATTTATATGAAGAAAATTTTAAACAATGTAATCAATATTTTGGGTTTGAGCGGAGAACTGCAATATTTTTCTACTAATTATGATATGTATCATCCCAAAAAGCAGTGAGAAATTTATTATCAGGATTTTTTAATATGAAACATTAATGCACTTCATCCAATATACTATGAAAATTTTAAATTTCCTCAGAATTCAGAGATAGTAACTGTTTTACTTAATTTGAATAAATTGAAAAAAATAATAAAGAAAAATCAATCCAATAAAGAATTTATTGACTTTGATATAAATAATGATAATATAGTATACAGAGACCTTAGTTTCTTGGTAGAAAAAGATTTTGAGTTTGGAAAAATATACAATACTTTGAAGGAAATAGAATGAGTTAAAGAAGTTAATGTTTTTGATGTATATGCCTGAGAAAATATTCCTGAATGATACAAAAGTATTTCTTTCACCATCAAGATAAAAAAAGAAAACAATTTAACAGATGATGATATAACCAAAATTCTTGATGAATGTGTAAACAAAACAAAGAGTATTTGAGTTTATGTAAGAAGTTAAGTTAATATTTAAGGTTTTTTAAGAAAAAAACTGTTGAAATAGAAAAAAAATTGATTAAATTAACTTTTTGTTTTTCAAAAATTATTTTAGAAAAATGTATAATTAGTTGACTTTGTTTATTTAAATTATAACTAAAAAATATAAAAAATGTATTATTGCAGGTGATATATAAGAAACAGGAAGTATAATCTACTTATAGCTTTGTTAACATTTCTTTTGATTTATACACCTTTTGCAATGTGAGCATGACCTGATGAGCTAGCAGGTCATGAAGTGGCTTTTACTTTTCTAGCACTGGCTATAGTCCTGATTTTGTCCAAAATTGGAACTCTTGTCGAAAAAGTTTGATTTCCAGGAGTGCTTGGACAGTTAATTATGTGAGTAATTATTGGTAATTTGTTTTTATTAAATATTGATTTTTTTGAATATATTAAAAATCATGAACTATTATTATTTTTATCACAACTTTGAGTCCTAATACTTTTGTTTCAGATATGATTAGAATCAGAGATAAACAAACTAAAAAAAGTAGGAGGACCTGCTTTTGCAGTGGCAATACTCGGTGTTGTATTGCCTTTTTTGTTTGGTTTTGGTTCAAGTTATTTTCTATTGTATGAGCACTGATTGGAAACTTGGCTGTGGCTTGGTGCAGCTTTCACAGCTACTTCTGTTTGAATAACAATGCAGGTTTTTAAGGATAACAACAAAGTGGACAGCAAAGAAGGTCAGTTAGTTCTATGAGCAGCTGTAATTGATGATGTAATGGGTCTTTTGATTCTTGCGATTGTAAGTTCTATGATTGCTTGATGAGGAGGATTTGATCTTCAGGAAACATGAATTGTAATATTTCAAGCAATAGTATTCTTATTCTGAGCTATAGCAATAGGTCAATTATTAGAAGATCCTATAAGTAAACTTTTTTCCAAAATAAGTACTTGAATAGGTATGAAGTTTACTATTGTGATTAGTTTTTGTTTGATTTTTGCATTTCTTGCAGATCTTGCTTGATTGGATCCAATAATATGAGCATTTGCGGCAGGTCTTATACTTGATCCTGTTCACTTTAAATACTATAAAGATCAACATATAGTACAAGATATTAAAGATTATATTTCTACAGTAAGACTTACAGAACAAAATAAAAAGGATTTCAACAAAATGATAAAATCACATGAAAGAAGAGAGCTTGAAGAATTGATGGAACCACTTGAAATGATGTTGGTGCCAGTATTTTTTGTTATGACAGGAATGCAGCTTGATCTTACTGTATTTAGTGAATTTAATATAGTACTTCTTTCTTTAATATTTACATTATTAGCATTTCTTTGAAAATATCTTTCCTGATTTGCAGCAAAAGATGCAAATAAACATATAGTTGGGCTTGGTATGGTTCCAAGATGAGAAGTTGGTTTAGTATTTGCTTCTATGGGTCTTTCTATATGAGCAATTAACGAAGAGGTTTTCTGAATTATTGTAATAGTTGTAATACTAACAACTATAATAGCCCCAATATTTCTAAATAGTATGTTGAAAAACAAGCAAGAAGGAAATAGTTGACAATAAAAATTTTAATCTCTTTAAGTAAATTGAAATAAGTGTTAAAATCTCACAAAAATAAATTCAAATTTATTGTTTATTAATGGTAGATTTCTTTAATTATCTGAGTATGGAAGTGTTCTAATGTTGATTCAGGGTGTTTAGGAAACTCTCTGTTGAAAATAAAATATCATTGATTTAAGTATTTTCAGAAAATATCAGCCCACTCTATTTTTTCTTCTTGGGTGAAATCATATATTCAAATAATATGTCTTCTTGATACTATCATCAGGTGTTCTTTGGTTTTTGGGTATGGAAATCAGTTTTTTATTACAATGAAGTTTTTATATTCTTCTACTAGTTCATAGTTTTCATTGCACATTGGACAGTTAGAAGCAAAACCATCGTGATTAGGTTTTTTAGTTTTTTTTTCGTAGGGGCTTGGTTTTCTTGCAAATATAGCACATGGTCTTTTGCCAACAATTATTTCATACATTCGAAGTAGTCCATCTCATATTTTGTTTCTTACATTTGTAAGCATTTATACTTCAAGATACAAATTAAATTCAACTTAATAATTAAATATTTTTCCAAAAAATTCAAGTAATATTTTTTATTGTTTTTATTAACAGTAAATGTTGATTTTTTAAACTAAAAAATTATAAGGAAAACATTTATTCTCAAAATTCATAAAAAGATGTTTCTTTTAATATACATAAATATATGACTGGTCTTATTATTCATACTATTGGCTTCTTTAAATGTTTCGGACAATATAATTTTAGTTGTTGGACTTATTAGTTTATTTATGGTTTCTTCTTTGTTATTTTCTTTTATTTATTTTTTAATAGAGTTAGTTTGGGAAAGAAAAAATTTTGTACCTTTTGTTCCTACCTGAAAAAAAGTTGCATTTAAAATGATAGAACTTGCAAATTTAGAAAATAAGGAAAAAGTTTATGATTTGGGATGTTGAGATGGTTTGATTTTATTTCTTGCTGCCAAAAAATATAATTGTGAATTTATTTGAATAGAAAAAAAAATAGATGTGTATTTAATAGCAAAAATTAGATCTTTTTTCTATCCTAATGTACATATAAAAAAAGCAGATTTTTTTAAGGAAGATATCTCAGATGCTGATGTAATATTTGTTTATTTATTCCCTGAAATAATAAAGAATCTAGAAGAAAAAATTACTAAAGAATGTAAGGAAGAAACCTTAATAGTTTCTCATGGTTTTGAATTTGAAAAATTACATCAGATAAGTTTTAATAAAATAAAAAAACAAAAGATAGTTGTTTATGATAACAAAAAAATTTAATTAGTTTTTGGCTGGTTTTCTTTATTTTCTTCTTCCGTTTCAGTGTAATCAAGTTTTTTGAGAACATAAACTACTGCAAAAAGTGCAAGTACAGTTACTATTATTGCATATAGGAAAGTTAAGAAAACGTCAACGATTCAGCTTGCACCTTCGGGAAAGAGAGATTTAATTCCGCTAATTATAGTGCTTATTGCCCCATCCCATGCAAGTGCAACTATCATTCAAACAAATATTATAAGAACTTCTTTAATAACATCCAGTGTTTTTTCATCTTTTATCATATTTTGTTTTAATTTTTGTAAATCTATAATTAACTATAATCAAAAATTAATATATTGTCAAAAAAATTTCAAGTAAACAATAATTGCTAATATATTATTTTTTCAAACTAAAAAAAACAGGGAGGCTAGGACTCGAACCCAGAGCACCGGCTTCGGAGACCGGCATGTTAACCATTTACACCACCTCCCTATTTCATTACAAAATTTGATGTAAATTTTATTATAATCAAATTTTTAATATTTTCAATTTTTTGTTCAAAAAATATAAATTACTGATAGTTTGAAAACTAAGATAAGTTTCGTCTAACATCAGGATGATTAAAAAAAGTCATGACCTTATATTTCTGTTTCTGTAATCTATATAATGATTTTCTAACTTTTTCCATTAAATGTTTCTTTCATCTTATTACTTGCCCTTTAAGGTCATTATGAACTTGATTCCATACTTGCTCATCTGGATTTAATTCTGGACTATATCATGGAATAAAATATATTTTTATTTCATTATTTATAGAATTTAAGTATTTGTTTACTTTCTTTGTCTTGTGTATTGGATGACCATCTAATATAAGCGTTTTTTTCTTCCTATCTTCATGGAACCTCTTTAAAAATTCTATAAATTCATCACTATCAAAGCTTCATTCCTATGTCATAAATCTCATTTCTTGCTTTGGGCTTACTACTGATATTCAGTTTACTCCAAATCTTGCTCATGTTGATGTTACCACTGGTGTCTCTCCTTTCTTTCTTCGTGTTTTTCGATGATTTAAATCAGGCTTCATCTCAATAATTATTTTCTCTTCACTTTATTTTTGCTTCTTCTTTTATTACTTCCTGCATTAATTTTAAAGTTCGCAATCAAAAGTCTAATGGATAATTTTTTATTTTTTTTGAAACTTTATATGCATTTCTTGGCTCCTGAAGTAAAATTTTTTCAAAAATTTCTTTTTCTTTGTTTGTTAGATTGTTATCTTTTTGTTTTGGTCTTCATCATTTTTTAGAACTAGCTTTTAATCCTTTCTTACCTTTTTTTTCTTAAATTCTACACCAATTTATTAAAGCAGTATAACTTATATCTAAAATTTTAGAAACTTCAGTCTTTTTTAATCAACCTTTTTTGACCATTTTTACGGCAGTTAATCTGATTTCTTCTTTCTGTTCCTTTGTTTTTTGTAAATTTTCCTTTTTCATTATGATTATTTTTTATATAGATTAAATCTATTAAGCAGTATAATGATATAAATTATATTTTTAACCTTTCAGTATTTATCTTCAGGAGAAGACAACTTTTAATGTGCTTATTATAACATACATATCAAGGAAAAGCGACCAGTTTTGTATGTAATATAAGTCAAGTTTTGCTTCTTCTTCAAAATCAAGACTATCTCTTCCGAAAGTTTGAGCATATCAGGAAATGCCTGGTTTGACACTTAAAAGTCTTTTCTGCCATTCTTCATAATTTTTAACTTCCTGAGGTAAATGTGGTCTTGGCCCTATTACAGACATATCTCCTTTGAGTACATTTATAAATTGAGGAATTTCATCAAGAGAAGTTTTTCTAAGGAATTTTCACCATCTTGGTATTCTTGGATCGTTAGATGCTTTAAATAAAGGTCATCATCTTTCATTGTTTTGCATTATTTCATTTTTTCTTTTGTCAGCATCTTTTATCATGCTTCTGAATTTGTACATGCGGAATAAAGTTCATCATCTTCCTACTCTGGTAGATTTATAAAATACTGGTTTTCCATCTTTGATTAAGATAAAAGAAGCTATCAAAATATATAGCCAGGAAAATATAATTAAGAAAAATAAAGAAAAAATAATATCAGTAATTCTTTTAATAACTTTGTACCATCCTTCCAAAGGAGATGGTTTGTATTCAAAAGCAAGTACAGGTCATATTCTGGATGGAGAATATATCAAGTCTTCCAGAAAAAAACTTTCAGATATATGATAAAATTGTTTTCAAAGAAGTCTTACATAGTCTGAAATTTCTTGTAAGAAGTTTTTATCAAAATTTCCAACTGTTATTATTATATCATTTTCTTTTATATTTTTTTCTTTGTGAGTGAAATCATAATAATTTATTGCTTCAATAGAATAAATATTATAATTATTGAAATTTTTTTCTATCTTATCATAAAAGTTTTCATTGGAATAAACAAAAAGTATTTTGTAAGGATTTTTAGATTCTAAACTTGCATTTATGAAATTGAAAATTAAGTCAAATACTGTAATTAAAAATAAAACCAAAAATCATCAGGAAATTAAGACAAATCTTGAAATTCAGTTAGGAAATATAAATCAGTATCAAAGATAAGCAAAAAAGAAAATTATAATTATCCAGAAAAACCATCACTTCAGAAATTTTCTGTAATATCCATGAATAGGTTTATAAAGTTCATATATTCAAACAAAAAAACCTATTATCAAAAAAAATATTGAAGAAACTACAGTAAAGATTGCAGTTTCATAAAAAACAATATAAGGAACTTCTGTATCTATTCCTTGTACAAAATCATAAAAACGTAAGTTATAAACAATATAAAAAGAAAAAACAATAATTCCAAAGTGAAATAAAGGTCTTAATAAACGTAAATACAGAATGTTTGTCTTTATGTATCTTTCCATTGAAAATTCTTAAAAATTTGCTAAAATCAAAAAAATATTTATAATTAAAATGTGTATATGCTTTTATTAATCAATTATTCAAACAATTCAAGAGATTTAAAAAAAATTATTAATCAGATTTTGAAAAAAAATCTTGCAAATGAAGTAAAAAGACTAAATTATGTAAAATCTTATAAGTTAATTGATAATAAGGTCACAAAAAGAGAAGAAAAACTGGTATTAGTAGATACAGAAGAAGATAAACTCCAGGAAATAAGAAAAATATTTAAAAATAAAGATTCTGATTGTTGTATAAGAGTGGTTCATAATGAGATTATAACTTAATATATTAAAAATGCCAAACATACTTAAAATTATTGGAATATGAGTTGTATTTGTAGGATTTGTTTATTTTGTACTAGAATTACCATTATATTTTATAATAACTGTAATAATTTCTGCAGGTATTGTGTTTTTCTTGACAAAAACTAAAACTTATATTGCATTTGTAATTTCTACATTAGTAGTTGGTATAAATTTTGCACTTCTTATATTTGCTGTCATTCCAACTTATTGACATTCTGTAAATCTTCAGGAATATTATGAAAACCAGGATAATTATCTGGAAGTAAATATTCAGGATGATACAGAAACTCTGGAAAGAAACAATGCTCAGGTTGTTATTCAAACAGCATGACAGTGAGGTTATCAAGAGTATGAAAGATATAATCTTTATGAAGATGATATATTAAATAAACAAATAAAGATAAATGAATGAGAAAGAATAACTTTTCAGTCAAATACAAATACAATAGATACTCACTTAATACTGAATTTGCGAGATGGAAGTGTAATAAGGTTGTTGCCACAAACAGCAATTGAAACAAATAAAATAATACCTGATAAGGATGATCTTTTGGATTCAGAAACTGATATAAATTTACTTGATTGAGAAATATGGTTTTCCACTGCAAGGACCATTCTTGATGAAGACTGATTTAATTTCAATACTAATAATTGAAGAATAGTTATAAGAGGTACTTCTTGATATATTAGTCAACAGAATGAGGAAACACTTACTTATTCTCACAATAGTGTTATAGAAGTTATAAATCAGGAGTGAGCTGAAAAATTCATAGAAGAGAGTAAAGCTGCTTTAATGACAGAAGAAGAAATAGAAGAAATTGATTTAGGAGAATTTATACAAGAAGTTGGTCAAGATTTATACCAAGATATTCAAAGATACTTTGAATACGATCAGGAGAAAATAGAACAATACAAACAGGATATTAGAAATTATATAAAAGAAACTTTTTCCCGAGAATTTGAAGATAGTGAAAGGCTTTCTTATTTTGGTGAAATAAAAATGAGAATATTATCATACTTTTCTGAAGAAAAAGAACAGCAACTTCAAAACTATCGCGAGTATGCAGCATTGGTTGAGTGAGAAAGAATAAGCTATTATGAAGATTTTCAGGAAAGTATAGTAGTTCCGGTTAATCAAAGAATAGAAGAATTAAAAACTTCTTATCTTGAAGAAAAGGCTCTGGAAGATTCAGATGCAGCAGTAGCTTATTTTATAGACAGATACAATGAATTTGAGGAAGAGATAGACTTAGAAGAATTTAAAGAATACTTCCAGGAAAATATTGAAATTGATAGGATAAGAGAAGAAATAGAAACTATATTTTAATAAACAAAGATAAATAAAAACAAAAATGATAAAAATAAGCAAAATTCCAAGAATTATAGAAAGGAAGTTATGATTCTATATTTTTCAGTTAATTGCTCTGGTTATAAGTGTGATAATTGTTTTGGGAGGTTTTTTTACTAATGCAGATATGGTTCTGAAAGAAAATTTAATGGATTGGAGAAATACTATTTTGTCTTATAATGAAAATATAAATAACTTTCAAAAAAATAAAAATATAATTACCGTTGTAGGGGTAGATGAAAGATTTTTTCAAAAAGAACAAATTTCAATACAATGACTTCATAGATGATATTATGCTCAAGCAATAGAAAATTTGAATGAGTTTTGAGCAAAATCAATTTGAGTAGATGTTTTTTTTGAAGAATTATATGATTTTGGTACTTGAGGTAAAAATCAGGAAACAATTACCAATATTTTTAGAGAGTTTGATATGGAATTAGCAGAAAGTATAAATGAAAAAGTAACTCTTGCTGCAACATATTCTTCTTCTGAAGAATTAATAAATCTTCCTCATGAAGAGTTTTTAAAAAATAATCCAGGAGTTTGACATGTAGAAAGTTTTACAGATAGATATAGTGGAAAAAATATAGGAGTTCAACCTTTTGTAGAAGATGATGAAAAAAAAATAAAACCATTATGAATTGAAACTTATTTAAACTACATAAACCAAAAAAGCGAAAATAAATGAATAGAAGCAGCTCCAAATATTGTGGATGATTATTTAGTTATAAATACATTAGATAAAAACTTGCAAATACCTATTTCTAGCCAAGAAAGAGAAAAAAATGAGCAATTTATTTTTACACCAATATATGAAACAAGTAGATACTCCCAAAGACAAATATTTAATTATATTTCTTTGTATGATTTGATAAACAGTCCAGAAAGATATAAAAATTTCATAGAAGATAATATAGTTTTGATATGAGCAACAGATCCTACTTTACAGGATATACACAACTTTCTTACGGATTCTTCTGCACCTTGAGTATATATGCATGCAAATTCAGTTCTTTCAATGTTGCAACAAGATTTTTTGTATATACCTGATAAAGAAGAAACTTTGATTATAATAGTTATGATATTTATAATTAATGCTTTAATTTTTGTAAATGTTAGAAAAGAAAAATTTCAAAAAATTGTTGTATATCTTCTTTTTTCAGAGATAGTTCTTATCATAATACTATGATATTTTTTAGGTGTTTTATATTGATTAGATAGTGCTAATAGTTCTTCAGTATTTTTGCCTTTTTTTACGATTCTTAGTTCTGTATTAAGTCAATTTATTCTTGCAGAATCTCACTATCTTATTGAAACTACAGCTTTAAAAGAAAATTTCAGAAAACTTTTTGGTTTGTATGTTTGAGAAAAAATTTCTGAAAAAACAGAAAAAGATATAGATGATATATGAGAAAAGCAAGCAGAAGAAAAAGAAATTGCAATGTTTTTTTCTGATATAGAAGGTTTTACAGAACTTTCAGAAAAACTTCCTCCACAAGATAATGTAGAAGTACTTAACAAATTCTTGGAGGACATGAGTTACTCAATTTCATCTAATAAATGATTTATAGACAAATACATTTGAGATGCTATTATGGCTTTCCGAGAAGGAGAAAATTCATCTGAATTATCTGCAAGAGCTGCTGTAGGTAATATATTAACTTTGGATGAAACAAATAAGCAACTTAAAAATTATAATATATCAGAGGAAATAAAAATGAATGAAAGAATTTGACTTCATTATTGAAAAGCAATTGTTGGAGATATATGAGCAAGAGACTTTAAGTTAAATTATACCATAATATGAGACAATGTTAATCTTGCAGCAAGACTGGAATGAGTAAATAAATTTTATTGAACTAATATTTGTGCATCTCAGGATATCATAGATAATTTACAAGAAAATACTGAGATTTTATACAGGAAACTTGATAAAATTATAGTTAAGTGAAAAAGTAAATCTCTAACTATATACGAAATTATCCCTGTATACAAAAGTAATTTATCAGAAGATGAACTTAATTTTTATAAAAATTATATAAATACTTTTGAAGAAGGACTAAATAAGTATCTTGAATGAAATTTTGAAGAAGCTATCAAAATTTTTAATAAGGTGCAGGAAATAAAACAAAACAAGGCAACTGAAATATTTTTGGAAAGATGTGAAATTTTAATTCAGAATCCACCTGAAACTTGGGATGGTACTTGGACCTTCAAAGAAAAATAGTTTTTATTTAAACAATACTTCATAACCTTTTACTTTCTGATCAAATTTGATATAAGCATAATCCATATTACAGTGGGCTTTTTCTAATTGTTTTCAGTTTTCTTTGCAAATATCCAAAACCTTTATATTTCAAACTCACTTTTCTCCAACAAATTCCAGTTTGTCTCAAGGAAAAATATCTTGTTTTGCTATGAATTTGAAGTATTTTTCCCCCTCTAAATTTATATATTCATCCATAACAAGTCCATAATATACTTTGTTTTTTATGGGTCATGGATTGTTGTAGGAAATACTGTCTTCTTCAGAATCAGGAGCATTTCTTATATTGTTAAACAAAAATCCTTCTCGGTAGTGCCTGTGTGGTATTTCATAAACAAGATTTTTTATATTTTCTTCAGGTTTTTGATTGTCCCAGTAAGTATCTCTTACATGAGCATAAGCTTTACTTGTGGAAGCTACGTACCACTCTGATTTGCTTCTTCATTCTATCTTCAAACCATCTACATAGGGTATGATTTCATCAAGTCTTTCTATTGTACAAAGGTCTTTGGAAGAAAAGATATAACTTCATTTTTCGTTTTCTTCCAGTTTAAAAAATTTTCAGGGTCTTTTTTCTTCTTCTACATAGACACTGTATCCGTATCTACAAACATGAGAACATTCTCATTTGTTACCATCTCTCCCTGAGAAATACTCTCCTAAAAGACATCTTCCGGAATAAGCTACACACATCGCACCATGTACAAAAACTTCTAGTTCCATATCGGGTACATATTCTTTGATTTCTTTGATTTCTTCTATGTTCAGTTCTCTTGCAAGAACAATCCTGCTAACTCCAAGGTCTCTCCAAAATTTTACAGCTTCTTTGTTCAAAATACTGGTTTGAGTACTTAGGTGAAGAGGTATATCAGAGTTATATTTTCTTATTATGTTAAAAGTTCCGGGATCCGAAAATATTATAGCATCTGCTCATAGGTTTGAAACTTTTTCAACCATATTTTCAAAAAGCTTGATATCATTATTTCTTGGAAAAATATTCATTGTAAGATATGCTTTTTTTCATAGGTTGTGAATATCATCTATTGTTTTTTGTACTTGTTCAAAAGTTTTTACTTTGTTTTGTCTCATCCTGAGTGAAGTAAAAGGAACTCAAAGATAAATTGCATCAGCTCAGTGTTTTGCTGCTGTAATTGCTTTTGTGTAGGACCCTCATGGTGAAACTATTTCAGGTTTTTGTTGCATTTTTTTATATTAAAACTAAATTTTTTATTATTATAATATTCAGGATATAATTTTTTTCTGAATTTTCAATAAATTTTTATTTTTATTTATTATCTAATTTATTTAGAAAATTATTTCCCTGAAAGTTTATTTTTTCCAGGTCTAAATTTTCAAGATTTTTAAGAACAAAAGACTGTCTTAACTTTTTCAAAATTTCTTTGTTGTTGTTTTGAAATCTCCAGTAAAGAAAATTGAAAGGACAGGAATTAGTTTCATATTTTGTAGATTTATCATAAATACAGAACTTACAATAGTTGGACATTTTGCTTATATAATTTGCACTTGAAGTATAGGGCTTTGTTGCAAGTTTTCATCCATCTGCAAACTGGCTCATTCAAAGAACATTTGGAGTAACTACCCATTCAAACGCATCAATGTAGTACTCAAAAAACCATCTGTTTAATTCATGAGGGTTTAAACCTGCAATCAAAGCAAAATTTCATATTATCATAAGTCTTTCTATATGGTGAGTATAATTGTATTTGTGGACATTTTTCAATACATTTTTAAGGCAATTCATGTCTGGAGAAGTTTTTCCCCGAAAATATGAAGGCAGGCTTCTTTTGTGATAAAAAAAGTTTTCTTTGTAAATATTTGATTTGTAATAATGGAAAAAATGGAACATATATTCTCTCCAGCCAAGAATTTGTCTTATGAATCACTCTTTGTTATTTATGGCAGTATTAGTATTTTCAACTTTTCTTATTACTTCCATAGGTGACAAAAATCAAAAGTTTATGCATAAAGCAAGCATACTGTGATATACAAATGGATCTTGTGAATACATAGCATCCTGATAAACACCAAAGTTGTCCAGCTCATATTCAATAAAATGGTCCAGTAATTTTAGAGATTCTTCTCTGTTTGTTGGAAAAATAAAATTTGGTTTAAAATCATATTTGTCCAGTGCTTTATTGAACCATTTGTTTTTGTTGGGCTGAAATTTTTTTACTTTTGTATGGTCTTTAAAAAATTTTCTGTTTTCTTTGTCAAAATTTCGCTCTCATCATAAAGGGTTGTTTCAGTCCATTAGTACATCAAATTCTTTTCTTGCATATCTGTAAAAAAATTCCATTAGTGGTGGCTTTGAAAATTTTTGTAGAAATTCATTGTGATCAAGTAAAAAGCTTTCAGTATCGTTAACAAATTTCAGATAAATTCAATTTGCTTTTAGTTTTTCAAAGATTTTTTGAAAGTTTCTGTATACATAATCTTCTGTGGGTTTTACAATAAAAACTTTTTCTATGTTTTTTGAAAAACAATAATTTAGAATTCCTTCATAAAAAGATTTGCTTTCTATAAAAGCTGTTAAGTATCATTCCTTATCAAGTTTGTCCATTAGGTAACTGCCACCAGCATAGTCTATTACTCTTGAGTAGGTGTTAAGTTTTAATTCTTTCCCCTGAAAGTTAATTTTTCAGGTGTGATGAATATAAAAAACATTTTCAATTCCCGAGATAACAAACCTTTTATCAAGTTGGTTGTACAAAATAAGTTGAGCTGTATTCTGCATTCTATTTTTTTATAAAATCACTAAAAAATTCCTCTCGGATAAGTAAAATCACTGCCAGTGTTAGATATACATCAGCCATATTAAAAATCGGAAAGTCACCAATATTAATAAAGTCTCTAACACCTCCAAGAAAAATTCTGTCTGTTATGTTTCCAATTGCTCAGGCCAAAAAAAGCAAAAATACAGTACTGCTGATGAAGTTTTTGTAATATACAAATAAAAACACACCAAAACTTATCAAAGAAGCAAGGTAAATAATTATCATATTCATTTCTATTCCCCAAGCTATTCCTTCATTAAATGCTTTGGTTATAAAGAAAAAGTTATTCAAGAACTCCAGATCATAGAAAATATACTTTGTTCAAAGATCTATCAAAACTAATATAAAGACTAGTAAAAGAATCCAATGCCATCTTATTTTATTTATTTTTTTAAGAATATATTTTTTTACATCTTCTGGAGTTTCAAGTTTTCAAAGGTATATAAGATCAGGAATTGTAAGATATCCTTCATTTTTAAGCCACTGGGAAAATGATCTTAAATTTTTCGTTGAATAATTTTTTTCTCTTCCTCTTTCGAAATCCAAAATAAAAATATTTCCGTTTTCCTTTACAAGTACATTAGTGAAAGGTCTTATCAACTCTCCATGTATTACTCAGGCTTTATCCAGTTTATAAACTTTTTCAAGCAGATTTTTAACTAACTTGTTTTTTTCTTTTGGATTAGATTTTTTGTATGTTTCATAAAAATGTGTACCAGGAATATACTTGTATTCAAAAAAATCATTGCCGCTGTTAACAATCCAGGGTACAAAATCAATTCAGTAAGAGTTTAGTTTTTTTAATAGTTTGATTTCTTTCTGGATGCTTTGTACTCTGCTTTCGTCCAGAGCGGATTTTCTGGCAATTTTTTCACCATTTTTGTTGAAAACTTCTATTTTTCATCTTCGTCAGCTTCAGATTTTCTCCATAATAGGTTAACTATTTTTAAATATAATACTAATTTCAAACAACTTGTTCTATAAAGTAAACAAAAAACTAAAAACTTCAAATCATTTTTTATCTAAACTGTTTTTCAAACTCCATAATATTTTCCAAAACCTTGTTTTTTGCATAATCTCTCATTAGAACATGATTTGAGTCAGGGTATTTGTGGAACTCTTTTTTTTCAGAAGAAATTTGATCATAAATTTTTTCTGATCCTTGTATATTATTTGTTACATCTTTTTCTCAATGGTGTATTTGAACAGGTATTTCAATTACAGATAAATTGTTTCTTACTTTCTGATAAAAGTCAAAACTACTGGTAATTGGTTCAAAAGGGAAATTCCAGTAAGCTATATGATTTTCTTCTGCCTGAGGTTTGTTAACCTGGGCTATGTTTATTTTGCTTCAGTAAACAAGTTCTTCTCATACATCGTCTGCATATTCTTCTATAGAAAACCAGTTATTTTCCACATAATTTAGTCTGATAAAGGGTGCAATAAGATATAATCTACCAAAATTTTCTATTTTCTCCTGAGCTACTCATAAAGATATAAGTCCTCAAAGAGAAAAACCAACCATATTGATTTCCTGGCAGTTTGATTCTAAAGAGTTGTATTTTTCAAGAATTTGATTTTTCCAGTCTGTTACCTTGTAACCAAGTAGGTCACTTGGTTTGGTACCGTGTCAGTATAGTCTTGGTACATAAACATAGTCTCCAAATTCTTCATTAATTTCTGTAGCATAATTTTCAAATTCATTTGGAACTGAAGTATAGCCATGGACAAACAACCAGCAAGTATCTTTGTGGCCTTCAAGCTCTATTTCTTTGGCTTGTTTTATTATTCCTTTTTCGGTGTACTCCCAGTGTTCCAGATCTCTTTGGTCTATATCCTCTTTGTTTCGGAATCAGGTGAAAAAATATAAACCAATTACGGATAATATACCAACTGCTACTAAAAAAACAACAGCTCCTCCTGATATTTTGAAAAGTTTTTTCATTTCGTGCTTAAATAAAATTATATAAGGTAAAAATAATATATTTGCTATTAAAAATAAAAGTTTTGTGGAATTTAGGTTGAAATTTTATTTATATCATATAGGCATTATATAAACAGGTTCATAGTCATCAACTCATAAAATATCTTTTATATCTTCTTCTTCAAATGCACCAATAGCTACAGTACCAATATTTAAAGATTCTGCCTGAAGGTAAATATTTTGACTTATGTGACCTGCTTCCATATATACATATTGATATCCTCTGGATCAGTATCTTTCTGTAGTTCTTTCAAATTCTGCAGTAAGAATAATATTGGCTGTTGCATTTTTAATAGGTTCCTGATTTAATGCTGCATTACTAAGTTTTTCTCAGGGCTTTCCTTTAGATACTTTTTTTAAATGATGTTTATAATTATTGTAATAGTATATTCCAGGTTCTAATTCTTCTGCTTTGTTAACAGCAATGTAAATTTCTATAGGGTATGTAGCACCAGCTGAAGGGGCTGTTCTTTTTTCTTGATTAGTTGTTCCCTGTGCCGCCCATAATATTTGTGAAATATCTTCTATACTAATAGCCTCTTCAGTATATTCTCTTATACTTCTTCTTTGTTGTAAGGTTTCTTCCAAAGTTAGACTTCCCTGCAACGCTGGTTCAGGAAGAGTTATTGTTTCCTGATTTTCTTTGGTTTCAGTTGAGTTGTTTTCCATTTGATTACATCCTAAAAAAATAAAGCTTCCAGATATTAAAAATATCAAAATTAATTTTTTCATACAATACTTATTATAGTATCAATTTTTCAAAGATTTAAAAAAAACAACTTAAAAATCAAGCTAAAATTAAAATATTTATACTTTATCATGAACATATTCTCCTTTGGTAAGCTTAGGGTGAGATACTTTTGCATTTTCTGGAACCATCCAATAGCTTAATGTTCTGTTCCAGATATCTTTTCTTGTATAATAGTTTTTAAAAGATTCATCTTCAAAGTATATATTCAAAAAATTTTTGTTTTCGGTGGTAAGATACCAAAAAATATTTTCTTTGGTTGTTTCAGGACATTGGTTACCAAGGTACCATAAGTCAGGAGAACTTTTTACAAAATTGTTAATAACTTTTTTAATATAAGCTTTACTTACATATCATTCTAATCTAATAGCTGTTTCTATTACTTTTTGGCATTCTAGTACTTTACGATGAGAATAACCTCATGTTTCATTTGAATTACCAACAAGTACAATCTGAAATTCTACAGGTTTTCCGTTAATGTATCAGCTTATTTTGATATCTTGATAATTGTCTGCAGTTCTTTCTTTCTTTTCAGTGTTCAAAGAATTTAGTTTTGAAGAAAAATCATAAGATAAATAAGGATACATATTTTGTATTAAATTTTGGTCCAGAATGTTTTTATCTTTTATTTTGCCTTTTTCTTCAAATATAGTAAAATAAATGTATTCAAGAAGTTTTATTGCATCTTCTCTAGTTTTTACTTCGGCCTTTAGTCCAAAGAGGTCATTTAAGGCATCAAATTCATCATATTGAGGTTGAGAAAGCATTTTTAATGCAATTGATCTTGGTGTTTTTTCTCTTGCAGATAATTTGAATTGTACAGAAGGACTTTCTTTTCAGGATTTTGTTGTGAATTTCTTGTTAGGCTTTGTAGCAAAATTTGCTGCTTCAAGATTTTCATAGAAATCTTCCTGCTCGTGAAAATCAACAGAAGAAAATAAGTCTTCAGAATTTCGTGACTGGAAGTGTTCAAGAATGTTTTCTTGGAGAAGCTCTCTTATTTCATAGTCCATGTAGGATAATTCATTGTGCTGTTTCATAGATCAGATAGTGTAAGCAATTTTAAGTAATGAACAGTGAACCTGACTTATTACTCCTGAACATCAGTAAGCATTTTCAAAAAAATTCTGAATGTCAGCAAATTTTTTGAATTTGATTTTTCAGTTTTGACAATAAGAGTCATTGTTTTTTAAAAAAGTTTGAGGAATTTTTCTGAACAGTACATTTTCATAAAAATACATTGCTTCGTTCATTATATTGCTAAGATAATCCAGCGTCTCTTGTGAAAATTCAATATTTCAGTTTTCTCTATAAAAAAAACAAATGTTTTCTTCTCAAATTGCAGATATTAATAAATTGCATATATCTTCAGGTGTTTTTTTAATTTTTGAAGTATTATAAATATCTTGTACAGTTAAGTTATCTATATGTGCATTATTACCTTGAGTGTTTTGTGTTTTATGTATTTTTCATAATAGTGTGTCGTGTACATCACTTGTGCATTTTCTGGTAGAATAATCAATTTCAATGAATTTGGTGGTTTCACTTTTTAGGTCATACTTGCGTTCTTTGTAAATTTTGGGTGTGTCCTCAAAAATTCACTGGCATCAGGCTTCAATTTTCTTTTTCATTTTTTGTTTAGTTAAATATTAATTTTTACAATTTTTCCTAAATTTTTTATAATTCAAAAATAGCAACAGCTTAATATATAAAAACTTTTTTTTGTTTTTCAACCTGAAGTAAATTGTATTTTTAGTTTTTTATACTTCTACTTTGTAACCTGTATTTTTTATGGTTTTGATAATGTTTTTGTCTGTTTTTTTTCTAATATTTGCAATATATACATCCAGTTTGTTTCTGTGTTTTGTTTTATCCTCTCACCATACATATTCTACAAGATCTTTTTTTGAAACAGCTTTACCACTGTTTTTCAAAAGTTTTTCCAAAATAAGAACTTCTTTATTAGTACAGTTTTTTGAAGTTCAGTGTTTGCCAATTCTTTTTTTAGAAAGGTACTCTAAAATTATGCTTTTGTGGACGGGATTCTCCATTAATTATTTTATAAAATATAAAAAAAGAATTCTTTTTTTAAAAAAGTTGATTTTACAAATTCTTATTGATTGTTATTTAACTTGATACTTGATCTATTCTGTATCAGTATCATTTTACAGTATTAATTATGTTCTTGTTTGTTTTTTTTCTTATATTAGAAATATATACATCCAACTTGTTGTCATTTTCAAATATGTCTCCTCCCCAAACATAATCTATTATGTCAGTCCTTGATATAGTTTTTCCTATGTTTTTTAAAAGGCATTCAAGTATAAGAAACTCTTTGTTTGTCAAATTAATTGGATCTCCATTTTTTAGAACTTTTCTTTGTTTTAGAAACACCTGTATGTTTCCAAAGTCAAAATCATCAATTTGATTAGTTCTTTTTAGAAGGCTTTTAATTCTTGCTTCTAACTCTTCCAGATCAAAAGGTTTTACAAGATAATCATCTGCTCCTGTATCAAAACCTTTGAGTTTGTCTTCTAGCTGAGATTTGGAAGTGGTTATTATAATAGGAATATTTGTTTTTTTTCTTACATAATCACAAAATTCCATTCAGTCTCCTCCCGGTAACATAAGATCCAATACCAATAGATTATAATTTGTATTATCAAATAGTTGCTCTGCTATTTGTTTATCTCTTGCCAAGTGTGCTTCGTATCATTTTGATTCCAAGAGTTTTTTTATCGAATCTCATATTGTTTGATTATCTTCAACTATTAATATTTTCATTGTTTATGCAAATTTAATTGTAAATTTTGTTCAGTTGTTTTCTTCAGATTCTACCCGAATCTGATAGTTCAAAAGGTGAATTATTTGATTGATAATATGCAACCCAAGCCCAAAGCTTTCTGTATCTGTTTTGGATTCATCTTCTTGATAGAAACTATTCCAAATTTTTTCCAGATTTTCTTTTTTAATTCATTGTCAGTTATCTTCTACAGTTAAATATTTATTATCAAGGTATATTTTTATTTCTCATCATTCAGGAGTGTATTTATATGCATTTTCAAGAAGATTTTTTACAAGAATTTCGAAAAGGTAAGGGTTGGTATATATTATCAAATTTTCTTCAAGATTGCTTTGTAATTTTATATTTTTTTCCTTAAATATGTCTGAAATAGTATTTATAACATTTTTAGTGATATCAAAAATGTTTGCTTCCTGTTTTGAAAAATCTCTTCAAGCCTGTATTCTAGAGAGGAATAAAAGGTTTTCAATAAGCATATTCATATTTTTCAAAGTTTTTTTTATGTTTGTTATTTCTTCTTTGGTTCAGGTGTTTATTGAAAGTAAGTCAAGCTGTGTACTTATTTCCATCAAAGGAGTTTTAAGCTCGTGCGAAGCATTTGAAATAAAATCCTTTAAAGCTTTTGTTTGTTTGTCTAGTCTCTCTAAAGATAAGTTTATTGTGTCAGCCAGTATTTTGATTTCATCATCTTCTGCAGTTTCTCATATCTTAACTGATGTGGATAAATTATCTATATCCAGATCTTTAATTTGGTAAATAAGGCAATTTAAATTTTTTAGAGAAGTCTTAACAAAATAATATGAAATAAAGTAGGTAATAAGTAAAAAAATAAAAATCATATATAATGTTATTAGCAAAAGATTTATTTGAGAGTAAACATGATATGAAACTATTGAGTATGTAAGTTTTTTTTCTGATATTGAATAAATAATAAAGTTATTGTTGAGTCTTGATATATCTAGAAATATGGTACCTTCATATATTTCTTTCGCAAGATCTGATTCGGTGAGAATTGTATCTTCTGGTCATCTTTCACGAAGGTGTTTTGGAACCATAGGGTCAAATCCAATATACTCAAAAACAGTTCATCTTTGTTCAAGTCTTGCTTTTTCCTGAATATACCAATGGGAAAAATAAAAGAAATTAACAACTAATCCAAAAAGAAAAAGTATTATTGTTGTAAATAAGGTAAACTTTAGACTTATTGCTGTTGATGTTTTTATCTTCATTGTAATTAAAATATAATAATTATATTTTTCAATTCAATAAAACTTTTTTTTATAATAAGAAAATAATAATGCTTTCTTAGCTATCAACTCTATCTAATAAGTTTTCTACTCTATTAACATCTTCTTGAATATCTTCTCATTGATTAAGTTTGTCTTCAAGATTTCTTGTTATTCTCCATGCTGAATTTATATATCCAATATCATCTTCATCAACTTCTCATAGTAAATTACTAACTCTTTCTCTTAAATCATCAATTTTGTCTTCAAACTGAACTTCTTTGTGAGTGCTGAATTCAAATAAATCGCTAGCTTGTCATATATCTTCTTTTTCTGTGTCAACAGGTTCTGCTTTAATATAATAAGTTGTTTCTTCTTCAAGATCTTCAATTAAAATATTATTGTTGTTTTTTTCTATATTTGAATAGTCTTCTTGATTTTCAAGGTTTCTGTCTTGACCGTATTTAATTCTATAGTTGTTAATCTCTTCACCCTGTGAATTTATAACTGTTGGAATGTTGATTTCTAGATAGTTTTTTCAGGCATCAACTAATTCTATATTGTCATCTTTTTCAAATCACCAGTCTTTTGTATTAAATGTAAATTCTTTGCTTTCTTTTCAAAGTTGTCCGCTTTCCATATCCGCAGGGAATGCTCTAATATCATATGATTCACCTGGATCTAATCATTCTAGCTTTATTTTTTGATTATTATTGTCTATATTCTGAAAGTCTTCTGTTTGAAAGTTTCACTCTTGAAAATTTTCTTTAGTATATTCTATTCTATAACTATATAAATCTTTTCCTTCACTATTTTCAACTATAGGTATCTGTATTTCCAGATAATTTTTTCAGGAGTCTATAAGTTCTAACTCATCTTCATTTGAAAAGCCCCATATATCTTCTTCTGGAGGTGTTGTATCTGGAGGTGTAGGACTTGGGTGTACAGGTTCTTCTGATGGTGGATCAGTGTTCCAGGGATGTTCTGCTATTCCTCCTCATGGGGTCAATAAAGAAAATATGAAAAATACAATTCATAAAACGAAAACTCCTCATATAGATGCAACAACAGCCATTTCTACAGTGTCATCTTTCTTTTGTGGTTTTTTATTTTGAGAAGTTTCATCAGGATTTATAATAGCAGAATTGTTTTTGTATTCGTTTGGATTTGTAACAGCAGTATTTTCTTTTTGATCTTCTTTTTTCTTTTCTATTTTTTCTAAGTAATCAAGATTAATCTCCCCTTCTGTGTCTTTTTCTTTTGTATCTTCCTTTTTTGTATTTTCTTCTTCTTTTTTTGTAGGCATACCTGGAATTTTGGCTTGTGGCTTTTCATCTTCTTCAACTTCAAATCGGTGGTCAAGAAAACTTGTTGACTCAGTTTCTTTACTTTCTTCATAATTGTTTTCTAGTTCTTCATCTAAATTTACGTTTTTGTATGGATTAAAATCTACATTCAAATTAAAACCTTCTGATTCTTTATCCAAAGTCTGAGAGCTTTCTTCTTCTAATTCAGAAGTAGCCTCGTTAGAAAAGTTGTTTAAAACATTTTTAGTGTCATTGTTTTCTTCTTTGTAAGGTATGGCGTTTTCTTTTTGTTCTGCTAATGTTTCTTCTTGTTGTGTTTCTTCTAATTGTTCTTCAAAGTTGGTATTTTGATAAGGATTAAAATCTATATTTAGGTTAAGTTCTTTGTCTTCGTCTTTATCAGAAATGTTTTCTTCAAAATTACTTGAATTGTAACCATTATTTTGAGAATCTTCAGGGAAAATGCTTTCCAGGTCGGAATCTACCGCTTGTTCAAAGTCAGCATCTTTATATGGATTGAAATCTATATTTAAGTTAAGATCATCATCTTTTTCAGTTTCTTTATCTATAGGTTTCTCATCTTGTTTTTTCTCCGGATCAGAGAAACTAATAGTGTTGTTGGAGTGGGGTTGTAAATCTACTCCTCAGGACAGTAATTTTTTAAAAAAACTTTCAAGATCAGTTGAAAAGCTTGTTTGTTCTATATTCTCAGAATTCAGATTTATATCTATTTTAATTTGAATAGGACTATTTCCTTCGGTGTTTTTGTTGTCCTCTTGGATGTCTTTTTTTGTTGAATCAGAATTGTTTTCATCTACCACAAAATCATCATTTCTTGTCTCAGAAACTTCTTGATTTATGTTGATTCAATTAAACTCTTGAAAATCAAGATTTATATTGTTTAATTCTTCTTGTTCTTTGTTTTCTTTGTTATCTTCAGCACTCATCAAAGAAGTACACTTCTAAAAAGTAATTCTCCATTTATAATTATACTTTTTTGGATTTTTTTGTCAAAAAACAGAAAAGAAATTGGGATTTAATGAAAGTAATAATTAAAGACAGTAAATCTTAACAAAAATTTTCTTTCTTTTTCGTTTTTTATTGGAGAAAGGTTGCTATTAATAACCTTATAAAAAATAAATTATACCTAAACTTTGTTTGAAATAAGCAAAAAATTAATTATAAAAAAAATAAATTTAGTATTTTAAAAGCTTCTTGTTATGTATAAATGTAAAGAGTGTGAATATACTAGTATTACTAAGCTTGGCAAATGCCCAAATTGTTGAAGTTTTGGAAGTATGGAAAAAGATGAAAGCAAAACAAAAGTTAAAAAATGAGGGAATAAAACAACTTTGACTTCCTGAAAAATATTAGAAAAACCATCTTATTCTGGTGCTTTTTTTTATGATATGAAAAATACTGAATTAAAAAGAGTTTTCCAAAATTGAATAAAACAAGGTGGGGTTTATTTACTTGGAGGACAGCCTGGAATAGGTAAGTCTACAATTATTTTACAGATAATAAAAGAACTGGTTTCCAACAATAATATTAATATAGGTTATTTTTCTTGAGAAGAATGAACAGATCAGATTTTTAGCAGACTAGAAAGAATTACCAATCAGAATAAGGATTCCAAATTTGATATTTATACTTCTACTTTGGTAGAGGATATTATACAAACAATAACTGATAAAAATTATGATTTTTTTGTAATAGACAGTATTCAAACAGTTTATTCAAAAAATGTTGACTGAATTGCCTGATCTCCTTCTCAGGTTAAATTTTGTTCAGAAAAAATTTCAGAATATGCAAAACAAGAATGAAAAACATGTTTTATCATATGACATGTTACCAAATGATGAGAAATTGCTGGACCCAAATACCTGGAGCATATTGTAGATATGGTCTCATATCTGGAATGAGACAGATTCTGACAATACAGATTTTTAAGAGCAATGAAAAACAGATTCTGAAGCACAGATGACGTTGGAATTTTTGAAATGTGATTTTTTGGTTTGACTCCTGTTTATGATATCAAGGAAAGAATAGTAAATCAAGCTAATACTACTGTACCAGGAAGTGTTTTTACTATGTGAATAGATAACTGAAGACCAGTAGTGGTAAATCTGGAAGTTTTGCTGAACAAAACAAGTTACAAATATCCCCAAAGAGTTGCTGTCTGAATTGACAACAACAGGTTAAATCTTGTAATAGCAATTCTTGAAAGGTATCTAAAACTTAATCTTTGATTGTTTGATATTTATGTAAATTTACCTTGAGAGTTCAAGTTTTATGATAGTTGACTGGATCTTGCTCTGGCTTTTTCTATTATTTCTCAGTATAAAAATAATTTAGTTGATAAAAACAATATTTTTGTAGGTGAAATATGACTTGGGGGACAAATCCTTTCTTCTAAACTTCATAATAAAAGAAAAAAGGAAATTCCTCAAGGTTTCAATTTGGTAGATTATAATAGTTTAAATCATATAGTAGAAGCTCAAAAATTTTTTTAATTTAGTATTTTTCTTTTCAAGGAATAAACAGTAGAACTAGTGAGGTTATAAATAAAATAATTATAAAAATTGAAAACAGATAATTAATGAAATTGCTAACAAAAAATCCTAAATTTAAAAATCCCATAAATATTGTAGCAAAATCACCAATATTAATTGGAATTAAGAATGCCAATACAAAAGATATCCAAAAAAGATAGAATAATGTTGCTCCTGAATTTACATCTGTATCATTAATTCTTTTTATAAGAATTATTATTCCTAAAATAAAATAAATTAAAAAAATTATTGCAAAAATATTGACAATATTTGAAGACTCTTGATAAGTGTTTTGAAAAGCCTAAAAAATAGCTGATAAGAATCATCAAACTATAGAATAGGCAACAAAATAGAAAAAATAATCCTGTCTATTAATTTAAGATGTAAGGTTTTTAAAAAAATTATTATTTCACATACAATCTGGAAAAGAATTTATAAATGTTTTTGAATATTGTTTGTTAGTTGTTCTATTTTAGAATTTATATTATCATCATATTTGTAATAATCTTCTTTGAAATCATTTATAGATAAGTGAATAACAGGAGGTATAGGTATCATTTCACATTCAAAAAACAGCAAATTCATTAGGTCTCAGGCAGCAAGGTATGACCTAATACTTCAACTAACTTCTAGTATACCAAAGGGTTTTCAAAACATAAATTTTGAAGACAGGTCAAGAAAATTTTTCAAAGGTCAGGAAACAGAATACTGGTATACAGGCATTCATATAATATATCAGTTACAGGAGTTTATCTTCTCAAAAGTTTCCTGCAGATTTTTGTTGTATTTTTCAGGAGGTTGTCAGTTACAAAATTCAAGGTCTATGTTTTGTAAATTAATAATTTCTTGTTGTATGTTGAATTTGTCTGCTTTCTCCTGAAAAAAATTGATAGCTTTTGGAGTGTTACCATCTTGGTTTAAACTTCACTGAATAATTCCTATTTTCATTTTTTGTAGGTTAGAATCTAAACTTTGAAAACAATAATGTTTAGTGTTTTAATATCAATAAATTTTTAAAGTTATTTTATTAGATAACTTCTTTGTTGGTAATATATAATCTGTCTGACATATAAAAAAGCCAGGAAAGCCAGAAATATCCAATAAGTATAAGAAAAGGAATCACAATTCCGAATCCTTGATATATAAGTACATTATAACCATAATGTAAAACAACTCATAGTAGTATTCAGCTAAAAACGAACCAAAAAATTTTATCTTTTTGAATTCATATACTTGTAAAAAGTCAAATATTTCAAGTAAAAATAATATGTGCAAGGAATCATATAACTCACCTTGAAATTAGCACAGCAATTCATGCTCCAAGTCAAGCAAGGATTCAGCTTTCTTCTTCTGCTCATCATATCATATAAAAAATATTTTCTACAAAAGCAAAACCAATTGCTGACATCAAACTAAAAATTATAATATCAGTTTTTATGATACGGAATTTTTCGTATGCGGTGATTGCAAGTATGAATTTTATAAATTCTTCTCAGAAAGCAACAAAAATATAATATATAAGCATATATTCTACCAAAAATTCTTTTCAAAAGTGTCATCCAACAAGAAAAAGAATACTAAATATCAAAAAAATTTTTAAAAAGAAAAAACTAAGTTTTCCTTTATTAACAAGAAGTTTGGTAAGTATGGCTACAGCAGAAAGCCACAACCAGTAGACAAAAATATCATAATTTTCTATGCTGGATTTGTTAACAAAATTAAACTCCCCAAGATTTAAAAAGTCTATTATATGAGGATAAGATATAATTGACAAACCTGAAACCAAACCAATAAATATAGCTATATAAAAAAAATTGTTTTTTTGTTCAAGACTAAAAATATTCTCAAAAAGTCGCAGCCACAGATTGAGTATAAATAAAGCAACAGGAAACAAGACCAGAAACTCTATCATAACTGTTTGATTTTTGTTAAAAAATATTTATAAAAGTTGTACCAATTGTATTTGAAAAATTTAAAAAGTCAAAAAAATATGTGCATAAAATTATATACAGATTGAAGTTGTCTTGGAAACCCTTGACCTGGGGGGTATGCAGCTTTATTAATGTACTGAGATCATGAAAAAAAAATAAAATGAGGAGAAAAGCAAACTACAAACAACAGAATGGAACTTTTGGCTATGATTAAATGACTGGAAGCAATAAAAAAAACAAATATCAGGGTGGAAGTTTATACAGACAGTGAGTATATTTATAATTGAATTTATCATTATCTACCAAAATGGGAAAGCAAAAACTGGAAAACTTCTTCCTGAAATGATGTCAAAAACAAAGACTTATGGATACAGCTAAAAAATCAAAAAGAAAGATTCAAAGATATTTGGTTCCTAAAAGTAGAAGCACACAGTGATGATGCATTGAACAATTTAGTTGATATTATGGCCAGGCAAGAAGCCAAAAAATTTAAAAATTAGTGTTTTTTAATGTTACAAATAAATAATTTAACAGTTTCGGTAGAGGGAAAGACTGTAGTAGATGATTTTTCTACACATTTTGAAGAAGGCAAAAATTATGCTATTCTTGGAAAGAATGGTAGCGGTAAATCAAGTTTAAGTTTTGCAGTAATGTGACACCCTCATTATCAAATAGAATCCTGAAGTATTTCTATAGATGGAGAAGATATTTTAGAATTAACTCCTGACCAGAGAGCAAAAAAATGAATTTTCCTTGCTTTTCAGAATATTCCAGAGATTCCTTGAGTAAAACTATTTGAGTTTCTGAAATTAGCATACAACAGTAGTTTACCTGAGTGAACAACTCCTCTAAGTTTTATCAAATTTAAAAAACATATTCAGCCTTTGATTGAAAAAATTGGGATAGAGAAAGATTTTCTTTTCAGAGATTTAAATGTATGATTCAGTGGTGGTGAAAAAAGAAAAATAGAAATTTTACAGTTAGAACTGCTTCAACCTAAATATATAATTCTGGATGAAGTTGATTCGGGGCTTGATATAAACTCACTAAATCATCTTGGAAGTATCCTCCAGTCTCAAAACAGAGAGGATAACACATTTATTTTTATATCCCACTATTTCAAGATTCTTGATTTTGTAAATCCTGATGAGATAATTATTCTTGAAAACTGAGCAGAAAAAACAAGATGAGACAATCAGCTATTGGAAGAAATCAAAGAAAATTGATTTTAATATTAACTTAATGAAATGGAAAACAATTACATTAATCTTCCTGACAATGTAAAATATGCCATGCTTTTGAAATGACTGGATGAAAATGTAGTAAAAAAAATTTCTTATGAAAACAATGAGCCAGATTGGATGCTTCAAAATAGGCTTGAAGCATTTAAGATATTTTCTGAAAAGCCTATGCCATCTTTTGGACCTGATATTTCGGACCTTGATTTTGAAAATATTATATTTTTTGCCAAACCTGAAGCAATGGAAGATTATGCAACAAGCTGGGAGGATGTTTCTCCAGAAATAAAGGAAAAATTTGAAAGACTTTGAATTCCGGAAGCTGAAAGAAAATATCTTGCTTGAGCTGGTGGACAGTATGATTCTTCTATGGTGTATCATAAGATGAAAGAAAAACGAGAACAAAAAGGAATAATATTTGAGGATATGTCAACAGCAGTTCAAAAATATCCTGAGCTTGTAAAAAAACACTTTATGAATATTGTGTCTCCAAATGATCACAAGTTTGCAGCTTTGCACTGAGCTGTGTGGAGTGGGTGAACTTTTATTTATATACCTGAAGGAGTTCAGCTTGATGAACCTTTGCAGGCTTACTTCAGGATGAATACTTTGAGTTGATGACAGTTTGAGCATACTCTGATTATAGTTGAAGATAATGCAAGAGGAGAATATATTGAATGATGCTCTGCTCCGGATTATAATTCTCGTGCTTTGCATGCAGGATGTGTAGAAATAACAGTTGGAAAAAATTCATATGTAAGATATTCTTCTGTAGAAAATCGATCTCTTGATACTTACAATTTGAACACCAAAAGAGCAATAATTTGAGAAAATTCTTTTATGGAATGGGTTGGGTGAAACCTTGGAAGCTGAAAAACAATGCTTTATCCTATGAGCATTCTTAAGTGAGACAACTCAAGAGCTGAGCATTTCGGAGTAGCAATGGCTTCTAGTAGTAATCAGGTTCAGGATACTTGAAGCAAAGTTGTACATATTGGGAAAAATACTTCTTCTACAATTGTTACTAAATCAATTTCAAAAGCCTGAGGTATTAACAATTACAGATGAATTGTAGAAGTTCACTCAAATGCTGATAATGCAGTAAACAAAACAGAGTGTGATGCTATTCTTGTGGATGGAGAGTCTCAGGCAAATACTGTTCCATATATAAAATCCAATAATTCTACTGCTACTATAGCTCATGAAGCAACATCAGGTAAAATAGATGAGTTTAGTATGTTTTATCTTTCTTCCAGATGAATTGATGAAGAAATGGCTGCTTCACTTATTGTTAACTGATTTGTTTCACCAATTGTTAAAAAACTTCCTCTGGAATATGCCTGAGAAATGAATAAATTAATAGAAATGGAAATGGAGTGAAGTGTGGGATAAAATTTGATTTAATTAACTTTATTATAAATTATTTTTGTTGAAATATTAACAATAATCCTTATCTATATAAATAATTATTTAAAACTTAAAAATACCTAAGGTGCCTGTTTTGATAGTATGAATTTTGCTAACTATATTTGGAGTTTTGGCTATGTATTCAGTTAGCATATACGAGTCTTTTCTTCTTACAGTTAGAATGGAAGATATGGAACCCTCTAACTATTTTTATTTTTTTAGGCAAATGCAAAGCCTCCTTATTGGACTTTTAATTGCTTTGATAGTTTATAAGATACCTTTGAAGTTGATTCAGGATCACAGAAATAAAATTTTTCTTGGGACACTTATTCTTCAGTTACTTGTTTTTACACCTCTTGGTTTGGAGCTTCTAGGATCTCAAAGATATCTTGATTTGCCTTTGATATGAACTTTGCAGCCTTCAGAAATATTCAAAATGGGTTTTGTAGTGTTTTTTGCAGGATGGTTTCTTAGAAAGAAAAAAATGCTTTCTACTTTTGCCTGATTTTTTGGGTTTTTGATTCTTCTTTGAATTCTTTCACTTATATACCTTGCATTGCCAGATCTTGGAACTTTGATGGTATTAGCTCCTGTGTGACTGATTATGTACTGGTATGCAGGAGGGCTGTTTAAATTTGTTGTTGGTATATCTGTAGCTGGTCTTTTCATAGGATATTTTATATGAATGCAGTTTGATTATATTAGAGAAAGATTTGAGTATTTTGTAGATCCAGAAGTTGATGAGCAGGCAAGAGGAATATGATGGCAGATTCAACAGTCAGTTACTTCAGTATGAGCAGGGTGATTCCTTGGATCAGGTTATGGTAAATGACTTCAGAAGTTCTGATATATTCCTGAAGCACAGTCAGATTTCATATTTGCTGCATTTTCTGAAGAAATTGGTTTTATATGAAATTCAGTTTTGCTAACTTTGTATTTTTTGCTTGCTTATTTTTTCTTAATTAATCTAAAGTATGTCAAAAATGAATACTACAAACTGCTTTGAATATGAATAATATCTTTGATAATGGTGCAAACTTTTGTAAATATTTGAGTAAATATAAATATTTTACCAATTACATGAATTACTTTGCCTTTTGTTAGTTATTGATGAACTGCTTTAATGATTAATTTTATACAGGTTGTTCTTTTGTATAAAATAATTACTGAGTGAGCTGCAGAAGGTGCCAAAAAATAATTTTAGGTTCTAAAAAAGTTAAATGAGTTTTTATATAGACAATAAATGATTTATTGCATTTGGTGATAATATAAGTGATAAAGATATTTGTATTAATCTAAATCAGGTAACTTATACTTTATTGGAAAAAAATCTCCTTGTTTTTTACAGAAAAAAATTTACTACAAAAAACATCAAAAATATTGATACGTGAATGAAAGTTTTTAGAGTGTTGGAACAGCCAAGAGTTTTTTATAATATAGACAAGCAGTTTCTTGGATATTGAATGTGAATTTATCAGGAGTTTGATGAGCTTAAGTGAAAAAATATTTCTTACCTTTATAGATTTCCAAAAGAAGACATTCCTGACCTAAACAATATGCTGGAAGATTTTTGACTTGATATTTATGCTGATACCGATGGAAAATATGTATTTTTAGAAAATTTTGGAACACATTTGGAAGAAATTTTTTCTTGAATAAATTCAGCAATTTGAAACAAAGATTACAAAAAAATATTTTCTTTTATTTTTGGATTAAGTTTTGTATATGGTGATATTGATATAAACGAAGATAAGATAAACTGTATTAAATTAAATATACCATTTGAAGGAAGTTTACTTGGTTTTGAAAAAAGCTTTGAAGATTTGATTTGGTTTCTGAAAATAAATTGATTTGTTTTGAATTACAACAAAAAAAATAAAGATATCTGATTTGAAGTCCAATTGATAATCCTGGACTGGGAAATAATTGAAAGTCTTGTTTCTTGTTTTTCGTTCCTGTCAGGTTTTCAGAACTGCAAGAAAGATTTGGTTCAAAAATATATAAGATGAATAAATGATTTTGTTGGGAGCGAATTTTTACCAGAGAGTTCAAATCTTAAAGTTTTTGAAAAATAAAATCCTGTTTTCTTGAAAAATTAAGTTATTGGATTATAATAAAAATTCATTTAGTTAGTTTAATTATAAAGATGGAACAGTTTGCATTTAGAATAAAAGTTTCTGACATACTTTTATCTCCTGGTAAGGAGGAAACTATGAAACTTGAAAACAAAAAAACAACCCAAATTAAAAATCTTCATGAAAGTTGAGTTAATTGAGATGTTTTGATTAGATGACTTGATGAAAAGACTGTGCTTGTGGAATTAAATATCACAGCTTATCTTGATGAAATATGTGAGGTTTCTGGTAACGACTATGTACAGGAAATTAAGGTAGAATCTTACCAGAGCAAATTTTCTTTACCTGAGGAAAATATAATTGATCTTATTCAGGAAGGGGATATGTGAGAAATCAGTGAAAGAGATAAAACAATTGATATAGAAGAAATGGTTGTTAATTCTATACTTCTGAATAAACCAACGGTAAACAAATCACCGGAAATCATAGAAAGAGATAAAAACAATCCTGTTGAAGATTATGATAGTTACCTTGAAAGAACTCAGTCCAATAATACTATTACCTGGGTTTTTAAGGACAAAGAATAATTATTTATTCTTCTATAGGTTCATATTCCATTTCTACAGCATCATCAAGATCTACTTCTTCACTTTCATCTTCAGGATCTACTCATTCTCCTTCTATTTCTACTTCGTCCTGAAGTTGTTGCATTTGTTCAACCTGATCTGCATAATTTTCTTCATAATAATCAAGTATTTGAGAAGCTTCCTGTTCTTCTCACATTCTCCACGCGATGTCTGCGATATCAGGTAGATATTCAAAGGCATTATAATTTTCTACCAGTTCATAGAAGTTTTCTATAGCATTTCTACAAAACTCGTCTTTTTCTCAGGTTTCACAAAGGCTGTCATAAAACACTCCCAGGTTGTGATATACCATTGAAAGGTCTTCGTACTCCTGATGATTTTCTTGTTCAAGATAATTTTCAAGGACAGCAACTCATTTTCAGATTTCACCTAAATCATTATAATAAGCAGATAGTTCTATAATATCATCTACAGAGTGAAAAGATTGTGATTTTATTTCGTTGATTTTTTCCTGTATTTCTTGTTGTTCTCAAGTGCCTACCTTTGCTTCTTGCTGTAAAGATAGAATTTCTTCATCGTATTCAAGGTATCAGTTTTCGTTGATTCCCTGATAGTTTTGATAAATAAAATATCAAACAAAAGCTATCATTAGTGCAACTAATGTGTATGCAAGAGCGTTTATCATATAACTTATTATTTGCTGTTTTTCCATTATTTTTTTGTATACTGTTAGAAGCTAAATATGTACATATATATATAAAAATTTAGTTTAAAAAGTCAAACTAAATTTAATTTATCAGGTTTTTAAGCAAGTTTGTTGGGCTCTCCTTTTTTTGCAGTAAGAAAAATTACTTGAAATATAAATGTTACCTATATAAATAAGTTATTTTATATAGTTAACATAATAACATGGGAAACACTAATACTATTTTCAGAATTTGATCCTTGTGGATATGTATATCAAGCTTGGAAAGTTAAA
>CAZWWJ010000002.1:23351-37609 GCA_964637495.1 uncultured Candidatus Peribacteria bacterium | reverse complement strand
CTGGATCTGCTTGAAAATCTGATATAGAAATAACTCTAGAAAGATAAGTAAAATCAGTTCTGTTTCATAAAGGAGTTAATCAGTATTCTTTTATCAATCTATTAGCTTCTTCTATAATTTCCGGATCTGAGAATTTTTTTCAAGTTTCCGAAAGTCAGCTTCATCAATTAATTGTTTTTGCAAGTTTTTTTCTTGTTTGTTCTATAGTTTCAGCTCTTCTTCTTTCTTCTTCTGTTCTACTATCTACTATTTGATTGAGTTTACTATTGTCTTGATTTGTGATTTCATTTTTTGACATTATGAAAATTTAATAAATTAAATCATATTATATATAATAATATTGTTTCTAAAGTCAATATTATTTGGCTGATAAAATACAATTTATAACCTTTAAGTTGGATTTCTAATAGTATCTCAAAAAATTAAATATTGTAAAGTTTAAAAACTATATGTGTAAATATAACAATTTATTAAAAAATCGAGTTAAAATACTGTTTTATTACTGTTAAAAAAATGATATACCATTATATTCAATCCAACTTGTGTTTACAATGTATTTAGACTAAACAAGTAATTGATAATCTTCATCCCGCCAAAAGATTGTAACAAAAGAGATGGAGTGTTCCACTCTTATAGTTAGTTACCAAAAGGATGGAGTAAAAAACTGTTTTTGTAACAATCTTTGAGAGGTTTTTTTTGAAATATTTTTCTTGATGTTAACTTAATCTAATAACTAATATATTATTCTTGAATCAGTGAATATCAAAATATATAAAGTTGAAAAAGCTTTATTTTTAAATATCATATTATCATAAATATTTTTTTGAATAATTTTTTATTTTCTAAAAAAAGTATAATGAAAGCAAGTGAAACAAGTTTTATTAAACTACTTGAAGGAACAAGACAATTTAAAATACCTATTTACCAAAGAAAATATAGTTGGGCTGACAAACAGTGTAAGCAATTTTTCAATGATATCAAGAAAGTATGAACAGATCCAAACATTACTACTCATTTCATATGATGAGTAATATATAACCAAGAAGGTGTTTCTAATATCTCTGAAGTTAATGAGTTGATAATAATAGACTGACAACAGAGGCTTACTACTATAATTTTGTTTATGAAAGCTTTAGCTGATAGTTTTATGAAAAACTGAGAAGAAAAAATGTATAATAAAATAATAAATCGTTACTTATTTAATATAGAAACTGAATGAGAGAATAAATTTAAACTTTATCCAACCAAATCAGATAAAGATAATTTTTTTGCTATACTGAATAATACAGAAGAAAATCTGGATAAACAGTCTTTACTTTATCAGAATTATGCTTTTTTTCTAGATTCAATTGAAAAGAATATAGATTATATAGATGATATATACGAATGACTTTGGAAGCTTTATGTTATTGATATTGCACTGGATAGAAATTATGACAATCCACAGCTTATATTTGAAAGTATGAACTCAACAGGATTGGAACTATCAAAATCTGACTTGATAAGAAATTATATATTAATGTGAAACGATCCCGAAAAACAAAGAGAATTGTATGAAAAATATTGGTATCAGATGGAGTATATTTTTGGTGATAACACAGAAGCTTTTGATCATTTTTTTCGTGACTATTTGACTTTTAAGTCACCAAGTTGAACCATTCCAACATTCTGAAGTATATATGAAAGCTTCAAAAATTATACAATACAAAACAAACCTGAAATAACTGCATTTTTGGAAGATATTTATTATTTTGCTAAAATTTATACAAAAATTATATGACTAAAAAAAGAAGAGGACTTGCAAATCTCTCAAAAACTTCAAGATATTAGGGAGCTCAGAGCAGAAGTTTCATATCCTTTGATTATGGAACTTTTTAGTGACTACTTACAAAATATTATTAGCAAGCAAACATTTTTAAAGATTCTTGCTTTGATAGAAAGCTATATTTTTAGAAGAAATATTTGTTGAATTCCTACAAATTCAATGAATAAAACTTTTGCTACTTTCAAAAAATACCTGAACAAAGAATCCGACCAGAAATATTATGAAAGTTTTCTTGCACATTTGTTACTATTGGATTCTTATAGAAGATTTCCAAGAGATTTAGAATTTAAGGAGAATTTTATAGTTAAAGATGTTTATAATTATCGTAATAGAAAATATCTTTTTTCAAAACTTGAAAATTATAACAAAAAAGAAAAAATCTCTGTGGATAATTATACTATAGAACATATTATGCCTCAAAATCCAAATTTATCGCAAGAGTGGAAAAAAGAGCTATGAGATGATCGAAAAAATATACAAGAAAAATATTTACATACTGTATGAAATCTAACATTAACCTGATACAATCCTGAATATTCTGATAAAAGTTTTTATGAGAAAAAGACAATGGAATGATGATTTGATGAAAGTCCTTTGAGATTAAATTCATATCTAAGAAATGTAAATCAATGGAATGAAAACACAATCCTTGATAGAGCAGAGAAGCTTTCTGAACTTGCAACGGATATATGGATTTTTGAAGAACTGGATAATGAAATAATGGATACTTATATAGAAAAAGATTCTGAGTATGATATAGAGGATTTTTTTGAAGATTGAATGGAAGATATTAAAAAATTATTTTATGATATAGATAGTAAAATAAGAAATCTTGATGATAGAATAGAAATGTCTCCACAAAAAAGTTATATATGATATAAAATTTGAAATAAGATTGTTTGTGAGCTAAATATTCAAAAAAATAAAATAAAATTATCATTGAGTAGAGTAAGACCCGAAGATTTGGAGGATCCTTTGAAAAAAGTTTCTTATTTTGGTTATAGTTATGAATATTACAAAAAGCATATTTCTCATTTTGAGATTCTAACAGGTGAAGAAGTAGATTATGCAATAAATTTGATTAAACAAACTATTCAGAAAGTTTTTGATAAGGATTAAAAAGTTTTAATTTTTTTAAAAAATAGTTGATATTTATTAAAAAATCTTTAATTAAAATACAAGATTATTTTTTGATATAATTCAAATGAGAAATTATAGTGATAAAACTCCAGAAAACCAACAATCTAAATGATCAGAAAGCATAGATTTTTCTGATAATCTACAAAACTCTTTGGGGGAAGGAGTTTCTTATATATGACCTCCAAGTTTTGAAGATGCTGAGCAAATAGCCAAAGTTGTCAAGAACGCATGGTTAGAAACCTACCCAAATCCAGAACAGTGAGTTTATAAAGAAGATTTAATACAGAAATTTCAAAACCAGAATGAACATACTAGAATATTCGAAAAATTAATTGAAAAAATTGACCAAAATACTTGTTTTTTGGTAGCAAAATCTTGAAATGAAACTGTATGAGTTGTTTATGCCAAATTAGATGAAGGTAAACCTTTCTTGATTATGCTATATATAGATCCTGAATATCAATGAAAGAAAATTTGATCTAAATTGATGGAACAGTTTTTTGATTTTTATTCAGAATATGATGAGCTATTTCTGGAAGTAGCTTCCTATAATGAAAAAGCTATCAATTTTTATAAAAAATTTTGATTTGAAGAAACTTGAGAAAGCTGATATCATACTATTAATGAAAATGTAAAAATGCCAAAAATAAAATTAAAATATCAAAATCATAAAAATTAATTTATAAATAACAAGTAATTATAATGGAAATAGCTTTTGTAACCTGAAACTTCTGAAAGTTTGAAGAAATGAAATCAAGAGTTCATTCCAATATTCTTCTAACTCAAGAGGAAGTAGAGCTCGTAGAACCTCAGATGGAAAGCTTAACCGAAATCTCCAAATACAAAGCATCCAAGGCTTTTGAGGCTTTGCAAAAACCTTTGATAGTAGATGATACCTGAGTTTATTTTAATGCTTTTGATAACTTCCCAGGTGCATTCTGAAAGTTTGTTTTTAACTGAATGTGAATAAATTGACTCAAAAAACTTTTTAGTAGTTTGGATGATAGTTCATGAAGTATGCAAACGGTGATTTCATATATGGAACCTGGATTGGATGAACCAATAGCATTTGTTGGTAAAACAGAATGAAGTTTTAACCCTTGGCTTATAGAAAATAATCCAAAAGATGGCCTGCCATTTAATTATATTTTCATTCCTGATGGTTGGAAACATCCTGTTGCAAGTTTTCCAGAGGAGTGGAGTAGTGGACCTTCCCAAAGAAATCAGGCAGTGATAAAGTTAAATAACTATCTTGAAAAAATCCTATAAATTTATTCTAAAAAAACTCAAAATGTGAAAAATAGTAGCTATCGGAGGATGAGAGATCAAAAACTACGAAACACTTACTTTTGACAAAAGAGTAGTAGAGCTAACCAACAAAACAACCCCCAAATCACTGTTTATACCAACTGCAAGCCAGGAAGCTGCTTGATACATAGAGACCTTCAAGAATGTTTACTGACACTATCTTGGCTGTAATACAGATATTTTGTATCTTTTGAAACAAAAACCTGATTTTGAAGAGATCAAAGAAAAAATTTTATGAAGTGATCTTATTTATGTTTGATGAGGAAACACCTTGAAAATGATGAAAAAATGGCGTTCACTTGGTGTTGATAAGTTGTTAGAACAAGCTTATCAGAATTGAACAGTTCTTTCTGGACTAAGTGCTGGTAGTATATGCTGGTTTGAAGCAGGACAAAGTGATTCAATGTCTTTCAATTCAGAAGATGACAACCGAAAATATATTAAAGTAAGATGACTTGGTTTGCTTAAATGAATACATTGTCCGCATTTTTCCAACCAAGAAAGAATAAAAGAGTTTGAAGACTTTATTCAAAAACACAAAGATATTTGAATAGCCATATCAGATTACTGTGCTATAGAATTTATAGACAACAAATTCAGAGTTTTATCAGATAATGAAGAAAACAAAGCTTATAAAGTATTTTACAACAAAAAACAAAAACAAGTAATTAGAAAAGAAATTCCTAAATACAAAGATTTAGTAGATGTTTCTTATTTATATGAGAATTAAAAAGATACACCTTTAATGTCCGCTAATGATAATTTTCGGACATTAAAATTATATAGTTTTATTCAGTTTCTTATATTTTATACTATCCGTTCTAATTTTTTTTATTGTTAAACAAAAAAATTTAAAATTAAAAAAAACTTCAAAAAATTCCTTTGGTTGTAAAGGTATTTTGAAGTTAGTATACTTGTATATAAAATCTTGTTAGTTTTCTTGGTTTGCAATTTCTGGTAACCTTTGATCTCAGAGACTTTCAGTTTCATCCAATAAGCTTTCAACCAAATCACCTGCAGCATTTGCTGCAACTTCTTCAGTTTGTTTGTTATCTTCTCATTCTGTAACTTGTTCTGAAGTTTCCATATTATTAGATCCTTTTCAATAAGCTAGAAATCACATTTTTTGACAATTAAAATCTAAAGCTAAATTTTTTTAATCATTTTTATTCTTTTGTCAAGCTTTTTGTGTTTCTTGTAAGTTTATTTTTACTTATTTTTGTTTGAAGTTTCATCAAGTCAGGCATTTTTTAGTACTCTTTGAATGTTATCTTTTTTTTGAATAATCCTTAATTTTGTGTCTTTATCAATTTTGGTAAAATCTCATCATATCAGAATAGTTCAATCATTTACATCCATCCACCTTACCTGAATCCTTACATTAATTTCCTGATTTAAAAGTTTGAAAGAAAGTTCTATTATAGAATTTTCAAGCTCAATATCATTGTATTCTTCTTGTTCTAATCAGATACCAATTCAGGATTCACTCAAATCTATAACTGTTCATATCCATTTGTTATTTATCTTTACAGGAGCAACAAATCTGGTATTTGGCCCAACTATTGCCGGATTTATCCTATCTGAATTGCTAATATTTATTCAGTTTTTGAGTTTTTTTCATTCTTTAATAGCTTCCAAAACCTTTTTTGTATCTTCAAATCTTTGTTGTTTGTTTCATTTGCTTAAAAAGGATTCTCTTTTAGCTCTTTCTTGTTTTCATTTTTCGAATTTTCATTCCTGAGTTTCTGAAGACCTTGTATCTGAAGAATTAGTATCCAAAGATTTAAGTAATTCTCTAAGTTGGTCATGCGTGATTTCATAAGAATCTTGATGGTTTCCTATTCTTGCTATTGTTTTTGTTTGGTATGCAGCAGAAGGAGGCGTTAAAGTATTAAGTGTTTCCTGATAATCTCAGACATTTCATTCAGTTAAGTTTGAACCTCATCCAATTCATTGGATCAAATAAAAAACATGTACTATATCTTTACTTTCTGGGTTGTTTATTTTAATTTTATAGTTATTTTGCTGACTATTAAGTTTGGAGTTTAGTAGTTCATAATCTTGATTTGCTTTGTTTAATTTATTTTTTATTTCTTCAAGTTCATCTAAGTAAGGAATAAGTGATTCTTCGAAGTATCTAAATGTTTTATTTAGTGCGCTCCTTTGTTTTAAACTAAACTCTTTGCTTATATTAATTTCTCATCTTTGATGAGCATAATAAATTTCCAAAGCCCGCTTAACTTTTTCTTTCGCCAAAATTGGATTTACTTTCTCTTCAATTTGATTTTGTCTTTCTTTGTGTTCTTGAATTGTTTTTTCCAGTTGTTCAAGATAATGGTATATTCTTGTGGAAACATTTTCAACAGGAGTTACTATTACAGTATTTTCATCAGCTTTATCTATTTCAAGCTCTTTTGCATGTATATTATTTCAATAAGAATTATCTAATTTTACATCATCTCAGATTATTTTACAGTTCCTGGCATTTTGAATCCTAATATTAGTTCATATTATTGTAGTATTTTCAGCATAACTCACCTCTATTTCTCAGTCTATTGATTGTATTGTTGCATAGTTAATAGAGTTTCACTCTATTACTACTCTACCATTGTTGTTTATAATTTCTCATCAGGACAAAGAAGAGCTTCTGTTTAGTACTACTTCTCATTGATTAGAAAATATATATCAGCTTACTTCTCAGTTTCTAACTGTTACGTTCTGGGCGTTTTCTATTCAGTATTCTGCTTGAATATCTCAAAATTGTACAAAACTTTCTGTATTAAGATATAGAATTCCGGTCTTGGGTCCTATTTCAGTAGAATTAGTTGCAGTATCTGTTATGTTTATTTTTCTGTCTTTATCTGTGAAAATATATCACTCCTGAGTTGGCATAAGATAATGATAACCATCTTCGTGCTCCAGTATTTCTGTACCTTTTCATTTTAAAAGTTTTAGGTTTTTTTCTTTTCAGTTTTGAGGCTGTTCTATACTTCCATCTACTCTTCTTCAGTATCTTCCGTGTGTTGCTGGTTTTTTGATAAGAATTGGCTGAGAAGTATCTTTTACCTGAGGAAAAGGACATTTAAATCTTTTGTAATCTATTGTTCAGTCTTCGTTTTCTACAGGAGTAAAATCCTTTTTTATAGATATTTGAGGTTCAATAACTGCATCCTGACCATGTTCTGGTTCCTCATCTTCTGCTATTACAACTGGATTTCCTACTGTCTTTTTTGAATCCTGAATATCAATGTTTCTTTGTATTTCATCAAAATCAATATTGTAAATTACATTATTTAAAAAAAGAACTGCAAGTACTTTATCATAATCCATTTTGACTTGCTCTCAAGGATTTTTTAGATCTCACTCTTCTAATTCAATGTATCCAAATTGTATTGTAACTTGTCTTTTGCTTTTTTTGAGCCTTTTTTGATATTGATTAAATTCTCTGGAATCAAATTTTTTTATTGATTCTCATATATTTAATTTATTTGGAATATTATCTTCATCTGTAAATAATATATAGTCTCTTAGGTTTTGGAAGTTAAATCATTCAATATAATATCATCATTGAAAAATATTTTTTATAACCTCAAAAAGTTTAGTTTTAGAAATTTCAGACTCAAGATTAAGATAAATTCAGTCACTCCTCTTCTCTATCAAGGATAACGACTCTTTTATTGCTTCGCTTGATTCATCTTTTTCTTTTTCATTTGATGGAAGTTCTTCTTGAGCTGTTCTTTCTCTTTCCATTAATTTGATTTATATTATAAATAAAAAACTTAAAAATTTTTCAATTGTTTATATCCTGGTACATAGTTTTTTTACTTTTCTAAAATGTTTGATATGTTTTTTCAGAAATCTTTTTTAAACTGAGAAATCTTTGATAAACCTTTGGTTAGTTTTTGATTATAAAATAAAATTATAGGTTCTTTTTCCGTTGGATTGATAGTTCATCATTGACCATAAACTGTTTTTAATTCTTTAATAGATAGTAACTTAATTTCATTAAGATCATTTAGTTTACCTACAAAAACAACTCTTTTTCTTTCTAGTGATTTTATTTTATAGAGTTGATTATTATCTAATATTTCATATGAATCAGACCCCAAAATATTCATAAGATTTTCCCAATCAACAAAAGTATCATTTTCCTGACCAAATTTTGTTCTTATAGAAGCAGGAAGATTAGAAGTGTCTATTTGTACATTTCAAAATTTATTACTAATATAACTTCATAACTCTTCCGGATAACCCAATGGAATTTTTTCTTCTGGTATATATTTTTCCATTAATTTGCATCACTAATTAAAGCATATAGTATATATTGTTTTTAAAAACAATGTCAACAGAAATGTGTTTATATTTAAGAGTTTTTTATTATAGTAAGTTTTTTTTTCCTAAAGCAATATTTTAAAAAATATTTTTATTAATACTTTTTTTTCAGGTAGTTGTTTTTTTGTAAAATCCCTATTAAGGTCCAATGATATTCCACATATATTTTGATTTCTGTTAACTTTTGAACTATTAATTTTATTTTTCCCAAACTATTCAATAAAGGTATAATAACTTAGCTTTTTTGACTTCAGAATATCAATATCTTTTAATTATTTTACAATATATAATGTATTTTTTGCAAAATATGAAAAAATTTTTATAATTGAAAAAATTTAGATATAATTAATGTTAGAAAAATGATCTGGATATTATTAATTGTTTTATTTACCTTTGTGTATTGGTTGTTTTTTAATTATCAATATGTTTTTGAACCTGTTAACCAGATTTTTGTAAAATTAGTGATTGAATATATACCTTTTGTGCCAGAACAAGCAAATTTTTATTTTGAGAATGAAGTAAATCAGTTAGCTGCTTTTTCTTCAGCAATTATCTTATGTTTGTTGATATATTTTATAGCTAAAAAAACCGGTACAATACTGATAAGCTTATTTATCCCTGTTTATATTGTTGTTTGATTTATTTTGGCTTATCTTTTTGGATATTATGATTTGATGCTTTTAGAGAATGTTTTTTTTTCCATTATTCTTTATATAGTAATTCTTTTATTTTTGTTTTTGAAAAATAACGAAACCAATAATTTCGAAAATAAAGAAGGTCTAAAGAAAATATACAATCAAAACAAGTGAACTAAGAATTTCTTTATTGATGATTTTACTGTAATGTTTGTTGATTTAAAAAATTTCACAAGTATTTCTGAAGAATTAGGTGATCCAAGAATAATATGAGGATTTCTGAACTCATGCAATAATAGTATGGAACAAACAATATTAAAATACTGATGATATATAGATAAGTATATGTGAGATGGAATATTAGCAGTTTTTCACTGAGAAGGGAAAGAATCTAATGCAGTAGCATGTGGTTTACACCTTCTGAATCACAAAGAAGAATTTATTAAAAAATTATGAGAAAAAGTTTATAATGAAACCAAAAAGAAAGATCTTTACAAACAAGTTCTTGATACTTTGAGAGGAAAAGACTTTGATATAAAAATATGAATAGCATCATGAAATGTTTTAATGTGACCTATATGATGAAAACACTTTAAAACAATTTCTGTTATATGAAATATTGTAAATCTTGCAGCAAGAATAGAACAACTTAATAATTTTTATCACACCAGTTTATTGTGTGATAAGAAAACTTCAAAAAATCTTTGAAAAAACTTTTTGATAAGAATTATTGATAGGGTAAGAGTTAAATGAAAATCTCAAAATGCAGAGATTTTTCATCCCATTAAAAACAAGGAAGAATGAAATTACAGTATAGACCTTTGAGAAGATGAAATAACTCAATGGAACAGCATAATTAAAAAATACTTTAACAAAGATTTTGAAAAAGCTTATGAAGAACTGGAAAAATATATAGTTGAAAACTCCAAAGATCCTACTGCCAATGTTTTATACGACAGAATTAATAAAATAATAAACAACAAAATAGAAATACCTCCAAACTGGGACTGAACTTTTGAACATACAAAAAAGTCATAACTAAATTTGATCCAGATATCACTGACAAAAACTTTCTCGGCTCATAGATTTTTTTCATTCTGGTTTTAGAAATATTTCTTGCACAGAATCATTTAATTTATTGTTTTTATCAATCAAGGGAAGTTTCTTATTTTCCTCAAAATTTTTAGGATCAGGTTTCAACTCCTCTATTATAACTTTTTTGTTGTTTTGTAGAAAAAAATATACTTTTGGCCATAGATAGTAAGCTCTGTATTTCCTGTATATATCTTCAAGAGAATGAGTTTTGGGAGTTATCAAACCATCTTCTTTTGAGATTTTTTCGCAATATAAAGCCTTATTGTGGTCCTGTGGTTTTTCACTAATTAAACCTTTACCATAATCCCATAATACTCTTGAAAAAAAGGAAGGTCATGATTCCTGAATCTGATTGATAATATCCAAAGCAGTTCGGTTGAATTTTATAGAAAATTCCTGAATTTTTATTATATCTCATGCATCCATTTCAGGAGTCATTTTCATTACTGTAATTCAGGTTTTTTCTTCCTGATTTAACAAAACAGACTGAATAGGTGATGCACCACGGTATTTTGGAAGGATACTTCAGTGAATGTTGACAGGTGAAATGTTTGGAATTTCTAAGATACTTGCCGGTATTATTTTTCAGTATGCAACAACAACCAAAAAATCCGGATTCAATAATTCAAGATGTTCAGCAAATTTATTTCATTCTTCTGATTTGTTAGGATTTATTGCAGAAGGTGTATATATGTTTGTTATTCAAAGATTTTTTGCTTTTTGTTTAATTGGATTTTCTTTGATTTGTTGTCATCTTCCTGCTGGCTTGTCAGGTTGTGTTACTACTCAAGATACTTCAAATCATTTATTGTTTACAAGTTCTTCAAGAAAAGGTTGTCCTATAGGAGCAGAACTAAAAAATACTATTTTATAATAAGGTGGATCATAGGATGTGTTATTCCATGGATGACACGAACCAACTCTTTCCATTGCTATAAATATTCAAGGTATAAATCAATATCTTTCCAGAACTTCTATTCAGTATTGACTACAGTGTGGAGTATGTAAGCATACCTTTCCTTTCAACCAAAAAGAAGGAAATCACTTATCTGGTGATAAGGTTTTTTGATATATTTTAATGAAAAAAATCGCTATTTTTGCAAGTGCTTTGTTAAACAAATTCATTGTTAAAAACAGAATTTAGTTTCCCAAAATCAATCTTCGTTAATTTCAAAACTAAACAGTCTTTTAAAATCCTGAGATTGAGGTTTGAATCCAACTCTAAAGCAGAAAGGTTCTTCTTTTTCGTACATAGTTTCACGATGGTATCTATTGAATGCAGTTATATCAAGATACCTTGGATGTAAACTATTTAAATCTTCAGGAAGTCATCCAAATGTTCTGCGAAAATCTGCTACACTCTCGTATAATCATAATAAATCATGCAAAGTTTCTTCGTCACGGTGAAATTCCTGTCAGAATCTTTTTCCTCATGTAGTAGGAGTAGAAGGAATTGGTTTTAACCCCAGAATAAATCATCTTAATTCAGAGTTTCTAACTATTTCAAGTTGCAAAAAACTTGGTTGAAAATCATTCAAATCATAAGGATTAAGAGGATTTTCTCAAAGCTGGAAATTCAATAAATTTGGATTTTTATAGTTTTTTAACAATGGTAAGTATTCACTAGTTAAGAATCTATATTCAGGTAAATCATCTGTGGCTTTGGAAATAATATATAAATCATTTGTATATTGAATTATTCTGAATCAACTTCCTGCATATTCCTCTTCAATTTCGTTTCTTTGATAAGAAGTTAGATTTTTTTGATGAACAAAGAATAATGCATTTTTTCAATATGAAAATCAGATTATTGGATATGATAATTTTTTGTTATCAAGGTTTGATAAATCTAGATAATCATCATTAATTTCTGAGAATGTATTTTCCCAATGATATCAGTACTTTAAGAATCAGAATTCTCAAAGCTTTTCTAAGAATGGAACTACTTCAGAAATATTTAGTACATTATCCCTTGGAGAAATGTTTTCTCCCTGAAAAACAATAGCTTCATAATTTTCTACCTGAGTAGAAGACTTCCATATATTTTTTGCTGGATAAGTTGTAAAATTATAAGCTTTACCAAAAGTTATTCCTAAGAATATCAAAGCTGCTAATAAAATTATTTTTTTCATTTGCTCAAATTTAAGATAATAAATTTTAATTTACTACTGATACTAAACAAAAAAAAACCATTTTCAATAAAAAACAGTATATTTTTTGACAGAAAAAACAAACTAAATTATAATTAACAAAAATTTAAAATTAAAAATAAAAAATGAAAACTCAAAAAGATTTTTTTACAAGAATGAAATTTGATGAAACATTAGAGTTAATTAAAGAGTCCCAAAATTTTATACAGTTCTGAATAGCTGTATTTCAGGTAAAACATAAAATTTACAGCTTTTTTGAGCAGTGATTTGATATTCTAAACAAAATAAAATTTTCCTGATACGATGAAACTCACAAAGAAAAATACATAAAACAGTGAATAAAAAACTACAAAGAATACAACAAAATATGTTTCAAAACTCAGGACACATTAGAAAATAATATTTCTGAAGATGAATTGGAAAAACTTATAAAACTTAAAGATCTACTTGTTGATTTTTATAATTTACCATTTAGATATATTTTTGAGCCACTTTTGTTATCGTGATTTGCAGAATATATTGATTATGAGAAAGACTCTAAAGAATGGAAAAAAATCAAATTTCTCTTTATTTTCTGACTTTGTGAAAGTTTTGACGAGTATCAGTTAATAAGTGAGTTTTTTGAAAAGGTAGAAACATTCAAAAGTAAAGATACTTTGGGTAAACTAAAAGTCTGGTGATTCTGGATTTTTACTCTGCCTTTTCTTCTTTTTGTATTTTCGGTAATGCTTCCTGTATGAGTTTTTGCATCACTTCTTGTAATAGTTGGATGAATAGTATATAAGGTAGTTAAAAATATTCATCAAAAAGCAGACTACAAAATTAAATTTAACTTTTGAGTAAATATAGTAGCAGGATTTTCACTGGTTGCTTTTCTTGGAAGTTCTGTATTTATCACCCAGTGAGATGCATATAAAAGTGGTTATGAAAACTTTAAGGATGTTATAAATGCAATGTCATCAATGAACACTGCAGATTTTTTTAGAGGTATGCAAGGTGAGCAAGAGGACAGTGAAAAAGACACTTTCTCTCAAAGACTAGAATACAATTATATGGACAAAAATAAATCTTTTTTTGAAGAAAAATCTTCTGAAGTTGAAGAAGAAATTGCTGGACATACTTCTGCTCCTGAAACCGTACAACAAGAAATTATTCACACAATTCAGGACCAAACATCAACACAACAAGAAGATGAAAAAGAAGATAAACAAAAGTATTATTTTTCTTGAGAAAAATCTTATATTCAGAAATGATACCATATCTGGAATATGTTGGAAAAAATATATTTAACTTATCAAAAAGAAAACAATTTAAAACTTACCGAAACTCAAAAATATAATGTTTTTAAGGAAACAATAAAAAATTATACAAATGCAAATCTAAAATATCTTAGGGACAAAAGTATATCTCCATATTCCCATCAAATGTTTTGAGAATATATTGTAAATTATCTTCCATCCTGAACAAAGATAAATTTGGAAGAACTTGAGAAATATTTTGTTAAAAATATTAATTATTTTTCTAATTAGAATTCATAAAATAAAAAAATTAAATGGAAGATATCAATATAAAAAAATTCAGAAAAGATTTTGATAGAAATATTCTTTCAGATGAAGAACTTGAAAAAATTCATAATTTTTTTAATCAGGATGAGTTTCTGAATATACTAAAAGAAAAAGAACAACTTTATCAAAAATTAAAATGGCCATTATATTTTTTGGCTTTATTACTTATAATTGGAAATATTTACATACTCTTAAATTATGGATTTTC
>CAZWWJ010000002.1:0-23251 GCA_964637495.1 uncultured Candidatus Peribacteria bacterium | reverse complement strand
GTTTTTGTTTCTAATAATAGGTTTTTTAGTTAACAAACTACAAATTTGAAATAGTAAATGAATCTATGAAAAAATTAAAGAATTTATTTTTCAGGAAAATAACAATAATCTATCAAAAGAAGAAAAAGTTTTTTCCGGATTTGTAGTAAATATGTTTGAATGAGCTAAATTTTCTTTATCAAGTGATTATTTTGAAGAAAATCCCAAAGATATCAAAGAAAAAACAAACCTTCTTGGAAGTTATCAGCGGGTAGATAAATTCTGAAATAGTACTAAATATCAATTTAAAGATTCAAACTGAAATCATGTTGCCAATATCACCTGAGCAGAAATCAAAACAAAAAAAAGAAAGAAAACAAAAAACTGAAGCAAAACTGTTACTGTAGATCATATATTTGTTCAGAAAATTAATGTATTTTCAGAAGATAAATTGTTTGACTGGATACTTATTACTCAAAAAGATCACCTACTAGAAATAATTGTAAAATACCTTGTTTTGTTTGTTTTTATTTTTATTTTAATAATATTTTTTTCACCTTTTTCTATTATTTTATCAGTATTGCTTTCAGTAATAATACTAATTTTGATCTGGTGAGTAAACAAAAAAAGATGAGAAAAAGTAGAACTTGAAGATGCAGAGTTTGAAAAAAATTTTGATATTAGATCCGAAGACCAAATAGAAGCAAGAAACCTTATGGATAGCAGAACTATTACCGCAATAAAAGATTTAACCAAGAAATTTCCAAACAAAAAATTTGATTTTTATATAGAATGAAATGAAATATATGTTCTGGTACATCTTAACAAAGATTTTCTGAGCCTTTGAAACTACTTGTTTCTTAACAGGACTCTGAAAGGGTACATAGATTTTTATATAATGCTTAGAGAAATTTACAATATACCAGTTTACCTGAATATTGATTATCATACAAACAATTAGTTTCAATATAAAAATTTTTGCCCTTGAATTTTAAGATAAAAATTATTATTCTACAGTTAACCAATTTAAAATTATAAACACAAAAAAGGTGTCTTATCAAATACTTTATGATAATCCAAATGAAGATCTTTTCCAGAGACTTCTAAAAATAAGGGATATAGATCAGGATTTAAACTCTTTTATTAATCCTTCTTTTTCTAATTCCTGGATTGATCCATACCTTTTGAATGATTTTGAAAAGGCGGTTCACAGAATTCATAATGCAATAAATAACAAAGAAAAAATTATTATATTTGGCGATTATGATGTAGATTGAGTCACAGCAAGTTATCTTTTATATACATTCTTTACCAAGTTTCTTGGATACAAAAATATTTCTATCAGACTTCCAAACAGACTGGAAGATGGTTACTGAATAAAAGATTATCACCTGGACAGGATCAAAGAACTTGGAACCAACCTTGTAATAACAGTAGACAACTGAATCACTTCTCTAAAAGAAGCTGAATATGCAAAAAAAATATGACTTGATCTTATAATTACTGACCATCACAAAGCATTAAATGAACTTCCCAACGCATACGCAGTAGTTAATCCCCAAATAAGTCCGGAGTATTGATTTAAACATATTGCCTGAGTTGGAGTTGCTTTCAAAATAATTACAGCATTTATGAATAAATATATCAAATCTGATAAAAAGAAAAAACAAATACTTGCTTACTTAATGCCTATAGTTGCTATATGAACAGTTTCGGATTGTGTACCTCTTGTATATGAAAACAGGTTGTTTACCAAGATGTGAATTGATTATATAAATAAATGAAAATGAATTCCAAACTCACTGAAAAACCTTCTAAATTACCTTAATCTAAAACAGGAAATCCAGGCTTTTCATATATGATTTGTAATATGACCAAGGCTTAATGCCTGATGAAGAATACAAAGTCCTTATGATAGTCTTAATTGTTTGCTTTGTAGCTGAGAAAAACAAACAAAACATCTGGATACTCTTGAAAAACTTAACACTGAAAGAAGAGAAATCCAGGAAAACAATCTTAAGGAAATAGAAAAAAATATAGATACCGAAGAAAAAGTCTTGATAGCAGAATCTTCAAGTTTACACGAATGAACAGTTGGGATAGTAGCTGGCAGGATAACAGAAAAACACAACAAACCTTCAGTTGTTATTACTATCAAAGAACAGGAAAATAAAGCAGTAGCAAGTCTTCGTGGACCTGATTACTTCTCAGTAATAGATATGCTGAATCAGGCCTGAGACTATATGGAAAGATACTGATGACACAAACAAGCATGAGGTATGACAGTAAGTCTTGATAATCTTGAAAAGGTAAAACAGATTTTCAAGGAATATGCAAGAAATACAATTAATGATGAAGATATCAAAAAAACTCAAAAAGTTGATACGATATTATACTCAAATGAACTAAAAAACAATAAATTGAAAGAAATTCAAAAACTTGCCCCATTTGGTGAAGGAAATCCTGAACCTGTTTTTCTGCTTGATGATATTGTCTTTGAAAAAACAGAAAAAGTTTGAAAGAACTGAAAATCCCACCTAAAAATTTATGCCAAAAAGGAAGATATTAGATTCCCTGTGCTTTTCTGGTGAAAAGGTGAAACAAACTGATTTGATCTTAACAAACCCTGAAAACTTATCTGAAAGATCAAAAAAGACAATTACAAATGAGATTTTTTCGTAGATGGTAATGATATTGTAAGTGAATAAGTTTCTTAGAATAACTTATTATTTTTTGTTGAAAAAAGATAGTTTTTAGGTAAAAATTAATAAATTTATTTTCCAAAAAAATTATGGGAAACTTTGAAATCACACCAACTAACAAGGAACTGAACAATATCATCAAAAAAACTTTCAATTCTTTGGATATTGCCCAAAGCACAAGAAAAGAATATTTTAATAAAATACATAATTTTCTTGATTTTGTAGAAAAAAACTGATTTGATGAAAATGTTTTTATTGAATACAAAAATCATCTAAAAGAAAGGGAAGATATTTCTGTTGCAAGCAAAAATCTTTATCTAACTTCTGCAAGAATCCTTCTGAAACAAATGTACAAAATGTGAAAACTTCCCATTGACGTAACTTTTGGAGTAAAATCTTTTGCTCAGAACAAAAAACACAAAAAGTTTGGACTTAATCAGGAAGAAATAGATAAGGTAATCAACTACCTAAAAACACTTGATCAGCAAGACACCCACAACAAATTAAAAAAAATTCGCAGAATAAAAGCGGTTTTTGCTTTACTTATGTTTCAGTGACTCAGACAGATAGAGCTTATAAGGCTTAATGTGGAAGATGTGGATATTAGTAATAATGTTATCTTTGTTATGTGAAAATGAAAATACGACAAAGAAAAGGTAAATCTTCATCCAATAGCATCAGAGACTCTCAAAGACTATATCAATATTTTTAATATAACTACAGGACCTTTATTCTTTAGTATATCCAACAATTCATATCAAAAAAGATTAACTACAAGAAGTCTTAGAAGAATAGTAAAAGATATCTTTCTGAATCTTGATATAGATAAATCAACTCACTGATTTAGACACTTTTTTACTACAAAGTTGTTAAGAGATTTTCATTGAGACATTATGAAAACAAGAAAATTTACAAGACACAGCAGTCTTGAGATGCTGCTTGTTTACAATGATGAAATAGAAACAGAAAAAAATCTAAAAGATTTTTACGAAAGTTTTGAAGATATGGAATTTTAAGTTGATAAAAAACTATTATGGCAAAAATTATAGTTTTGAAATTTGTTATATTTTTTGGAGTTATTTATGGTTTACTTTTTTTGTTTTGAAGGCAAATCGAGACTTATCTTAGTTTCCCTGCTTTGTGGATGGATATTTCCACCACAGAATTAGAAGATCTTACATCCAATCATGAAGCCGAAAAAATTACACTAACCTGATACAATAACAAAGAACTTACAGGAATTTTCATAGATAATAACGAAGAAAAAACTTTATTTTTTTTCTTACCCAACGGAGGTAGTATATCTACTTTTTTTAATCATATACTGGAAGTTCAGGAGCTTTGAGTTAATCTTGCTGTAATGGACTATCCAGGTTATGGTCAGAGTGAAGGTTTTCCTTATGAAAAAGATGTTTATAAATCTTCTGAAATTTTCTTTGATCACATAAAAGAAGAAAAAAATCTTTCGAATGAAAACATTATTTTGCTGTGATTCAGTATATGAACTGCTCCTGCATCTTATCTTGCAAAAGACAAAGATCATAAATTACTAATTTTATTTTCTCCTTTTACATCAAGGTATGATATAGCAAGTAGCTTATATTGATTCCCTTTGCAAAAATTTCTTTTAATGGAAAATTCTTTTAATATAGAAAAAAACATTCAAGAAGTTGAAACTCCTACTATGATTGTTTACTGAGAAAAAGATACTCTGGTACCTCCAGAAATGTCTCAAAAGGTTTACAATAAAAGTAGTGCTAACCAGAAAGAAAGCATAAAGGTAGAGGGTGCTGGTCACAATGATCTTTTTAGATATCTTGTGCAGAATTTTGGAAATGATTTTGATAATTTCTTACAAAAATTAAACAGGAATTAATATTAATCTGTTTTTAGTTTGTTTCTATCCAAGTTGTTAGGGACTGATTTGAATTAAACATCACAAGATTGATAAAATAATAATCTTCTTTTTCCAAAGGTAAAGGTAGATCATATCATCTGCCAAGTATTTTATAAGCGTTTATAATATACTTTATTTTCATTCTTTCTTCAAAGTTAAAACTTGCAAAATATCTGTTTATCTGTTCATCATCCACCAAAAAATCAAAACCATTTATTAAGCTTATTCAATAAGTTATTAAATTAAGAAATCTTTGTTCTGTGGCAGTCAAAATATTTTCTTCCTGTAATTTATCAAATTGAAGTATCTTTGCTAATGTATTTGCTAATTTGTATCTTTCTTCTGATGATAAGGAAGGAAATTTTTTCTCTATTTCTTCAAATGCATTATCAAATCCTTTTTTTTCCAAAAATTCAAAAATAGTATCATAGTTCTTTGGTAGGTTAATTCAAAGAAGCTCATATAATTCTTTTTTTGAATTTTTGCATATAAGTTCATTATAATTTAAGGAACTTATATTTTCTTGATTTTCGTTAACTGAATTATATTTTTTCTCTCTCATTGGTCTTTAATAATATAAAATCAATTCAGTATAATTTTTTAAGCTTAAAAGTCAAGTAGTAAAAAAAACAGGGGTGGCAGGACTCGAACCCACGACTCGCGGCTTTGGAGACCGCTGCTCTACCAGCTGAGCTACACCCCTGTATATCAATATTGAATTTTGCTTATGCTAACTATTAATTTAATCAATTTTTTTATTTTTTCAAGAGCTTACAAGTTTTTCTAACTTGGGTCAGGAGGGACTCGAACCCTCGACCTTGAGCTTAAGAGGCTCCTGCTCTGCCAGCTGAGCTACTGACCCAAAAACAAGCAAAAAACTTTGCTTTACAAGATATAGTATAATGTTTTTTTTTTATTTTTCAACTCTTTTTGAAATCAAGAACTGTTAAATTACAGATTATGAACTTTTTTTAGTTCATTTATTAGTTTTTGAATTGGATGATTTTTTGGAAGTTGTTTTACTCTTGGTAGTAGTTTTTTTGGAAGTTTTTGATGTTGATGTGGATTTTGTTTTTCTGGTTGTAGTTTTCCCGGAACCGGTAGTTTTTGTAGATTTGCTTTTTGAAGTTTTTGATTCTCAAGACTTAACATCTTTGACTTCGCCCTGAGCTGTAATTGATTTAATATTATCACATTCTGGATAATTACTGCACCCAAGGAAGTAACTTTTTCTTTTTCACTTTGAAGATTTTTTAACATGTAATGTTCATTGACCACATTTGTCACAAGTTTCTCATCATATTTTTTCTTCAAGTTCTTCCTGTTTTTCATCCGGTATTGGAGAAATCCATTTAACTTTTGGATATTCTGAAGAAGCAAGAAAAGGTCCATACCTTCAAACTTTTACAACTATGGTTCATCAGGCAGGACAAGGTCTTCATTCGAATTTTTCTTTGAGAGCATCTAATTTGTTTTTCTCTTCTTCTGACTGTCTTGTGTACTTACAGTTTGGATAGTTACTACAGCCAATAAACTTCCCTGCTCTTGAAAACTTATAAACTAAATCATTTCAGCACTCAGGACATTTTTCTCAAACATACATTTGCTCCATTTCCTGTTTGGAAGCCTGTTCCAGTTCTTTTTCAAAAGGTTTATAAAAGTCTTTTAACATCTGTTTCCAATTGTACTTTCCTTCTGCAATCTTGTCCAGTTTGTCTTCCATGTTTGCTGTAAACTTATAATCCATAAGATTTTTGAAGTTTTTTTCAAGGAAGCTGTTCACCATTCTTGCAATGTCTGTTGGATATAACTTGTTGTTTTCATCCTTTGCAATATAGCCTCTGTCTACTATTGTGGATATAGTAGGAGCATAAGTAGAAGGTCTACCAATTCACTCTGATTCTAATTTCTTAACCAATGTTGCTTCTGTATATCTGCTTGGAGGTTTTGTAAACTGTTGGGCTCATATTATAGATTTTGTTTTGACTTTATCATTTTCTTTGAGCTTTGGCAGTACCTGCTCTTGTGTTTGATAAGATCCCAAAAAGTCTTTGTAAATTCTTAGGAAACCATCAAAATCAATTGTTTGTCCTTTGGAAACCCAAGTCTGTTTTTTGTTATCACATCTGTACTCAAAATTGTATGTAGTATTCAGCATAACTGCACTACTTGTCTGAGAAGCAAGAGTTCTTACCCATATTAATTTATATAAACTTAACTGCTGTCATGTTAGTCAACTTTTCTCAGGAGTTTTGAAAATATCTGTTGGTCTTATAGCTTCATGGGCTTCCTGAGCTCAGGAAGATTTTGCTTTGAATTGTTTTGATTCAGAGTAATCCTTTCAGTAATTGTTAACAATGTATTTATAACAAGCCTGCACAGCTTGTTTTGAAAGATTGGGACTGTCAGTTCTCATATAAGTTATGTATCAGTTTTCATATAACTGTTGAGCTACTGTCATTACCTGCTTAACTCCCCACCCAAGCTTATTGGAGGCTGTTTGTTGTAATGTAGAAGTAATAAAAGGCGGTTGAGGAGATTTTTTTGATTTTTTGGTTTCTATTTTTTCAAGTTTAAATTCTTCACTAATATTTAGCTTCAGAATTTTATTTCAAGTTTTTTCATCAGTTGTTTCATTGATTTTATTTTTTTGATTTATTTTTTCAAAAAGATTTTTTACTTCATCGTAAGTTTTGTATTTTACTTTTTTTCACGAAATTTTTTCGAGTTCTGCACTAAAACTTCATTCTCAAGTGGGAATATTGGCATAGATTTTCCAGGATTCTTCAGGAACAAAATTGTTGATTTCATCTTCTTTTTCTATAACAAGTTTTACAGCAACTGACTGAACTCTTCAGGCACTAAGTCCTCTTTTTACTTTTTCTCGAAGTATTGGACTAATTTTGAAACCAACAAATCTGTCAAGAAGCCTTCTTCACTGCTGAGCATTAACAAGATTTGTATCAATCTGTCTTGGATTTTTTATGGCTTCCTGCAAAGCTTCTTTTGTAATTTCGTGAAAAACAATTCTTGGAGTTTCTTCAGGTTTTAGTTTCAAAGAATTGATTATATGCCATCCAATTGCTTCTCATTCACGATCCTCATCTGTTGCAATATAGACCTTGTCGTATTTTTTTATTTGTTTTTTCAGATCCTGAATTACTTTCTTTTTGTCCGGCATTATCTGATAAGTTGGCTCAAAATTCTCATCAATTCAGAATTCTTTCTGTGGTAGATCTACCACATGTCACATACTTGCTACCACTTCATAGTTGTTCCCAAGAAATTTTTTTACAGTTTTTGATTTGGCTGGTGACTCTACGATTACTAAGTTTTTAGACATTATCCGGATTTTTAATTTTAAACTAATTCACCACAACAATATAAAAAATATTTCATTTTTCAAGAAAAAAAATTTTCCAAGCCTGTTAAATTTTGCAGCCATACTTAACTTATAAATTATATTTTATATTTTAGTTTCATAAAACCAAGAAAAGCATTCAATCCTACAAAGTTTTTTTCTTTTACAAATTTCTGAATCATTTTAAATGTAAGGCTATGTACTTCGTTTTGTAAATTTTCATAGGGTTTTCAGGATATCATTAAAGATGCCAGTTTATACAACTTACTTAAATAGTAATCTCCTTTTTCTTCCAGAACTTTTCATTTCTTATATAATACAATAGAATCTTTTGGATTTATAGTTAAAGCTTTATCATAATTTTTTATTATTTCAAGGTAATAGTTTTGAAGTTCTTTTTTATCCAAATTTAAATAATACATATAATATCGGTAAAAATCTCAAAATGATTCATAAGCAATTGGATGATTACCTCCTAATTTAAGGTGTTCATCTCCAACCTCTTTGGATTGTTGTAAAAATTCTAAAGCAAACTCAAAGTTTCAAAAATAATAATGACATATTCAGGATCTTAGATAAATTCTTTGTTTCAAAGCATAAGGTAATTTGTAGTAGGAGTTTAACATCAAAGATTGATTTAAATTGTGTTCTGCTTGTTCAAAATCATCTAACATCTCATATGCCATTCCTTTTTTGTAATAAGCATAATAATTATAAGGATTTAATTCAATCATCTTATCAGCAAGATATATGATTTCACTAAAATTTCTACTAAATAACAACGAATATGTTGAATTTTTTATTATACTGGTTAATAAACCTTTTTCTGGATCCTCAAAAGTTGCTGAATCTCAAAGATTCTTTCCACCAAGACAAATATTTAATCAGTCATTATTTTCCTTTAGGGATGTAATTTCAAATAAAGTATCTGAATATGTTGGGTCAAAATAATATTTTTTGCCTTGAATTACAACTTCTAAAGCTGCATGACTTATTTTAGAAATTTTGTAATGCTTTATTCAAAGATATCTTAAGAAAGTATGTCAAAGAAGAGAATATCAAACACACTGAGTTTCTTTGGTTTTCAGAATTCAGTCAAAGTTATCTCAATTTCAATCACTGGTGTTTTGATATGGATATGTATACAAGGTTTTTAATATTTTATCTGTAGCGTTAAATTCTGCTTCTTCAATTTTTTTTGGATCGTTGGATTCTCTGGCAGAATCAATATTTTCTTTTAGCATCTCTAGTCAGATTTTGTCTTTTAGAAGCTTTTCATCCTTGTCCAATTTTGATTTTCCAACGTGAAAATTAACAATTTCAGAATCTTTTTCTAACTTATGTTTTACATCCTTATAATCATCTCTGGTAAAATTCATCATTGATGATTCCAACTTACTAATTCATCTTCTGAAAAACAATAGTTGAAATTCCTCATTGAAAACTTTAATTACTTCTTTTTCAATTTCAGAAAAATCTTCTGAACAAAGCTTTCCATTGGTTTGCCTTTTATTTTTTACAGTTTCTAACAATTTTTTTGCTTCCTCCAGATTTATTTTTTGGGATTTTATTTTTTCAGCTGTTTCATCAGGTATTTTATATTTTTGCTGGATGCTTTTTAAGTATTGATCTTTATCTAATTCCTGAATATCTTTTAGTAGTGTTAAGACAGCTATTTTTGTATAAGTTATTATTTTAGAATAGTTAGTATAACTTTCTATTCAGAATCTTTGTGAAAGCTCATCAATAAAATAAATAAGCTCTCAATAAGTTAGATCTTCCGGGATATAAATATAAACATTTCAGTCTTTGCTTTCAGATAAAATATCTTCAATAAAATCAAATTCTTCTCTGGAAATTTTTATGATATCTAGATTATCCATATAATTAAGAAGATGCCTGAAAGCATTTATATCTGTGTCAGATGAAAAAAATTCTCTATCTGTTTCCAAATTATTTAATTCCATATTACAGATTTTTGTATAAAATGCTTTGTTTTATTAAATTAGAATAACAAAACTTTTTAGAAATTCCAGTAAAACTCTTCTGATTGAAAATAATCACTTGCATTAACTATTTTGTTGTATGTTTCATAGTCTGTTAGGTTTGCTTCTTTGATCCATTTGGCTATTTCAAGATCAAAATTGTTGTTTATTATAAATTCAAGTGTTTCCTGATCATAAGAGGATGTATTGTTTGTAAATATATGTACAAAAGGTTTCTCCATTCATATACGAAAACAAAGCATTACCTTTGCAAAGCAGCAGTAATCATTCTTTACCAAAAAACAGGCAATTTTTCTTGCAAGTAATGTTCACGATTTTGAAGGTTTGGAAGGATCTTCCCCCGAAAATGAATCTTCACAATGACCATACGAACTAAAACCATCTCTGTGGGGTTTTGCTTCTCTGCTTCAGGCATCCACTTTCCATCATCACTCATGTCGTGGTCAGGCTGAATTTACCATAATCTTAGGTAATTCAAGATTTAATCAGAATTTATTAAAATAATGTTCTACTAAATCTTTGGTATGTTCTCTTAATAAAGATAAACTATATTCTTGTTTGTGCTGAATTGCAAAAGATATTTCTGGTATACTTTCCAAATTGTTATCTTTGTATTTTGCAAGAACTTCTATTTTTCCATCACTTTCAAGTAACTCTCAATCAAAAAATTCAGAAGTTTCATTGATAAAATCAGCATCTATCATATCTCTTAACCACACAGCAAGATGTCTTTCCCAAGGAAGATAAACCGGAGTGTTATTATAAGCAATTCCGATACATGTTCCGGTGTCTCAGGATTTGTTGTTTTCGCTGTTTTCTTGCAAACTATGAGACTGTCATTTCACGTCCCAAGTTATTTGATCTTCAGGAAGATTGTTTTTGGTAACTTTTTTGTAATAAGATATTATAGCATTATTGCACTCTTTGAACCATTGAAAGTCTTTAAATACAATATCAGAAATTTCTCAATAAATAAAAAGTTTAGGAGTTTGTTTTTTGCTGTCCCAATCACCTATTACTCTAATATCTGCTTTCCCATTACTTATTTTTTTAAGAAGCTGGGTAACTATTATATTTGCTATCTGACTTTCAAGTTCATCTGGTTTACCTCTCCTTCAGGCCTCAAAAGAATGTAAAATACTCTCCATTTTTCCATAAACTTATTTAAATATATTACTAAAATATATTTAATCAGTTTTTTTAATTTTTCAAGATGATTTTTAGGATAAGAGTTATTAAAAAAGGTACCACATTAGTAATTTAATGTGATACCTTAAATTTTATAAATAAAGTTTAGTATACTAATTGATTAAGACTTTTCCTGTAGAAAATTTAATATGATTCAAACCACAAAAGCACCAACATACAAACCAAATCAAATCATATTATACACAGGATCAAATTCCTCATAATTTAGTATTCAGTCCTGAATCTCCTGATAGTACAACACTATCAGAATTATAACCGAAATTCACCAGCTTGCCATTAGATACCATCTGTTGAATATTGCATTTGTTATTTTTCAGCTATTGTTTGAAATAAATGTTGTCATATCCTTCCAGTTATAAAGAAGTAGTCACATAGTAAACAATCAAGCTGTAAGCATTCAGAAAGTAGTAATATAATAATCTACAATATCAAGTATGTACAGTCAATTTCAGAAAGAATAAATCAAACCTCAAAGACCTAATATGATTGATAAAATAAGCATCATTTTTTCTGGTCATAATTTTGGGAAGTTATCTCTAATTCCTTTTGATGCAGATTCTACAAGAGACATTGCACTATCCACAGCCAAAAGGAATATAGAACCAAAGAATAACACTGCAAACAGTCAGCTTAATGCCGGGAATTCTGACAGGATTTCCGGGAAAGTAACAAATACAAGCATTGGTCATCCATCCATTTCAGCTATTGCTGTTCACTGTTCTTTAGAGATGAATCCCAAAGCTCAATAAACTGCTACTGCAGATATTAGTGAAATAATTGTATTTCAAATAACAACCAGAAATCATGAGTTTGCTATCTCAGATCCTTTTTGTTTTAATGCTCAGTAAGCAATCATCACTCCTGCAGACAAAGATAAAGTGAAAAATATTTGTCACGCAGCAGCACTCCACAGACTAAAATTCCATAAATTTTGGGCATCAAATTGCAGAAGATGAGAAACCCCATCCATTCCTCAAGGTAAAGTTACTGCTCTTATTGCAAGAATCAATAACAATACTACTGGAATAGTTGCAGTAAATGCAACAACCGGACCTACAGATTTTGCACTTTTGAATGTGAAAAGATAAATTAACACCCATGTAACTATTAATCAAAGTACAACCGGAATAGAAATACTACCCCACTCTGCAACTCAATCAGAAAGCATTAATACATTTTCAAAGAAAAATTCCTGAGTAGATTCTGCTTTTTCCCAGGCAAATGTATCCTGAAAAAGAGAAAGTACAGAATGATACAAATAAGATAAAGACCAGGAAATTACAACAGAATAATAAGTTACTATTATAGCTGCTACAAAAATAGCTCACCATCATATTCGTTTAAAGAATTTGGAAAGACTTCAAATTGCATTTGGAGCTCATTTTTGAGTTTTTTGTCCTAGGGCAACTTCTCATATTAGAAGTCCAATTCACATTATAATCAGCATAACAAAATAAGCTACTATAAATTCCAATCCTCAATGATCAAAAACCTGAAAAGGAAATCTCCAGAAATTTCCTAATCAAGCTGCAGAACCAATTGCTGCCAATATGAAAAGCCACCTATTTCTCCAGAAGAATCACTCTTTGTTTTCCATTTTCTTTATCTTATAATTTAAAATAAACTTAAATTGTTCACTGCAGTTGTTAATAAACAAAAAAAAAATGTCAAGCTATATCTTCAAAATCAACTTGACATTTCTAAGAAACGTGTTTTTTTATTTTTTCTCATCTCTGTTTCTAAATCCAATTACCAAAGGGACACCAATAAAACCAAAGTTCTTTCTGATATTATTTTCTATCCATTTTTTAAAGGCAAAGTTTACTTTTTCTTTGTTGTTTACAAAAATCAGGAAGGTAGGAGGTGCAGCTTCTATTTGAGTGGCATAATAAAATTTGCAGATTTTACTTTTTGGGAATCTTGGCGGATGATCAAGCCATGCTTTGGAAAGTACATTATTAAGAGAAGAAGTTGGAACTCTCTTGTTGTATTCTTCTCTTAGATTATTGCTAAATTCAATTATTTTATCAAGATTGTATCAGGTTTTGGAAGAAATTGGAATTATTGGAGAATATTTAATGAATCAGAGCATTCTTTGTATGTTTCTTACTAGAATTTTTTGATCTTTATAACTTAACAAATCCATTTTGTTTACTGCTATCAAAATAGGTACTTTAATATTGATCAAATCTCATATTATTGTCTTATCTCTGTGTGTTAATCATTCATTAGCATCTATTAATACAATACATACAGGCCTTTTATAATCTATCAATGACAAAGTTTTGTGGTAAGCAATTTTTTCTAATCAATGGATATTTCATCTTTTCCTAACTCATGCTGTATCATAGATACAATAAAGATTTCATCTGAAGTTCACTTCTCACTGAATATAATCCAGAGTAGTTCAATCATACTCTTCCACCTTGGCAGTTTCCTCTCAAACCAACTTGTTAAGCATTGTTGATTTACCTACATTTGGTCTGCCAAGAATTATAAGTTCATTGTGAAAATCCTGCTTAGTTTGGTCTTCAATATTATACTCAGAAGAAAGGCTAACAAGAGCATCTTTGATGTTTTCAATTCATTTTTTCTGAGTTGCTGAAGCAGGAATTACTTTTTCAAAACCAAGAGAATAATATTCTGATAAAACCAAATCTTCCTGTTCATCTCCAAAATACTTTTCAAACTTATTAACAATCAACAAAGTTTTTGATTTTTTTCAAGCTTTTATGATTTTTTGAGTTATTTCTTCTTCAAAACTTGTATATCCTTCTTTGTGATCTACTACAAATACCAGCAAATCACTTTCTTCAATAATTTTGTCAATATATTCAAGTTCTTTGTATTTGTCATCGTATCATGGAGAATCAAGAAACATAGCATTTTTTTCATCTATACTAGAAAATGTTGTAACAATTTCCCTTGTGGTTCAGGAAATTTCCGTTACTATTGCTCTGTGACTTCAACTCAAAATATTAAAAAGGGTTGATTTCCCTACATTGGGTTTTCCAACAAATCATACTTTCATAATTTTATATTTTTATATAAACTCATTTTATTAATTTTTCTCAAATACTTTGGAGTCTTGTATCGTCCTGATTTACTACTCATATATTTTTTTCCTGAGCTATTATTTTATTTGCAAGCTGATCAAGGTCAAGTTCTTCTTTTCTGGAATCTTCTTTTTTGGATTTTTTGTTAAGATATGAAACCATTGAATTGAATTCTTTTTCCTGAATATTTTGCTTTCTAAAATCATCAGAAATACTTGCATCAAGATCAGTAAAAACAATCATATCTGGTTTTATTACTTTTAGAAACCATTTGTTTTCTCATTCCTCGTCTATTCCTCACTGTAATACAAGGTATTTGGGAAACCAGAATAATGACTTGATAAGTTTGTACCAGGAAAGAAAGTAAACTCAGATCCATTTAGAAAGATTAGAATATGCAGAAGGTATATTAAGGTAATCAAGAACCACTCAAAACCAAGTATTATAAGGTTTGTATTCTTTTCTTGTTTTGGATGTTTTTTCTTTTAACTTGTTATTTAATTTTTCTCTGAAGAAAGATTTTTTACTATTTCAAAAAACAATAACTACATAAGGTCTCCTTATCAAAGAGATAATTTTCAGGATTATTACAAAATGTATATACAATATCCCCTTAAAAATTTTTTTCATTTTTGTAGATTTTTTTTAAACATTTGGATATTAATCAAACATATCCAAAAATCAACAAAAATATAATATTTTCAAAAAATAAGTTTATCTAGCTAATTTTCTTGTTTTTCTGCTTTGTTTTTTTTGTATTTTACATAGCAAAAAGTCCCTATCCAGGATCAAAGTAACATTGGCAATATATACCAAACATTTTCTGTATAACTCAAAATTCCCAAGGCAAGCAAAAGATATATAGCAGCAGAAGAATTTGCTGCTGAAAAAGGTTTTAAATCAATTACATCGTGAGTATACTTAGAAAATATTAAATCAACAGTTGCATATCCCAAAAATATCAAAACAAATATAATTCGGTTTATATTTAAAAAACTATCTATCAAATTTTCTAACATACCTAAAAAATTATTAATTTAAAACAACTTTGAATAACAATAAAGAACCTAACTTTTTTATTTTTTACACTTATTACATTTTTTCTTATGCCTTTTTGACCATACTACAAGAGAATAAGTAGAAACTTTATATTTTTTTGCAAGCTTCCTTGCAGAAATTTTTTCATGACAGTACTTCCTGGCAAGCTTCTCTTTGAAATCATTGGTGTATGTTCATCTAACTCCTCCCAAAGTGAATGTGTTTCAACATGAAAAACATCTGTATCTTTGTCCTCCTGATTTTAGTTTTCAGTTTTTCTTAGCTTCTTCTCAACATTCACAAAAATTAGACTGTTTCATTTTTTGAATAAGTTTTAAAGCTAGTTGTTATATATAACTTTTTTACATATAATTTCAACAAAAAAAATGTGTTGATTTTGTGTATAATATAATTATAAGGTTGTACCATTTAATTAATAAAAAATCAAAATGAAAATAGCATTCGTTTGAAAATGATGAAGTGGTAAAAGTACAATTTCAGCATTATTTACAAAGCATCTTTTTCAAAAGAATTTACCTGTAATCTGATTTGATGCAGATATTAATATTAACTACTTTCAGAACATGAATATTGAAATCAAACCCGAGCTTGCACTCTCAAACAGCGAAAATATGAAACAAATAAGAAACTTTCTGATATGAGAAAATGAAAAAATTAAATCACCAGCATATTTTGTAAAAACTACTCCTCCTGGTAGTTGATCTAATTTTTTGGAATACAGAAAAGACAACTTTATAATTAAAAATTTTGCTCAGCAAGTTCAGGGAAATTATTTTATGTATATTGGAACATACAATGATGACTGAATCTGAACAAGTTGTTATCATAATCATTTATCTATATTTGAAAATGTTTTATCCCATACAAAACTTCAACAAAAGGAATATTTGGTTGCAGATATGTCTGCTGGTACTGATGCATTTTCCAATACTCTTCATGCCCAGTTCCACAAAATAGTTTTAATTATAAACCCTTCTTCTGAGTCAATAAAAGTAGCAAATGATTTTATCAGGTTAGCAAATAAAGCCTGAACTTCAGAAAATATTAACATAATAATAAACAATTTTGAAGATCCTCAAGAAGCAGAAGTTATAGAACAATCAATTTGAATAAAAGCAACTGCATATCTGAAAAAAAACAAAAAAATACAACAGAAATCTCTTTTATGAGAAGAAATAAATATTGCTGATACCAATTATCAGGAAGAATTTGATAAAATATTAAACTCTCCAGCAAAATATAAAGAAGATGATATTTATCAAAACCTTAGAAACCTTCATCTAAAATATGCAAATCAAGACCATGTAATAAGAAAAGTTGGAGATATATCTTTACAAGCAAAAACTTAAAATAATAATGCAGAATACATTTTTTGGAGAAGATTCAATCAAAAATTATCTAAATCCGGAAAACCATACAACACCACTTGTACAACTTCCTTCATTCCTAAATAAGTATGAAAAAGAATGAATCCATATTTACGCTAAATTATTACAAAATCTTCCTTTATATAACATAAAATCAATTCCTGTTTACAATATGATAACCCAACAGGACGAAAGAAACAAAACAATAATTGAAAGTTCATCGTGAAATACTTCCTACTCTCTTTGTGTTATTTGAAGAGTTCTTTGATATAAAAGTACAGTAAGTTATGCTTCGGAAGACGTAGGAGAATGAAAACTTGATTTATTAAGATTTTTTGGGTCAAAAGTAGTTATAAATCAGGAACCTATATGTCCTGACCCTAGTGATGAAACAAGTTCCATAAATATAGCAAAAAAACTTGGAAAACAGCAAGATTATATAAATTTTTGACAATATGAAAACTCTAAAAATCCTGAAGCACACTATAATCATACTTGACCCCAAATTTATAATCAACTTGAAGGAAATATTGATTACTTCTGTACTTCACTCTGAACTACAGGAAGCTTTATTGGAAGTACAACCTACTTAAAAGAACAAGACAAAAACATAAAATCTATATGAGTAGTAAGAAAGCCAAACAATCCTGTACCAGGCCCAAGAACATACAATCTTCTAAGTCAGATTTCATTTGACCGAGAAGAAAAACTTGATTTTTTACAGGAAGTTAGCACAAAAAGATCATATTTACAAAGTCTGCATCTTTCAAGACATTGAATTATTGCTTGACCCAGTTCTGGTATGAATCTGGAGTGAGTTTTTAATTTTATTAAAGAAAATTATAATGAACTTCAAAATCAAAAAGACAAAAAAGGTGATTTAAATATTGTATTTGTTTGCTGTGATCTTCCTTTTATGTATCTAAAAGAATACTTTAAGTATCTGGATGAAGAGTTATTCCCACCTATAAAAAACAAACATTTACTTAAAAACAAAGATCTGGAAGATATTAATAATGATATAGAAATCAGTGCAGAAACTTTTTTTGATGATTATTTTGGCAAAAATCCGGAGAAAGTATGGGAGTTAATTAATAAGTGAGAAAAGATTTATAATTCTGAAGATATGCTTCTTATTGATATAAGAGAATCTAAATATTTTCAACATTTCAGCATTCCTAACAGTATTAATGTACAAGCAGAAAATATTGAAAATTATCTGGAAGACAAAAAGGAAAAATCAATTTATCTGCTTTGTGAATATTGAGGTTTCTCAAATCATATAGCAGATAAGTTAAGAAATAAATGATATAATGCTTTTAGTATAAAATGATGAACAATTGAGTGGTCAAAATTTGACCTACCAAGAATAAGACACGAAACCTGCAGTATAATATAAAATCTTAATATAAACACAAAATCACTAAAAATTTTTTGAAAAAACTGAACAAATATAAAAATTGCATAATATTTATTTTTATTAATTATTAGTTTTTAATTAATCAAACGTATTATAAAATTCAAAACAGATACTTTGAAATAATCTATAAATCTTGCCTTTTAAAAAATAATGTTTGATATTATAAGCTAATTCCTTATATTATAATATTGCTAATTTAGTTTTTACTTATAAATAATGGCTCAGGATTTCAAAATTCTTATAGACAAATTTATTGAAAAAAACTCACAAATAAATCTTTCTGGTATAAAAGACCATGAATGAATTTATTACAAACACATACTTGACAGCCTGGAAGTACAAAATATTTTAGATTTTCCTTCTTATTCCAACATAGTAGATATATGAACAGGTTGAGGTTTTCCTATGTTACCACTGGCCTGTCAGAATCCTGATTGTAATTTCACCTGATTAGAATCCAAAAAGAAAAAAACAGAAGCTGTAAATCAGCTTATAAGAGAAGTTTGATTGAATAATGCTAACTGTATCCGGGAAAGATCAGAAAACCACACACAACAATATGATTTTTTGACTGCAAGGGCTGTTTGTTATGCAGACAAGCTATTAAAACAAATAAAGCACATTCCCAAAGAAAATTGAAAAATCATACTTTACAAACAAAAAAGCCACGAAGAATATGAAATTCTTCAGAAAAACTGCAGAAAATATAATTTCAGAATAGAAAAAATCCATAATTATAAACTTTTTGAAAATGATATTGAAAGAATTATTTATATATTATCAAAAACAAGTTAATTATTTCAGAAAATTAGATTTTTGAACTCCTGTAGTTCTTGCTTAACATAACTTCTTAGAAAGTCTGCGGCAAAATCCTTAAGGTCAAGATCCTTGTTGATTATCATATTTGTAAACTCTTCAAAAGTTACATAAACAACTTCAATTTTTTCTCCACCATCAAGTTGTTGATTTCAGTACAAATAACAATTTCTTGCTATTAAGTAGTAAATATCCCAGTTGATTTTGGAAGTTGGATTATATGTCTTCCAGTGAAAAACATCATCTGAAGTAAGTCAGGTTTCCTCATAAAGTTCTCTTAATCAGCTTTTGATGAAATCTTCATTATCTTCTATTCTCCCTCCCGGCAAAGACCAGAACCAATCTTGTCAGGGTTGTTTTTGTTTTTCCAAAACTATTTTGTCCTCTACAGTAGCAATTATTTGAGTTGTATCCTTTTTATCAAGATACTCAAAGGTTGTTTTGCTTCAATCAAAAAGCTCCTGATTTTTCTGATAAACATCAAAAAGAACTCAACTAAAAACTTTTTGGGCATCATCTGGGACCATAAATATTTTTTTATGTTATAAAACAATAAATTATTTTAATAAAATACATTGAAATTTCAATGTTAATTTTGAAAACCTATAAATTGTTGATATTTTATTTGATTTGTTTAAAAATTACCAAAAATTTTTATTTTGAAACACATGAAAATGCAGGATATCACAAATTTGAATGAAACAGTAATAGAAACTCTCAATTTTTTTTCGCAAACAAATATAGAAAAACAAAATTTTGATTACAGCAAACCTTTGATAGTAGGTTCGTGAAATGCAATAGAAGCAGCCAAAATTATTCATCACAAAGAAGATGCAATATTTGCTGATGAAAATGATTATCAAACAAAATCACAAACTCCCTGAATAGATAAGGCTATAATATATAGTGCTTCATGACAAAAACATGCACCAATAATAGCAAGATACCTGAAACAAAAATCTATAGAAACCAAACTAGTTACCTGCACAAAAGACTCTGATGCAGAAAAAGTACTTGGCAGAAAAAATACTGTGATAACGCCCAAAATAACTGAACCATACACTTATAATACTTCAACTTATATGTGATGGATTCTTTCAAACACAAACGAAGATGCATCCAGAATATTGTTGTTTATAGAAAATGATTTAACCAAACAATTAGCAAAAATAAATCTAAAAGACTATAAGGGATTTTTGTTTGCAATACCAAACAGATTTTCTTTTCTTTCAAAGATGATAGACACCAAATTTGTAGAACTTTTTGGAAGAAATATTGCAAGGGATGTAAGAACTTATGAAGAACTCAAACATGCTATCACTTTAGTACCTTCAGATAATGAAATTTGATTAGCTTTTTGAGGTGGAGATTTTTATTTCAAACAAAAAAAAGTAAATATAAATATTCCAGATAATATTTGAGTTGCCTGATTTATGGCAATTGCATACTTTACAGTCGGTAAAATCCAAGAACAGCACTATCCTTATTTCAAAGAAAATATAAAAGAATACATTGATTATTTGAATAATTCCTGATTCACAAACAACCTGAATATAATGGTTTAATAATTTAAAAAGGCATTTTGTATTGAAATTTGAGTGATTTTATTTAATTAATAGTAAATTTTTTAGCAGGAAAATTAACTTGGATGATAAGTTTTGAAAAATTTAATAAGCAATTCCAAAAACTTCTTCAGGATATGAATCTAAATACTTATCAATACGATGACAAAGATTGTAAGTTGCCAACTTCAGATGCAATTTTTTGTGCAGAAGATATTATAAGAAACAGATATTTTTTTCAGGCAATACAAAAAGCAATAAAAGATTTTCCGGAAAAGAATATACATGTAGTAGATGCAGGCTCTGGTACATGAATTCTTGGGATAATGGCTTTGTATATTGGGGTAAAGAAAGTTACTATGATAGAAGAGAACCCTTATTCTCTTGAGTTATCAAAGAAAATATCAAGATATTTTGAATTAGAGGAAAATATAATATTCAGATCTGAAGATGCAAACTATATCAAACTTGATGAAAAAGTAGATATACTAATAAGTGAAACAATCAAAACAAATTTTGTAGAAGAAGATTTTCCTTATATTGTTTCTAATTTTAAGAAACAGGGAAACAGTAATATGATAATAATTCCTGAATGATTCAAACTAAATTTCTATGACCTTTCTTACAATTATCTTTTTCACAAATTCTTTTCTTCTTACAACCTTAACTATCCTTATGAAATAAAATTAAACAATGAAAGCAAAGTTTATGTTGAAGGTGTTAGTTATATGTATGACAACATAAAATTGTATTCAGGTGATTGTATATCATACTTTAATATGCTTCCTCTAACCAAAAACGACAAAAGCAGCTTATTAAAAATTATCTAATTTATTGTAACCAAACATTCTAGAAAATCTTATTCAGAATTCCAGTTTACATTCTTGATGTAATTAATAAACTCATTGAAGAAATGATCATTTTTCAATGTATTTATATTTCCAACACATATTAGTCAGGATTTTGCTCTTGTGATAGCTACATTCAGTCTCCTTCTGTCTTTCAGGAAACCAATATTTCAGTCAGGATTTGATCTTACAAAAGAAATTATTATTATACTTTTTTCTTTTCACTGGAACCCGTCCACAGTATTAATTTCTACATCAGCAATTTTTTTCTTTAAGATACTTGCCTGAGCTTTGTAGGGAGTAATTACTCAAATGTTTTCTTTTCATATACATTCCAGATCCTTTATTATATTTTTGACTGTTTCTGCTTCTTTTTCGTTAAAGATACTAAGTGTTTCTTTGTTTCTGTTTTCTTCTCAGTTTACATCAAACCACATAATATTACCTTGATAATAAGAAGCCAAATTTTGGGGAAGTAGTTTTTTTAACTGATTTTTTTCTGTTTGTTCACCTGCAGATAGTTTGTTGTGATAAAACATTTTGCTTGGGAATCACATAAGATCTGAGTTCATACGATACTGCAAAGGAAGCAAAGTATAGTATTTTAGATTCTCTTCATAAAAATCAGCTAATTTCTCTAATAGAGTGTATTCAAGATCTTTTGCTTTGTTAGAAAGTATTGTTGGAGGCAGTTGTTTGTGGTCTCAGGCAAGGATAAACTTGTTTGATTTGGAAACAGGCATAAGTGTAGAAGGAAAACTACTCTGGCCTGCTTCGTCCACAAAGCATACATCAAAAAAATGCTCTTCCAGAAAATCAGAATATATCATTGAGTTGGTTGCAAGTACTATACTTGAATCCTGAATTGTTTGGTTTATAATTTCTTCTCTTATTTCATCTATTTGCTGATAGATTTCTTTCAGATTGTTGTTGGCTGTTATCCATTCAGCCATAGAACTCATTGTTTTTTTCTTAATTCATCTATATGGTTTTCATTCACTTCCAAGTTTTAGTATCTGTTCGTTGCTCATACCTCTTTTTTTGTCCGGACTTGGTCTAACATACCTGTCTCTTTGTTTTTTCAGGATATTTGTCTGGTCTTTGAGATTTTTGATTTCTTTGCTTCTTGGGTTGTCCTCAATTTTTTTGTAAATTGTGTACGACACTGCCTCGTGGTCATAAAGTTTTGAGAAAGGTCAAATTCTTGTTATTTCCTGTTTTGGAAAAGTTCACATTTCGAGTAGTTTCTCAAGGATATTGTCAACTGCCACATTGGAATCTGCTGAAACAAGTATCTTATTTCACTGAATATAGTGCTGATAAATGCTTTCTACTATTGTTGTTGTTTTTCAGGTACCAAAAGGACCGTGTAATACAGCAAAATGCTTGTTTTCCAGAGAATTCTGAACAAAGTCTCTTTGGTGCTGATTCAGATCGTAATTGAAAAAATCAATATAAGAAATTTCTTCAAAATCCTGATCTGTTGGTTTGTCATTGAAAACTACCTCTTTTAGTTTTTCTCCATCCTGGTCTTTTCTTTTGAAAAAGAAATCAAGACAAGTTTTTTGTCTGTAGAAAGTTATATCATTTACATACAGATGAAGAGTTACATCATTTTTGGATATAAATCTTGGAATAGGAGTGTTTACCCATACATCCATATAGTTTTTACCAAGCTTATATACAGTTCACAAGGGAAATTGCTCTATACTTTCCTGAAAATCCTGAAAGTTGTAAAATCTTAATTTCTCCAAACTATCATTTGTGATAAGAACAATATCCTGAGTTTTGATTTCAGTTTCTATATCTTCTTTTCTGGAGAATCTAACAAGGGCAATCTGATCCATTTGTTGTTGTTTTTTTCATTTGAGTCCGGTAACTGCTTTTCAATGATTTTCTCTTTTTTTTGAAAGTCTCTGAATTTCATCTGCGTATATATTTTTTTCCTCTTGTCTTTCTTTTTCTATTA
>CAZWWJ010000001.1:15568-52878 GCA_964637495.1 uncultured Candidatus Peribacteria bacterium | reverse complement strand
TTTATCAATGGGAGCAGGAGATGTTTGATTGAAGCAAACAAATTTTTGAGAAAATTAAAAGAGAGGATACCGTAGATGTTATAGCTATACTAGAAACCTGAGAAATAATTATTTTGGAAGAAAAACAACCTTGAAGAGAAGTTTATTATTGATTGGTTTGATGAACTTGTGAATCTTGAGAAGAACCAATAGAAACAGCAAAAAGAGAATTATTGGAAGAAACATGACTTGTAAGTAATGACTGGGAGTTGTTCAACTCTTATAAATTATCTTCAAAAATAGCTTTTAATAGCAATATATTTATTGCAAGAAACTGCAAAAAAATCCAAGAACAAAATATAGAAGAAGACTGAGAAAAAATAAAAGTAATCAAACTTGGTTGGTCTGATTTTTTGGATACTATTGCAAGTTATAATTTTAAGGTAAAAGAATTTGCACTTGAGGTTTTGAGAGAAATCTATTTAGGCAACGAAGAAAAGCTTTTTAAAAGGATTTTTAAAAACAATTAAATTTTTTTGTCTGATTTTTTGGAAAATTTCGTAGAGTATGTGTTTAAAAACTTAAATACACTTGATAAATTAAGTTGTAATTTATTTTTTGGTTAACTGAAAATTTTTTCCATTTTGTCTTTGAAATAATATATGTTTTTTTTGTTTGTTATTAGATATTTTTTTCGGTAAGGATAAATTTGTTCCATTAAATTGTTTAGCTCAGGATGACCTATAAAAGGAGGGTAATCTCATCAGTTTAATTGTGTTCTAAGCTCTTCATCATAGATAAACTGTATTATGACATGCTCAATATCAGAATATCCAAAAAAACTATGCATAATTTCATGCCAGAGATAAACTGTGGTATGATTTTCAAAAGATTCTTTGTTTCCCCACTGTATCTGGTTTTTTCAAAGATACTGTCAGTTTTTTATACCAGGATGGGTGATATAAACTGTATATTTTCCTTGTGGAGAAAATCATAGGATGTTTTTAATAATACTATAACTTTTTTCAAAATTTTTTTTCGCTGTGATTTGCAAAATTTTTTGTATTCTTTTGTTTGGTGGTATAATTTTTGGAAAACTTCCTTATTTTCTAATTCATAATAATATTTTGTTAGGTTGGTTAATATATAATCAAGTTTCTTTTTGGTTAGGTCTGTTGGAGTGGTTCGTCCTGTTAGGAATTTGTAAATACTAGAGGATTTTTCTCGAGCTAAGTTCTGAAAAGTTATTATATCATTCTGATATTTTTCACACGAAAAATTATTAGTGTTTGCAAGTAAGAAATTTATTAGATATTTCCTGTGTATCTTGAAATCTAGATAAATCATTTGTTAAAGCTATGATTTTATTAAACTGCATATTTTATAAGAAATCAAAAGAAAGAAACAACAAAAAATAAATCAAAAGAAAAAGTCAGAGAAGATACCTCTGACTTGTGTTAGAGCAATGCTTTGAGTAGTTGTTTTTCAATGTTTTTTAGCTGGACTGAATTTATTCTAATTTCCCCAAGAACAACACAGTTACATTCGTCAAACATTTGACTACTGTTTTTAAGGAACTTTATGCTTACAAAGTCTTTTGTATGCTTGTTGAAAAGCCACTTTTCTCTTATCCTGTCTGTTTCATAGAAATAAACTCGCCAGTGTCTAGGATTCTTCACCAAAGATAAAGCTATCATGCTTGTCTTTTTAGAAACAAAAGGATTACATATTTTTACCGGAAGTATTTTGATATTAATCATGACAAAACCTCTTGTATTTTTTCCAAACAGGATGATTTGAATATAAAAAACATATTGGATTTTTCAATGTTTTTTTCAATTTTATGTGTTTAAAAATTAATTATTGATTGAAAAATCCAAATTATTTGTTATTATCCAGTTAACTTTATTTCTTAGCTATTACAAAAATGATAATTCCCAACAAATTATCCAAATGATCAAAAGTAGCTGTAGTTACTAGCTCTTTTTGATGACCTTGAGCATTTCCTTATAGATATCAAGCAGGGAAAAAGCAACTTGAACAAGATTTAGGTGTCCAGGTTGTAGAGATGGAACATACTTTGAAAGATCCGGAATTTGTTTATAATAATCCCAAAGTAAGAGCCCAAGATTTGATGAATGCTTTTGAAGATTCAAGTATAGATGCAATATTTTCAAGTATTTGATGAGATGATAGTATTAGGATTTTGCCCTATATAGATCTTGATGTTATCAAAAACAATCCCAAAATATATATGTGATATTCTGATAGTACTATTACTCATTTGATTTGCTACAAAGCATGATTAAGAAGTTATTATTGACCAGCAATTATGGCTTGATTTGCAGAAAACTGCTGAATGTTTGAGTATATGAAAGAAAGTGTTAGAAAGACTTTGTTTAGCAATGAAACTATATGAGAAATCAAACCTAATAATAACTGATGGACAAATGAGTTTTTGGATTGGGCAGAGCCCAAGAATCAAAACATTCCAAGAACACTGAATGAAACTGTACCTTGGAATTTTTTGCAATGAACTTGAACAGTTAAATGAGAATTGTTATGATGATGTATTGATGTGTTTATATTTTTGTTTGGAACATCAATATGGCCAAGTGCAGAGGAGTGGAAATGAAAAATAATGTTTTTGGAGTTTTCTGAAGAAAGACCCTCAGAAGAGTATGTGCAAAGAATACTTAGGAATTTGTGAGCTCAGTGAGTTTTGCATAATTTGAATTGAATGATTTTTGGTAGGGCCCAAGAAGCTTATAACTATAATGAAGCTATCCTGAAAATAGTAAGGCAAGAATTTGGTTTGGATGATTTGCCAATAATTACAAATATGGATTTTGGGCATACAGACCCTATGTTTGTACTACCAATCTGAGCAGAAATGACTTTGGATATGGATAATCAAAAAGTTTTTATAAATGAAAGCGGTGTTTTGTAGTTTTTAAATTTAAATATCATAAAAATTCTCTTGAGTTTTTGAAAAAATATGTTAATGTAATAATACAGTAAAATTTATCTTCTAAAATAAAACAGAATGGAATTAAATCAATCACTGAAAATAATTTCAGATACTCTTTGGCAGGTGGACAACAAAGAAGATTTCGAAAAGGTTCTGGAAGATTTGTTAACTCCAGCCGAAATCTGTGAACTATGAGACAGGATAGAAATCCTGAAACAACTGAAAGAAAATATCCCTCAAAGAGAAATAGCAAACAAACTTTGAATATCTATTACTACTGTAAGCAGGTGAAATAGACTTTTGAGTTATCAGAGAAAAGCAATTCACAAGTATATATAATTTTTTTGGCTCAAATTAGTTGCAAATTGTTAATATCTTTTGAAATATTTTTTAAAATCATTTTTTTTGATTTTTTTGTATGAATTAGATAATTGATATTTTCTTTATTTAACTATTGAAAAAATACAAAAAATAATTATATAAGTTTACAAATTTATATTTTATTAAACAATAATTAAAAATGGAAAGAATTCTAACAATAAACAGTCAGGATTATCAAGAAAGATATCAAGAAGCTCAAAGAATGGATTTTTTGAGAGAGGATGCCACTGATGAAATAGTAGAAGTTCTTATCAATGCAAAAGAAAAAATTCAGGAAGAGCAGGAGAAAGGCAAAAAAGTAGTGGTTGTTAATGCAACATGGGATCTTTTGCATATGGGGCATATGTGATACCTGCAGACATTGGAAAGAAAAATTCTTGATCAGTTTGGTATTTCAAGGCAGGATCTTTATCTTATGGTAGGGGTAGAGTGAGATCAGAGAGTAAAAGAAAGAAAATGAAATAACAGACCAATATATTCTGATTGGATAAGGCAGCAGATGATACTAAATCAACAGCAGGTAGATGATACTTACAAGTATGAATATATGGACGAAGATAGAAGACCTTCTGATGTTGCTTTATTTCTGGAACCAGATTGAGTTGTTTTGCATGAAGAGCATCTGGACACAGCTGACAAGGTGATGAAAGTTTACAGAAAACTTTCTTATGATGATATCAAACTTATCTTACTTAGAGTAAAAGACAGCAGAAAATACGGAGTTCCGAATTACCCTGAAGAATACTGAGTTAGTACAACAAATACACTTAATCATATCAAGCAAATGTAAATTTAATATAATAAATTAATAAAAATGAGAGAAAAAGACACAAATCCAGAGGAAAAACCTAGTAATCAACAAGGTATTATAGAGAATATGATACAGCAATTTTCAAGAGAAGTTTCGGAAAAACTAAGTACAGGTATTAATTTTTCTTATTATACAGGTGATTCTTATAATCAGTTGGTACAACAAAGTTATGAAGAGTTGGTTGATTTGTTACTTGAAATATTTCCAAGTTTGAATGAAAATATCATAAGGAATAAACTTATTGAAAATGCAGATTCGGCAGTGGTTTCTCATACTGCAGAATGAAATCCTGTATGAATTTCTTTTTCCAAAAACTGAGAGTATGAATGAAATAATGTTTCCTATCGACTTGTTAATGGTGTCAAAGATGATTATAGAAGATTTTGAATATGAAGTAGGCTTTCAGTTTCAAGAATCTGATTGAACAACCCGGATGTAATATTTTTGACTACAAAAGCAGAAGAAGTGATAAGATATTTTATGAAACTTGAAAATTATGGATATAATGTACTGAACAAACAAATCTGAAATATTGACCAAAGTTATATTGATTGGATAAGATCAGTTTTGGGATCTGTAAATCCTGATGCTTTGGAGTATCTGGAAGATGATCTTGTAAGAAGAGACTATATAAGAGACGATGATTGAAATCCTGTAGATCCAACTTGAGATTGAGTTTGAGATCATTATCTTTATAAACAATTTAATGTAAGGCCAACTGACTGAATGTTGTTGGTAGCTACCAGAGATGTTTAGTTTTTAAAAAACAATAATGAATTTTCAGAAATATACTTTCAAAGGGAGTAATTATGAAATATGATTGCAACACTGAGAACTATTTCGTGAAAGAATAGACAAAGTTATAAGTATTTATAAAAAGCTTTTCAAAGAAGAAGATGAAACAGTTTTACAGAAAGCAGAATTTTATAAAGACAAGATAGAAAAAGAAACCCCTAATCTTGCCAAAGAAATACAGTGAATAGCCAAATGATCAGGGCAGGATGTTATGTGGATATATGCAATCAATGCCCGTAGTGAAATTATGAACTTGAAAGAAAAAGGTTTTTTGAATGAATGTACAAGTTTTTATCTTTCCAAGTATTGAATTCTTGCTCAAAACCGAGATTTTCTGGAGGATTTTGAGTCTTTGTTTTTTGTTGGCAAGATAAATAATGATAATGGTAATCAGATTTTGATGTTGATGGAACCAGGTCTTGTCTGAAAAATATGATTTAATAATTTTGGGATATGAGTTTCCTTGAACTTTATTTCTTCTCAGATAAATTCTGTAGGTTTGCCAGTACATTTGATGCTTAGAAAGATTCTGGAATGTGAAAATATAGAGCAAGTAAACAATTTTGTATTAGCTAATCAAAACTGAAAAAGCAGTAGTATAACTTCTGGAGATGCTTACTGAAATTATTTTAATTATCAGTTTTTTGATGATAAAGCCTATACAACCTGGCAGGAAGAAAAATTTGTTGTTACCAATCATTTTATTGATACTGAAATTCACAAAGATTTTCCTTGGCTTGAAGAAAAGCAAAAAGAAGACAAAAACCTTGAACGAAGCAGGCAAAGGTATTCTCAGGCAAATAAACTTATATCAGAGTATGAAAGTTTTGATATACAGATTTGTAAGGATATATTGCAAGATAAAGAAAATGGTATTTATGCTATATGTTCACCTTATCAGGATAAATGATTTTTTGGAAGAACAGGTAGTGTAACTTCGTTGATTATGGATCTTCCTAATAGAAAACTACATATAACTCCCTGAAACCCAAATCAGTACCAAGAATATTACGAGTTTGGTTTATAAATAATTTTTTATTCTATATTGTTTTCTTTGATAAATTCTTCTATGATTTTTCTAAAAGTTACACTGTAATATTCAATCCATAAATAAGCTGCTTGATTTTCATTAATAGTTTGTTTACAGTTTTTGCGAAAATTCTCTATCATTTCACATTCAAGCTGAATAGCTAATTTATTTATGCTTTCTTGGTCGTTTTGATGGGCGATTTGTATAATATTATCTAAAAAAAGTTGCTCAAAATGCATAATATCTTGGTATCAAAGACCATTAAACAAACTGTATTTTAACTGTTCAATTCTTTTTTGAGTTTCTGTGGCTTCCTGTAGCTGGTTTTTTTGAGGGATTTGTTCTGGACTTCTTTCAGAAATTATAGTCATCATACTAATTTTTAGAAATTTAAATATTTACTTTGTTGAGCTTGCTTTTGTATATACATATAGTTTTCTTTGTCAAGCAGAAAAGTTTTGAACTACCCAATGTTTTTTTTTATCTTTATTTAAAATTGGGATTTTTAAGATATATTTGAATTCTAAAGACCTGAAATAAATAATATTCTGGAAAATTATAATAAAATTTACTTTTTATTTTGGTAAGATTTTATTTCTAGTTCAATGATAAGGAAACCTTTAGAATAAAATTATTTTATTACTTAAACTTTCCAGTATAATACTTAAAATAAAGATGTCTTTTTTATCCTGAAAATTTAACCAATTTTTGATATACTTTTTATTGATTTTTGTTAAAAAATCATTATTATAGTTGAAAAGTGCACCTCATTATGTAGTACTTAAAAAACTTTTACTTCCTAAATAAACTGTATGGCAAAACAGAAATTATGGGATAAATTAAAGGATGATATCAAAGAACTTCCTGAAGATTTACAAAAACTTCTGGATACATGACTTGATAGATGATATATCACAGAAGACGAGATAATAAGTAAGGTAAGCGATATTGATCAGCAAATAGATGTTATAGAAAGAGTATACGATCTTGCTGACAAGCTATGAATAAAAGTAGAAACAATAGAAGAGATTTTGGAAAGAGAAGCAAACGAATGAGAAGAAACAAGAAAGCTTGGAAAAGTATCACTATATGATGATGAGCATTATGTAAACGACCAACAGTTCAAAGATTTTATAAAATTATATTTTAATGATATTTCAAAAATACCTCTTTTGACAGCCAAAGAAGAAAAAGAGCTTGCTTCAAGAATAAAGCAGTGAGATGAACAGGCAAGAAAAAAATTAATGGAGTCCAATCTTAGACTTGTGATTAGTATAGCAAAAAGATTTCTTGGTTCCAGACTATCTTTCATGGATCTTATACAAGAAGGTAATGTGGGATTAATAAAAGCAATAGAAAAGTTTGATGCTGAAAAAGATTTTAAGTTTTCTACTTATGCAACATGGTGGATAAAACAGTCAATAACCAAGTCTATTGCTGATATTACAAAAAATGTAAGGATACCGGTTCATCTTATAGACGAGATAAATGCATTCAACAGAGCTTCACAGGAGCTTTTTCAAAGATACTGAAGAGAGCCAACAGTTAAGGAGATTGCAAAACATCTTGATTTTCCATACAAAAAAGTTAAAAAGTTAGAAGAGGTGATATTTGGTAATATATCTCTGGATGCTGAAGTAGGTGATGACTGAAAAAATAGTATATGAGATCTGATAGCAGACGAGAAAACACTAAAACCAGATGACTATGTTGAGAAAGAGACAGTATCAACCAATCTAGAAAAGATTTTTGATATGTTGGATGAAAGAGAAGCAAAAATAATAAAAATGAGATACTGAATAGATGGGCCCAAATATACTCTTGAGCAGGTAGGTGCTGAATTTAATGTAACAAGAGAAAGAGTAAGACAAATAGAACAAAAGGTTTTGCAAAAACTTGAAGAGCATGACTGACTTCAAAAGCTACTTGGTATAGAAAACTATATAGAAAGAAAAAGATATCTTGAAGGCAAAGGAAGAAAGAAAAAGAAAAAACAAAAAACAAGTGATGATTAGTTTTATTTTGCTAAAAAAAAATGATGAGGTTTTCAAATTTGTTTGTTACAACTCAAAAACAAATAGCAGAGGAAGAGGTTTCCACTAATGCAAAACTTTTGCTTAAGTGATGATATATAGACAGAATGATAGCTTGAGTGTATACGTTTTTGCCTTTTGGGAATATTGTGTTAACAAAAATAGCAAATATAGTAAGAGAAGAAATGAATAATATATGAGGTAACGAAGTTTTTATGCCTACTTTGGCCTCCAAGAAAAACTGGGTTGCAACCAACAGATATTATGAGATGGATAATTTGTTTATTACACATACAGTAAACTGACACGAGTTGATAATTAATCCAAGTCATGAAGAAGTAATTACTCCATTGGTAGAGAAGTTTGTTTCTTCTTATAAAGACCTACCTTGTAGTGTTTATCAGATACAAAACAAATTTAGAAACGAAAAAAGAGCCAAATCCTGACTTCTTAGATGAAGAGAATTTTTGATGAAGGATCTATACAGTTTCCACTCAAACGAAGAAGATCTTGATCAGTATTTTGATAAAGTAGTATGAGCTTATCATAGAATATTTGAAAGACTTTGAGTTGGAGATATAACTTTTGAGGTAAATGCTCCGGGTGGAGATTTTTCGGACAAACCATCAGTTGAGTTCCAAACTCTAACTGAAGCTTGAGAAGATAATATCTGGTTTATCAAATGAACCAAAGAGGCTTTCAATGAAGAATTATTTGAAGAGTATTCTCAAAGATTTGAAGTAAAAGAAGAGGATAATGAAATTGTTGAGGTTTATGATAATGAAACCCAAACATATCTTGAAAAAGCAAAGGCAGCAGAATCAGCAAATATATTCAAACTTTATGATAAGTTCTCAAAAGATTTTGGTTTTTATTATGCTGATCATAACTGAGAAAAACAGCCGGTGCTTATGTGATGTTACTGAATATGAATAACCCGTGTAATGTGAGTTTTGGTAGAAGTTTTTCATGATGACAAAGGAATCAAATGGCCTGAACATCTTGCTCCTTATAAGTATTGTATAATCCCGATAGGAGATAATGGTGCATCCAAAGCAGAAGAAATTTATAATAAGCTTAAAGAAAACAAAGAAGAGGTTATAATTGATGACAGAAATTATTCACCTGGTTACAAATTTAATGATGCTGATCTGATTGGTTTCCCTTACAAGGTAGTAGTATCTGATAAAACACTTAGTGAATGAGAAGATAAAGTAGAGCTAATAAAAAGATCCACAGGTGAATCAAAGATAATAAGCTGGAATGAACTTGTGGGATAGTTTATATATAAAAATTTTTAGATGTACGATAAATTACAACTGTATCTTGATATAAACAATTTGCAGGAAACAGAATGAATAAAAGAAGCTTGTAATTTTTTGCATGAGGACAGTAATAAGCAAATAATTTCTTTAACCAACAAAGGATATATAATAAAAAACTACCAAAATCTTCTGAACTCCAGTATATCTCTGGAGGATTTTATGTATCATGGAGATTTCAACTTCAAAAATTATATGTATCAGGATACCGGTTATCTTGAAGCAGTTTTTGAAATGTATTATACTATGAAATTCAACAAAGAGTATGCAAAAGATTCTCTTGTACTAGTGGATAGTATTTCTTTTGAATATTTTGATCAGGTAATAGGCAATAATTTGATTGAGGATCTGGTGAAAGAGAGAAACTCAAGGATTTTTGGTTTGTAGTTTTATTTTTTTATTAAAGAATAATGTTAAGACCTGGTTGATTTAGTGAATATTCTCCCTGGCAACAAAAAGTATACGATCAGATACTGGAAACAATAGAAAACAATTATAAAATGTTTGGTTATGATCATGTTTCTACTTCTGCTATGGAAAAAAACAGTGTATTACAGGCAAAATGATGAGAGGAAACAAGTAAGCAGATTTTTGGTGTATATTGACTTGCTCAGTGAGCAGAAGATGCAAAGGATTATTCTCTTAGGTTTGATCTAACAATTCCTTTTGCAAGATATGTGGTGGACTGGAAGTCTTCTTTGAATTTTCCTTTCAAAAGATATCAGATAGATTCTGTCTGGAGAGGTGAAAGACAGCAGAAGTGAAGATACAAGGAGTTTGTTCAGGCAGATATTGATGCCATACGATCTAATTCTCAGGGTGATGTTCCTTTTTATGACTGGGAGGTGGTGTTTGTGATTTATAAATCTTTATTTCAGCTCAAAGAAAAATTTGATATTAGTGAAAGATTTGTTGTTCACATTAACAACAAAAAAGTTATATCTTCTTTCTTGGATTATGTTTGTGGAAATGATCAGAAAAAGTCACATAAGCTCTCTGTATTGCTTGATAAGTTTGATAAAATTTGAGAAGAAGAGTTTTTCAAGGAACTTAGCAATCTTTGATTTGATAAAGAAACAAAAAATAAAATATATGATTTCATTACAATGGATGTAGATTATAATCTATTAAGCAGTATAAGGGATTTCATACCTGATCAAAATTTCCAGGAATGAATAGATCAACTAAAACTTTTTCTTTCTAATCTTTTGAATATGGGAGAGATTTTTGAGGTTGATATAGATTATAAAATAAATTTCGGGATAGTAAGAGGTCTTGATTATTATACTTGAATAGTATTTGAAACTTTTATACAGGATTATAGAGGGTATAGTAGTATAGCTTCTTGATGAAGGTACGATGATTTAACATCCAATCTGGATCCCAAAAGCTGATTCTCTTGAGTTGGAGGGAGTATTTGAGTTGATAGATTGTTTAGTTGGTTAACAGAAAATAACAAAATAGATCAAAATTATTTTTTCAGCTCTAAATACTTTTTTGTTAACTTTGAAGAAACAAATCAGGACATCTTATATCTTGCAAGATGATTTATAAAAGAAGGTAGACAGGTAGAAATTTTTCCTTATCCTCAAAAAATGAAAAAACAACTTGATTATGCAAACAAGAAGTGAATTAGGTATGTGGTAATTCTTGGGGAGTGAGAAAAAACAAACTGAGTTTATAAACTAAAGGATATGGTAAAATGAACAGAAGAAACTTACCAAATTTAATATTTAAACTTGTAAATTAGACCAAAAAAATAATTGTTGTGTATACAATTTAATTCATAAAATAAAAAAAACAATGGAAAATCTTATAATAATATGATCTTGACCTGCAGGACATACTGCAGCGGTTTATGCTTGAAGAGGAATGATGGATCCTTTGATGTTTGAAGGAGATGTTTCAAGTGGTGTTACTGTATGAGGTCAACTAACTACAACTACAGAAGTAGAAAATTACCCTGGTTTTCCTGATGGTATTCAGGGACAGGAATTAATGGACAGAATGAGACAGCATTCTCTTAATTCCGGAGCAAGAATAGAAACAAAAACTGTGGATAAAGTAGATTTTACTCAGGATGTTCACAAAGTTTATGTTCAGGATGAAATTTATGAGGCAAAAACAGTTATAATAGCAACTTGAGCTTTTGCCAAAAAACTTGGAGTTCCATGAGAAGATAAACTATGGCAAAAAGGAATATCAGCTTGTGCAACTTGTGATGGTGCATTACCTATTTTTAGGAATCAGGTGGTAGGAGTAGTATGAGGCTGAGATGTAGCAATGGAAGATGCACTGTACATGACAAATGTTGCAAGTAAGGTGATTTTGTTTGTTAGGAGAGATCAACTTAGAGCTTCTAAAGTAATGCAGGAGAGAGTGCTGAATCACCCTAATATAGAAATTTATTGGAATACTGAAGTAGAGGAAGTTTATGGAGAGATGAAACTGGAGTGAGTAAAACTTATTAACAACAAAGAAAACAAAAATTTTGATATGGAGCTTGCAGGACTTTTTTATGCAATATGACATAAACCAAACACTGATTTTCTGCAAGGTAAGTTAGATCTGGATGAAGAAGGTTATATTTTAACCAATGAAGGAGGAGTAAAAACTTCTGTACCTTGAGTATTTGCAGCAGGAGATGTGCAGGACAAGCACTACAGGCAGGCTGTTACTTCTGCTGCTACAGGCTGTATGGCTGCAATGGATGCACAGGATTATATTCAGTCTTTGAACTAAAAAAAATTACAGAAAAGAAAACCAGAAGCTTTATACAGGCTTCTGGTTTTTTATTTTATATGTCTTCCAGGGCTATTTCATCTATAGCTGTATCTATATCAAGTTCGTCTTCGTAAATTCTGAAAAAGTAATCTTCCGGTACAGGATGTCCTTTTATGCTAGAAAGGCACCTTGTTACATTTTTTTGCCAGTTTTCAGGAGAGGAAGCATATATTGCTCAATCCTGGTTTTTGTATCTTGATAGTTGAGTAAGCCTTTTGTACTCTCAAAGAAAGCTGTTATCCAGAGTTAAGAAAATAGCTCTTGCCCCTTGATAAGGTGATTTGAATCATATTCTGTCTCATCTGTCGTTGTTTCCAACATTTCATATATTCCAAGAAGTGGTCATATTACTACCAAGACTTGATTCTGCAGCTGCAATACATATTCAAAGATCTATATCTACATTTATATCCTCTGCTGCTTTTTCCCACATAGAAAGATTCTGATAAGGTTCAATTGCATTTTCAGAAAGGTAATTTTCTCTTCTTTCTTCAAGTGTGTCACCTCCGTAGTCTGGTACATTTCTTACATTAAAATCTCTTTGGTATATATCTTTCATATATTTTCTGTAATATTTGGATTGCAAATCGTGTCTAGAAGGTACCACACTTAAGTCAAGTACTCTCAAAGGATCTATATATTCTTCACCTTTTATCACTTCAAAATGAAGATGAGGTCATGTTGTTTGATTACCTGCACCTCTTGTTCCCGGTTCTCATCCTACAAGTCCTATTATTTCACCTCTTTCAACTTCATCTCACTCTTCTACAAAGGTTTGATACATATGTAAATATGCAGTAACAAATCAGTGGTCGTGTTTTAGAATAAACCAGTTCAAAGAAGGTGAGTCTTGGTCAACTACATGGTGTACTTTTCAATCTGCTGGTGCATATACTTCGCTTCATTGTTCTGCTGGAATATCAACAGACAGGTTTTCTCTTCAGAATCTTTCTTTGTATCATTCATCAATATAGAAGGCAGATATTCATTCACTTGGTAGTACAGGCCAACTAAAATAATTTCTTTCTACATCATCAAGTCATGTTCAATAAGATTGATCAGCAGAAAGATGTACCATAGTTTCTTGTTCTTGTGCTGTTTCTCTAAGTTGGGATATCTCTTTTCTTACTTCTTCCTTGCTTGTTACAAGACTTGTGTAAAGTTCATTATATTTTTCTATATCTTCTTTGTAGTACTGAAACATTTGAGTTAGTTTTTCCTTTTGGTTTTCATATTCTTCAATATTTTCTTTTTGGTGGGAAATATATGAGTAATATTGTTGTCTTGCATCATTATATAGTTCTTTGTAGTGAGTGTATTTTTCTTTTTTTTCTTTCATTTTGCCCTGTAATTTTTCCAGATTGAAAACAATTCATTTTGTTATATCTTCTTCGGACATAGTATTTGCTATATTCTGTTCTGATCTAACTAGTAAACTAATGTTGTCAATTTCATTGCTTTCTTTGTTGTAAAAATTATTGTTTATTTTGAACAGTATATTTGTATAAGTTTTTATTTTTTGTTTTGTTGTTTCTATATCCTTGTTGATTTGTTCCAGTGATTTTTCAAGTTTTCTTACATTTTCTGTTAAATTTTCAATTCTTTGGATTCATTTTTTAATAGTTTGTTTTTTCATTTGAATATTTCTTATTACATTTGAGATTTCTTGCCTTACTTCAGAATACCTTTCTTCTATCTGGTTTTTTCTTTCTTCAAGTTCCTCAAACTCTTCAGATATTGACTGAAATTCCTCACTTAAAGTTTCTATATCTTCTTCCTGGATAGCAAAATTTGCCAGAACTTCGCTTTCCTGTTCATAAATTGGAGAAATTATATCAAATTGTTGCTGCCTGAAAGGTTCATCAAACCTTTGTTCTTCATCTTTGTCTCCTGTTCAGGATTCCTGTTTGTTTCAGGTTTTAACTTCTTGATTGCTTCAGGTTGTTACTTCTTCCTTACTTCCAGTTTTTATGTTATTTTTGGTTCATGTTTTAATTAAGTTGCCGGTGAAGTTTCGGTTTTTTCAGGTGTGTGTATCTGTTTCCTGAGAGTTAGTATTTTCTTGATTTCATGTATTAATTAAATTTCAGGTATAACTTCGTTGAGTTCAGGTATTTGTATTTGCTTCCTGAGTAGAGGAATTATTCCCAGATACTGTGCTTAGTGCAATGAATATGATCAATATACTTATTATTATTTGCTTCATTTTGTTTATTAGTTGTTAACAGCTAAATTTTTGTTTTGGTAAGTATCTGTTTTTTCTGCTTTTATAAGGATTCTTTGTGCATCTGATCCGATAGGGTAGCATCACATCAATGTTATTGCATCTTTGTGTTTGTGTTGTTCGTAGAAGTTAGTAACTTCTGCCGGTCGCATTATTTTTTCTTTGGTTACTTTGTATTCGTGTAAGTTTCATTCTCGTATAACTTTAATTTTATCATTATTACTTAATTGTCACATTCTTGCAAAAACTTCTCAGTAAGGATTGTCTTTTCGCCAGTAATAACTTGTATGTCCAAATACAAATGTATTTCAAGATTCATCCGGGTCCGGAGTGAAAGGGTAGTTTACAACTCATTCATATAATTCTTCTTCAAAGTTTTCTTCATACATCATTTCTTGAGTGTTAGAATAATTTGTGTCCACAAGAGGGGCATCCACTCCTATAGATGGTATTATTATTCTATTGTCTGGAGGTAATAAATTAAATTCAAAATCATACTTTCTATTTTTTGTGAAAAGTTTTTTTTCTATGTGTTTTTCATATATATTTGTTTGACTCTGAGATTCCTTCTCTTTAGTTAGTTCATCTATTTTTTCTTTTATGTTTTCTTTTTTTAGATTTGTGAAACTATCAGTTGTTTCTTTTAAGCTATTAAGCTTTGTTTCTTGTATAGAAGTATCTTTTTGACTGCTATTAGAATGGGTTTCTTGATTACCTGTTGTTGTGTGACTTTTTTCTTCTGTGTCTTTTTTATCACCAATATTTATTTTCTGAGAAGAAAGTTCTTGTATAGAAGTAAATCAGGAGTTTTCTGCATAAGTTTGCTCGCTGAAGAATGTTGACTTTAATTCATAATAAAAAAGATTGAAGTTAACAAAAATTATCCCAAATACTGTTAAAACTCAAAATATTCAAAAAAATTTTGATAATTCTTTTGTTAAAACCAGAGTAATACTTTCCTTTTGTTTCTTTTCTGACTGATTTATTAGTTTTTCAAATTCATCCAAATCAAAACCATTTTTATCTGAAAGTTTTTCTGCATTGTAACCTTTTGTTTCAAGATCATCTAATTTCATTTTTTGTTTTTTTGTTATGATTTTTATATAAATCTTTTTTGTTGATTATATGTTACATTTTTTGTTTCAAAAAGCAAATTATAGAAAACTAAATATTATTTTTATGTTGACGAAAAACAATTAATACTTTTATTATACAATGATATCATTAAAAACAAAAAAATCAATATAATTTTCTGATTTATAGCAATAATTTACTATGTCTTTTTAGTTAATATTATAATTAAAAAATAAAATTAGCAAAATTTTATAGAAAAAATTTTAATTATCCTTGAAATTTTAATTTTTTTAATTATAAAAGAAAATGCTTTGCGAAAAAATAGTAATTATATAGTAACTATATTTATTTTTTATTATAAAAAATGCCAACAATAAACCAACTGATAAAAAAATGAAGAAAACCAAAAAAGAAGATGACAAAATCTCCGGCATTGGGGTATGGTTTGAATACAGCCAAAAGAAAGATTCGTACAACTTATCCTTCTCCGTTCAAAAGATGAGTTTGTTTGAAGGTAACTGTTGCTTCACCTAAGAAGCCAAATTCAGCTCAGAGAAAGATAGCAAAAGTTAGATTATCAAATGGTATTGAAGTTTTGGCTTACGTGCCAGGGGAGAAGCACTCTTTACAGGAACATAGTGTAGTTTTGGTAAGATGAGGAAGAGTTAAGGACTTGCCGGGTGTAAAATATCATATGGTTAGAGGTGCTTATGATCTTGCAGGAGTGGAATGAAAAAAGCAATCAAGATCAAGATATGGAACAAAGAAACCAAAGAAAAAGTAACCCAATCTTTTATAATTTAATTTTGATAAATGGCGAAAAAGAAGTTCAAGAGACCATGACTTTTTGGTTTACCAAGTACTAATTCAAAGATAGAGAAGTTTGTAAATTATTTAATGCTTGATTGAAAAAAATCTAAAGCAAGAAAAATATTTTTTGATGCACTAGGTGAGGTGAAGAAAAATGGTCACATGAATCCATATGCAGTATGGGAGCTTGCTATTGAAAATGCTTCTCCTCAGGTTATGGTGAAATCAAAAAGAATATGATGAGCAGTTTATCAGGTTCCATTAGAAGTTAAGTCAAGTAAAAAGTTTTTTTATGCTTCTAACTGGATAATTAGATTTTCCAGGCAGAAAAAATGAAAACCTATGTATAAAGCTTTGTCGGAAGAATTGTTGGCAGCTTATTCAAATCAAGGAGCTGCTATTAAAAGAAAAGAAGATGCTCATAAAATGGCAGAAGCAAATAAAGCTTATGCTTATCTTGCAAAGTATGTTAAATAATTTAATTTGTTAAAGTTTTTTTAGGAATGTGAAATCAGAAGAGGCAAAGACATAATCACTGGCTAAGAAATATTAATAGAAAAAGAGCAATATCTTATACTAAACATGAAAAAGCAATAGCATGGTATGCAAATCTTTTGAAAAGAAAAAATGAAGAAGGAGATACTAAGTGGATAAGAAAAACATTACCAAAAGCAGAACAGAAATTAAAAAAGTATTGAATAACAAATAGAATGCTTGAGCAATATTTTGAAAGAAAATGATTAAAAGATTTATTATCTAATAAAAACTAATGGCAAGACTTAGAACAAAAGGAAAGAAAAAGCTTCATAAAGCACTAAACAGAGTAGAAAGATCAGTGATAATGGAGATAAGAAAACATATAGAACAACAAAGAAAATGGAAGCAGAAGGTTATGAAAAAATAGTTTGAATTTATGATTTAAAAAATTTGAAAATGAACTTTGAGAGATTAAAAAAAGTGTATCAGGAAAGAAATTACCAAAACATAGATGTAAAGCCTGGTCAGTATTTGGAAATTAGAGAAAGAATTTGAGAATGAAAAAATGAAAGAATTTGGAGATTCAGAGGACTAGTACTTAGAGTGAAAAAGAAAAATCAGCCTGAAGGTAGTTTTACAGTGAGAGGTAAAGTAGCTTGAGTTACAGTAGAAAAAATATACCCTTTGTCTTATCCAAAATTTGAAAGTATTAAGATATTGGATGAATATAGAATAAGAAGAGCTAAACTTTATTATATAAGACAGAAAGTAGGAAAACAGGCTAAGTTAAGATCAAGGAAAGATGCAAACAAATGAGTAGAATTAGTTTCCTGATAATTTATTTGAGTAAAGTTTTTAAACAATGGAATTAAAAGTAGAAAAGCGTGATGTGTTCGGTAAACAATTGAAACCATATAGAGCAGAAGGAAAAATTCCAGGAATTATTTATTCAAAACACTTGGAATCTTCAATTCCAGTTTTCTTTGACAAAATGGAGTTTCTAAGAACATACGATGAAGCAGGTCATTCTTCTCCAGTAACTTTAAAAGGAGATGGAATTAATGAAATGGTATTAATTCATGAGATAGATGCTGATCCTGTAAAAGATAGATTACAGCATGTAGATTTTCATGCAGTAAAAGCAGATGAGGAAGTAGAAGCAGAAGTAGCAATAGTAACATACTGAGAACCTCCAGTTGAGAAACAAGGTCTTGGAAAAGTAGAAGTTCTAAGAGATACTGTATTGGTAGAAGCACTTCCAAACAATCTTCCGCATGATGTACAAATAGATTTGTCCAAAATTGAATCTCAAAATGATATAATATTTATTAAAGATCTTGATTTTTGAGAAAAAGTAGAAATAAAAGATGATTTAGAACAGCCAGTAGTAACAGTAGTAGAAATAGAAGAAGAATCCGAAGAGGAGGAAGAAGACCAACAAGCAGTTCCGGAGTGAATAAATGAAGAACAATAACTTTTTTAGATATTAAGTTAGTAAAATGGCGAGAGTATGCAGTGAATGTGGGAAAAGAACAGAAACTGGAAATAACAGGTCCCACTCAATGAAAGCAACCAAAAGAAAATTCAAACCAAATATATTTGTAAAAAATATAATTGATGAATCTTGAAAAAAGCAAAGAAAAAAAATTTGTTCAAGATGTTATAAACTTAAAGTAAAGCAAGGAGCAATATAAAAAAATATTTAGAAGCTACTTGGTTAAGTAGTTTCTGCTGTGGGTCAGTAGCTCAGGGGTAGAGCAACGGCCTTTTAAGCCGGTGGTCGAGGGTTCGATTCCCTCCTGACCCATTTTTTTATAAAAAAATAAAATAAGTTATTGTTAAAAAAAAAGAGTTTTTGACTATTTTATATAATATAGTAATTTAAAATTAAAATAAATAATTATGGAAAAATTTTATTTAACAACTACACTTCCTTATGTTAATTCAGAGCCTCATATATGACATGCTATGGAGCTTATCCAAGCGGATATCCTAGCAAGGTATTTTAGGAAAAAACTTGGAAATGAAAATGTTTACCTTAATACCTGAACTGATGAACACGGCGCAAAATTATACGAAAAAGCAAAAGAAAATTGAATTTCTCCTGAAGAATTAGTAGACAAGTATGTAAAAAGTTTTGAAAATTTTTGTGAGAAGTTTAATATAAGTTATGATTTTTTTTATAGAACTTCAGCAGATTATCATGTAAAACATGTATACAAAATATGGAATTATTGTATGCAAAAAGGAGATATTTATAAAAAAGAATATACCTGAAAATATTGTGTAGATTGTGAAGAATTCAAAACAGAAAAAGATCTTGAAGACGGAAAATGTCCTGTTCACAAAAAAGAACCAATTACAATATCGGAAGAGAATTATTTTTTTGCCATTTCAAAATACAAAGATAAACTTTTGGAGTACCTTGACAATAACCCAGAAGTTCTGAAACCAGAATCCAAAATGAATGAACTTAAAAACTTTGTAAGAGATTTGCAGGATATTAGTATTTCCAGAAAAAAAGAAAAAATGCCTTGGGGAATACCTGTTCCCAATGACGAAGAGCAGGTAATATATGTATGGTTTGATGCTCTAACAAATTATCTTGGAACAATTTGATATGCAGATGATAAAGAAAATTTTGATCAATGGCGACCATGATATCAGATATTTGGGCCAGACAATCTTAGGTTTCAGTGAGCAATGTGGCAGGGTATGCTAGCTTGAGCAGATCTTTCATTTAGTAAGAAACTTTTGTGTCACTGATATGTTCTTGACCCAAATGGTGAAAAAATGTCCAAATCTCTTGGTAATGTAATAGATCCAATCCAGCAGCTAGAAAAATACTGACAGGAATATGTCAGGTATTATCTTGGAGCTTATATGAATACTTTTGGAGACTGAAATTATCAGGAAGAGGAATTAAAAAATGTAATAAATTCCAACCTTGCTGATAATTTTGGGAATTTGTTGAACAGAACTATTAATCTTGCAAACAAAAAACAGGTAAAAATAAATGATTTTGATAATGTTGACCAGGATTTTAAAACAGAAGTTGATAGATTAGAGAAGGAAGCCAAAAGAAATATGGAGGATTTTGAAATATCTTCAGCTTATCATATAATCAACAAAATTGGAATATACTGAAACAAGTATATTGATGAGAAAAAACCCTGGGAAAAAGATAATTCAAGTGAATATATCCAGAATTGTTTGAATAATTTAAGTTATCTTTTGCATAAATTAATTGATTTGTATGAACCTGTATTGCCGGAAAGTTGTAACAAAGCAAGATATGCTTTGGAGAATAATGAAAAAATAGTTTTATTCAAAAAAATTGATTAATATAGTTTAGTAATAATTATTTTTTTGGTTATTAGGTATAACTCAAAACTTCACAGTTATATAAAGAAAGAATTTCTGAGAGTTAGAAATTAAAATATCTTTAATGAAATATTTTAAACTTAACCAGAAACAATCAAAAGCTTTTATTTAATTTTTTTGAACAAATTTGATTAATAAAATTTTTATACTCTTATCAAATGTCTTTATAATAAATTATTTTACTGTGCGGTTTTAAAATTGAATTTTCATTTTATAGCAGTTTTATTAATTCTAATTTTCCAAAGTTTGCTTGACATTTTTGATTTTGTGATTAATTATTACTTGCTTTAAAATCTAAAATAATATACTTATGAGTGATTCTTATGAAGCAATGTATGGTCATTACTTAGAAGTAGATGAGATAAAAGATGATGACTTAGGAATAACTATTAGAAGTCAGTGTGGTAAAGTTCTTTCAGAAGCAAATGAAGATTACTATCGTTTGAATTGAGAGTATGATGTGTGAGAGGTGGCTCTTACTATGCCTGAGACAAATTTGGACAAAAAACACAAAAAACTTCTATCTAATATAGATAAGGATTCCAAACAAGAATTTTTAAAAGTACTTGAAGATAATACTCAACTATCATTGGAAGAAATAATAGTAAATTATTGCGAAGAAATTAATCCTAAAGACAAACTGTTGCTTGCCTTAGTTCATAAATCTTCTCAAAAAGAGTTGTTAACATCCATAGCAACTATTTTGGAAGTGGGATATAATTATTGAGTAGAAGATGTTGAAAATGATGGAGATTTTTACAGTATTTTTGAACTTATGAATAGAGAAGAGTTGGAGTATGTTTTGCATTTGTGTTATAATACTTCAATGTTCAAATATTTTTATAAAATATATCTAGAATTTTATATTGGAAGGTTTTGATTACAAAATGCTTGAGACATAACATTATTTTGAATGTTTATAGAATCTTATACTTCTTGAATGAAAAACCAAGAATCTCCATTGATTCCCTATAGATGAATACTTTGTAGTCTTGAATATTTGTTTTCTGAACTCTTTGATGATTGCACACAAGGCAAAATGGAAATAGAAAATGCAAGCAATATATATGGATATTACTGATACTTTCTTTATAAAATTGGTAAGACAGAAGAAGCCAAAAAAATACTTAATGAATGAGCAGAACTTAATGATGCAGTAGCAATGGATTACCTTGCCTGAATAAGTTATATTGAAGGTGATATCCAGATTTATGAAAAAATCACTTCATATTTAGCTTTTGCAGATGAAACTTGATGGTATGCTAATCAACTGCTTTCTTATTATGAACAAAATCAGAATGAAGAATGAAAGAAAAATTTTTTGTATGAACTTGCAATGAATTTGGATTTTTCTGCAGCAGAAGAGTATTTAGAAATTTGTATAAAAGAGATCAAAAAGTGAAATTATTCTCAAAAGCATCCCGCAAAAATTGTTTATGAAAGACTTGTTCAAAATTGAGAAAGTTTCTGAAATGCTTTTGAATATGTTAAATATTTTTATGATAACGAAATGAAATCATTTATTGAATCAAAAAATCAGAAAAATTATCTGGAAGTCTTAAAAAAATATTTTTATTTTTGATTTGATCTGAATGTATTGTATTATAAGATAAAGTCTTTTGAGTATCTTAGAAGCTTATTGGAAAATAATGAGGTATCACTAAATGAATTATTGGAACAACTGGAAAATATGTCCGATAAAGAGGTTTTGGAAATGGAAATAGATGTAGATTTACCTGGTAGACTGCATTCAATCTTAGAACCAATGATTGAGGATATATTAAGAGAATATTATTTTTATTCAACTATTGATGAAACTTCTGTGTATGATGTTGTAAAAGTATTTCAGTTATTAGGCTTTGAAGAAAAAGCAGCTTTTATACTAGGAGTGGTTAATGAGGATTTTAGATCAAATGAAAAATTTGAAGAATTTAAGTATATTTATCGTTTTAATAGTTGAACTGTTAATTATCATTAATTTTATTAAAATTTCTTCCTATATTTTGTTTTCTTTAGATATTTATCAAACAAGTATTATCTTTATTATGTTTTATTGAAAAAAAAGATTATTTCATTATATTAAAAGTTAAGGAGGTTTTACAAAAAAAGCCTTAGTATTAAGGTTTTTTATTTTAGATAATTAGAAAATACTTTATGCAATCAATAAGAAATATAGCAATAATAGCCCATGTAGACCATGGAAAAACAACTTTAGTTGATGCTTTTCTGAAGCAATCCTGAACATTAGAGCAAATGGAGGAAACATGTGTAATGGATACAAATGATCAGGAAAAAGAAAGAGGAATGACAATATATGCCAAAAATACAGCAATTAACTATAATGATAACATTATTAATATTGTGGATACACCATGACATGCTGATTTTGGGAGTGAAGTAGAAAGAGTATTGAGAATGGTGGATAGTGTTTTGTTGGTGGTAGATGCTTATGAGGGACCTATGCCCCAAACCAAATTTGTACTTAAAAAATCATTAGAACTTGGATTACATCCTATCGTTGTGATAAATAAAATAGATAAGCCTGCAGCAAGACCTGATGGAGTTGTAGATGATCTTTTTGATTTATTTATAGAGCTTTGAGCTGATAATAATCAATTAGATTTTGAGGTTCTTTATGCAAATGCAAAAGATGGTATCTGAAAAAGAGAATTAGAACAAGAATCAAATGATATTACTCCTATACTTGATACTATAATGGAACAAGTACCTGAAGCTCCCAACTATTCTGACCATCCCCTAAGGATGCAAATAACAAATCTTGACTATGATAATCATCTTGGAAGACTTGGTATATGAAGAATATATGAAGGTACCCTAAAAAAACAACAACAGGTAACCATAAAAAACAGTAACAACGAAAAAAGGACTTGAAAGATAACAAGAGTATTTAATAGTCTTGGTATGTGAAAACAGGAAATAGATGAATGAAGATGCGGGGATATAGTAACAGTAGCTTGAATTTCAGATATTTTTGTTGGAGAAACCATAGGTGAAGATGACTTTACACCTTTTGAAGAAATTAGTATAGACCCTCCAACTCTTACTATGGAGTTTATGCCAAATGATTCACCATTTGCAGGAAAAGAATGAAAATTTCTAACTTCCAGACAAATCAAAGAAAGACTAGAAAAAGAAATAGAAAAAAATGTATGATTACAAGTGGATTTTGATCAGAATAAGTTCATAGTTTCAGGAAGAGGTGAACTTCATCTTGGTGTTTTGATAGAGGATATGAGAAGAGAAGGTTATGAACTTCAGGTATGAGCTCCTCAGGTTATATTTAAGAAAGAAGAAGGAAAAACATTGGAACCAATTGAAACCTTGATAACTCATGTTCCAGAGGATCTTTCTTGAACTATAATAGAGAAAGTTGCAGGGAGAAAATGACAAATGAAAGATATGCAATCTGAAAATTGATTAACAACTATCAGATTTGAAGTTCCAACAAGAGGCTTATTAGGTTTTAGATCAGAGTTTATTCTTCTTACCAAAGGGGAATGAATAATGTACAGCAGTTTCTCTCATTATGATGAGTATAAATGAGATATAAACAAAAGAACAGTTGGTTCTTTAATAAGTAATGAAAACTGAGAAACAACAAAATACAGTATATGGAAAACTCAAGACAGATGAAAAATATTTGTAAAACCATGAACCAAGGTGTATGAGTGAATGATAGTTGGGGAGCACTTTTGAGGAGGTGATTTGGTAGTAAATCTTACTAAATCCAAGCAATTAACTAATGTAAGAGCTTCTGGAAGTGATGAAGCAATAAATTTGACCCCAATCCAGGAAATGACTCTTGAAGATGCAATAAGTTATATATGACCTGATGAGTATGTAGAAGTAACTCCGGATAATGTTAGATTAAGAAAAAAATACTTAAAAGAAAGTGAGAGAAAAAGAAACAAATAAATTAAATATATTCTATTTTGTTAATAAGTTTCATAATTCAGTTTTGTTTTTGATAAATTTTATTAATTTTTGAATTAGAGTGAATTCTTTGGAAACTAATTTTATCAGGGTTTGTATCTTTGTTTACTTTCTTTCCAAAAGAGTCTTCTATAATGTTTTTAAGTTGATTTATTATTTCCTGATATCGGTCTGATTTTCACTCTTTTTGTGTTTCTTCTAAAAGTATAGAATAAATAACCTGAAATATTGTTTCAAAATTTACTTCCTGATTTACTCTGTATTTTATTAAATCATTTTTTGTTTGTTCAATATCAAAATTTCTGTTATCAACAATATCTATTAATTTGATTTTTTCTATTTCTGATAATATTTTTTTAATTTCTTCTAAGGAATTGGATTTTTTAACTTCTTCCTGTTTTTGTTGTAAAAAACCTTTGTATTTTGAGAGAATAGACTTGATGTTCTGGGTTTCTGTTCAAGATCAGGTTCAATGTAGCTGATCCTGAGTAGATGTAGTAATGCTTGGATGTATGTAGTCTGCTACAATATTTGAAATAAAAGAAATTTTTTCTTCAATAAGGTTGTTTATGTTTTTTTGTATATTTTCTATAAATTCATTTTTTTCTTTGTTTTGCTGGTAAAGAAAAGAAAGAAATTTTTTGAATTCTGGATCAAAAGGAGAATAAAAAGGAAATTCTGCATTGTTATTTTTAAATTCCTGATTAATCTGATTGTAGTTGTTAGTTAATTCTGTATATATTCTGTATAAAATTATATTAACACAATCTTCAAAACTTGTTATACACCCGTAATCATCAATTCTGTCTTGAAAAAAACTATTGAACAAGTTTTTAATTGAATGTTTAGAGGTTGAGAAAAGGGAAACAATAGGATGACTTTCAAAAAAATCTTCTACTATCATCTTGTTGTATTCAAGTTTTTCTTTTTTATTTTGATTCTGAAGTGTTGATTCCAGTTGAGATTTAATGTCTTCAATTTTTTCATTTTTTGTACTGAATTTAACTCACAGTAATTTTAGATGTTGTATCATTTCCGATGATATGTTGATTTCTTTATTTTCTATTTTTTGTAAAATATCAAAAATTTCAAACCATGTGTTTTCATCAAAACTATTATCAAAATTAAATAAGTTTTCTCTTAATTTTAGTGCTATGAAATCATTTTCATGATTATTTATTTCCTGAGTTTCTATTGTTTGTTTCATTTAGTTTTTATTATAATATAGATTTTGCTAATTAATTTGTTCTTAGATACTTGTATACAGTATAAAGATTTTTGTTGAAAACAAGGTCATAATTTCAAAGATATTCTTCCCATATACCATTGAATCCTTTTTTGAAATTTGTGACATTTTGTAGGTGATGGTTGGGGAATCCTACTGGTGAACTTCCTCGGAAATCAAAATATTTGAATTCTTTTTCTTTTGCATATTTTATTGTGTCAAATTTTAGCTTTTGGTCTGCTCATATATTCCCAAAATTTTTGTGAGTTGCTCCATAAAGATAAATTACTGTATCTTTATAGAAAGCAAAAATACTTCCAGCAGCAATTTTATCGTTTTCATCTTTTACTACAAATAGTTTACCAAGTTTTTCTTTGTTTAGATAGTTAATTAGATCAAAGTATTGTTGTTCAGGGATTATGTAGATTCATTTTTCTGATAAAATATCAAACCAAAGTTCATAAAAGTTTTTGATGTCTTTTCAGTTTGCTTCTTCGAATTTTAGTTTTTTATTTCATTTTTTTATTTTTTCTTTCGTGTTTTTAGAGATATCACTTCGTATTTGATCAAGGCTTTGAGAAAGATCTACGTAATTAGTTGCAACTGGCATGTTTTCTTTTGGAGATGGAATTAGTCAGAAAGTGTTTTTCATATATTCTTGTTTTTGGAGTCTAAGATTTTTAATTTCATTTATTGTTTCTTGGTTTTTTGTATTGTTTGTGTATCTTTGGTCAATAATATTTGTAAATCCAATCTGAAAGTATATATCTCAGTAATTTTTTGCAAAATCTCTTTTTAATTTGTTGATTTCTTCTTTGATATAAGTTGCTTGTTCTAAGCTGCTTTCCCAGGATTCTGGTAGTTCTACTCCAAGTATCTGGTACCAGTTTAATTCAATAAAACCTTTTTTGATTTTTTTGATAACTCAAAAATAATTTCTGTCAAAAAGACAAAAATCAAATGTAGGTTTTTGGTATATTTCTTTATTTATAGTTTCCCATATTTTGCTTTGGTAAAAACTCATTTTTTCATTTATTGATAAATTATTTTGTAATTACTGTTGCATACTTGTTTCACTGTTTGTTTTCTGCCATTTCTAATGCTTCAGTTAGACTTGTTCTAATATCTGCAAGTACAACTCTTATATCAGTATCTGATTTTTGATTTAGCATATCCTGAATAGTTTCTAATTTGCCTTTCATACCTCATGTACCATCTTCTGATTTTTCTCAACATTCTTCTTCTATCTTTTTTTGTATGTCATTGTATGATAAATATGGTTCTATTTCACGTTCTCCATTAGGTTTCTCTTTAGTAAATGGTGTTGTAAAGAAAATGACTCTAATATTGTTATAAGATTCTAGTTGTTCATAAGATAAAGTAGAAAGATTTTTCAGAATTTCTGTAACAAAATAAGCTACCTGGTCATTGTCTTCTAATTTAAGTGTTGTATCATCTTCTTTATTAGATTGTTCATTATTTTCTTCAGATATAATATCTTTGTCAACTTTATCAAGTTCTTCTGTATCTAGTGTGTCATTCCAGTTAAAAACCGGAATCACATCATCCTGTAAATTACTTTCTACAGTTTTAGAATATGATCTTAATATTCTTCTTTTTATATTTTTATCTTTAAAATCTTCATAGCTTTTTTCTAGATTTTTATCAAGTAAAAATTGTCATACATTTTTTCTTTTAAGTACTTCGTCCCATGCTTTTACAAGAAGAGTTTGTCCAATTGATGCTGCTTCTTGTGGTGGTTTTTGTTCTCCCAGACGATCTCTTCCAAGTCTTACAGCTCAGGATGTTACAATAGCTGTTGCCATATTTGGATTGTCCTGAAAGACTTGTACAAACTGTTTCTGGAAGTGTCTAACCATTCTTTTAACAGTTGGTTTAGAAAAATCTTTGGAGTATTTTGCTATAATTTTGTAGAATTGATCAGTACAGTAATAAAAATAATACAAAAAACAATTGGCAACTTTTTCTTTTAATAAGTTATTTTCTTTCCTAATTATAGGCTTATTGGCTATTTCCTGAATAGGTTTTGATCAAATTTTGACAATTAGTGCACTTTTTTCGCTTACATTTTCGTGTGTATTTTCATCAAAGCTAGTTTCTTTTGTTTCTACCATAGAATGTTTTAATTATATAGTAAATTTATTTATATATATTAATTTTACAATAAAAGTCAATCTTATTTTGAGGTTCAACAAGTTAATATTATTAAGCAAATACTATAAAATATCAAGTTTTTTTTAATTTTTCTTATTTGAATGGGAAAAAAAGAAGTTGACATAGGAAAAAAAAAGATTATATATAGATAGCATTTTATTTAGTAAATAATATAATAAACAATGAGAGAAGGTATTTCGGGTGATTTTAGTTCACAATGAGAAAATCCAGAACCCGTCGTCGTGTCAGATACAAGAAAAAGGTTGCTTAATGTATTTGAAAGTACAGCAAAGTGAAATATTTCTATTGATGATGTATGTACAAGTATGATGAAGAATTGAGTAATACCAAAAAACATTAATGGCTTAGATCTGGAAGAAAAGTTAGCTGACTATATTAAAACAAATCATCTTGAGAGAAATGAAGATGTAGAAGAAGTAATACTAGAAGAAGATAGTGTAGTTATAATAATCAACAGAACACTTGGTTGAATGAATGAAAGAAGAGAGTTAAGAATAACTTATGATAATGATGAAGAAGAATATGTATTTTTATTAGATAATTTACCAGTTGATACTATACCATTATAAGAAAGTCACCTTCAAGGTGGCTTTTTTGTTTATGTTATTAAGTTAAGAATTTTGCTGTTAATTTCTTCTTTGGAAAGTATATTTCATTGTTTGTCTTCACATTCCACTATATAGAAATTATCAAAGTATTTGGGCAGATAATTTTTTCAAATTTCCAGAGAAAGTTTTTGATGCTGAATATTTTTTTCTGCCTCATCTAATTCTCCATTTTTGATATAGTTTCTATTCTGGTTTACTTTTTCTTTGATAAGATTTTGAATGTTTTCTATTCCAAGGCTTAAAAATATTATAATATCTGGTTTTGGTAGTTTAGCTCTTTGAAATTCAAATTCTTCTAACCGATCAAAGAAAAATTCAAGTCATTCTATATCATTATTTTGAAGGTATTTGGTTCCTCTGTGAATAAAGTTTGCTGTACTGTATCTATCGGAAATAAGGTAATCATTTTGATTTATTTTTTCTAAAAGTTTTTGTTTTTGTCAGAATCTGTCTAGAATATAAAAGCTACTTGATATTAAAGGATCTATTGTCTCAGGATCTCAAAATTCTTTGTTGAGGAATTTTTCCACAAATGTTGCAGTTTCGTGTCAATAACTTGGAAAAGATATATTATCTGCTTTATATCAATTGTTTTTTAGATTTTCTATAGTAAGTTGGGTCTGTGTTGCTTTTCAGGATCCATCAACTCAATCTAATACCACAAACATAATATTTATTTAGTTTTTAAATTAATCCCATTCAGGAGCAAAAGGAGGATTAAGTACTCTTTTGTTTTTTGGTAGATTATTCAATTTTTCAAAATCAGTTTCATCTAATTCAAAATCAAATATCTGGAAGTTTTCTTTTATGTGATTATAACTTTGAGATCTAGGTATTGCATAAACATTTTCTTGTTGAATAAGCCATTTAAGAGCTACTTGTGATGTAGTTTTTTGATATTTTTCAGCAATTTCTTTAATTTTGTCATTCTGGATAAGATTTCAGTGAGCAAGAGGAGAATATGCTACAAGTTTTATATTATGTTCTCTACAGAAATTCAGAAGTTTTGATTGATCCAGAAAAATATGATACTCTACTTGATTTGCATAGATAGAGTTTTCTCCTAGTATATCAATACAATCCTTTAAAAGCTTTGTAGTAAAATTGCTTACTCAAATATATCTTACTTTTTGCTTGTTTTGTAGTTCTTTCATAGCTTCCAGAGTTTCTTTTAAGGGCACATTGTTGGAAGGTCGGTGTATTAATATTAAATCAAGGTAATTAGTTTGGAGCCTCTCAAGACTTCAGTTTACAGAATCTATTACATCTTGATGTTTTAAGCTATCCATCCATATTTTGGTTGTTAAGAAGATTTCTTCTCTTGGGATGTTGGAGTTTTTAATTCATTTTCATACTTCTTCTTCATTTCAATAAGCTATGGCAGTATCAATATGTTTGTATCCTAATTCAAGAGCATTTTGTACGCTTTGAATGCAATTTTCATCTTTGATTTGCCAGGTACCAAATCAAATCTTTGGCATTTCAGGGTAGTTATTAGACATTTTTGTGTTTTATAATTTAAATACTAAGTTTTTTATAGTTATTTTTTAGTGAATTTAAAGATTTTTTTAATTGTTTTTGAATATGTTTATGAAAATTTCATTAAGACTAGGATAAGAGTATTCAAAATTAAGAATTTTGATGTTATTATTGATAAGATAATCAATTATTGAGTTACTACAGGAATTGTTTTTGGGTATTATTTCAGCATAATTTCATTCGATGTTTGCTGCAAATAAGTTTGTTTCTTTTGGTAGTTCGCCCTGATAGTATAATTTTATAGTATTTTTTCCAAAACTTTTTTTAACATCCTGAATGTTTCCGAAAGCTTTGGATTTTCAGTCTTTTAAGATTAATAAACTATCACAAACTTTTTCTACATCTTCCATTTGATGAGATGAGAAAAGAATAGTTGTTCATATTTTTTTGAGTTCTAAGAATAAGTCTATAAAAAGTTTTCTGTTAAGAGGGTCTAATCATTTCCAAGGCTCATCTAATATTAGAATTTCAGGTGAATTGATTATACATATTCAAAGCTGAATTTTTTGTTGCTGACCTGAAGAAAGTTGTTTGATGTTTAGGTTTCGTTTGTTTTCCAAACCTACTTTTTCAAGGTATTTTAGTCAGTTTTGTTTTGCTTTGTTTTTTGAAAGTTTTTTTAATCTGCCAAAGTATTCCATAATTTCTGCAACTGTCATATCAAGATATAAACCTCTTTCTTCCGGTAGATATCCAATTTGTGATGTATCAATTTCAGTTGTATTTTTTCAGTTGATTTTTAGAGTTCAGCTATCCGGAGAGTAAATATTCAAAAGGCTTCTTATAGTGGTGGTTTTTCCACTTCAGTTGGTGCCAAGATATGCAAAAATTTCACCCTTGTTAACAAAAAAATCAATTCAATTAATTATTTTGTTTTTTTCAAAAGATTTATAGAAATTATTTACCTCTATAGCTTTCATTATTTTGTAAATACAATTAAATATTTTTATGATAATAAAAATTAGGTTCTTTTCAATGATAAAATTTTTTGACAAACAGAGTGTAATGGATATAATTTAAAGAGGGTGTTTTATTTATACCAAAAATAAAAATATAAAGATATGAAAAAAATAATTTTACTTATGGTTTTGGTTTTTTTAGGGTTAACATTTGTTAATGCTAATGAAAATTTTAAAAATGATTTGGATGATATAAGTTATTCTTATGAAGATATTTCCAACCAGGATAGTATTTCAAGGTTTGAAATAATTATACTTGGAAACAAATCTCAATGATTTAACTGCAAAGTTCCTCCTCAAGACTTTGAAAATGCAAAATCCTGACTAATGGAAGATTTTGCAGAAGAATATCCTGATACATCTGAACAGATAGAAAACAATCAATTAAGAAAAAATTGTGTACTTAGATCTTTTGAAGACTGAGTACTGGATGAAATTGTTGAAGAAATAAACAACAACAATTGAATATGATGATATAATAACGCAACTTATGAGGATGTTTTAATTTTAGCAGAAAGTATAGAAGAGTGACTCAGTGAACAACTAGAAAATAATTTTTTTGGTCAAGTAGATAACTATGAAGAATTGATATCTTGAGAAGAAGCAATAACTGCCTTTGGTAGGATATACAACAACCTAGGAAGTGAGTTTGTGCTTGATTATTCCTGAGATGGTGTGAAAAATCATTTGGATAACTGTCCTTATGAATATAATCCATCTCAAAGAGACACTTCGTGAGATGGTGTATGAGATGTTTGTTCTACTGATATCTCTGGCGATGGAAATACTCATCCTGAATGAATAATAAATTATCAGTGAAATATTTCTTATGATGTGCTGGATGAAAGTGATGCAGTTTGTCCTTTTGATGATCATAGTGAGGTTGATATACCTGCTGAAGCATCCGAAGGTGATATTTCTAACTGTCCTAATACATTATTGCAGGAAAATATTTCGCTTGATATAAATACTGATAAAATTACCTGAGACTTGGATTTGCAGGTAGAATTTGAGGCAGAATATGAAGGTAATCCTTCTTATATAGAATGGGATTTTGGAAATGGTGATTATCAGGAAGGTGAAGAAATAGTATATACTTATACAGAAGAATGAATTTATACAGTTACAGCTACTGCACATTTTCCTTATTATAATAAAACACTAACCGCAAGTAAGGTAATTTCAGCAGTAGATAAAGATAGTTATGTTTATCTTGGTATAGATTGTGATTATGAAGATTCTGCAGAAGTAGAGATTTATTGTGAACCTAGTTATAATGGCAATATAAATGAAATTGAATGGAGTGCATATTCCACAGATACTTTGTCTCCTGACCAAAGTTTTCAAGACACTATAGAAGAGGATTGAGTTTATACGGTCAATGCCGATGCTAAAGATATAAATTGAAATACTGTTGCTCAGGCAACTTCGTCTTTGAATGTTACTAATCAGGAAGTTCAGAATATTTCAAACTTAGAAGTAGAAGATTATATAGTTAATTTATGAGATGGAATGGAAGTCTCTGTTGATTGAGAACTGCCTGCTCCTGATAATATTGAGGAAATAATTTGGAATAGTGATGAAACATCAGCAGTGTCTACAGATAGTTTAACTCGTTTATTTGTGTTTGATGAGTCTGAGTGAAGCAAATATATAAAGCAAACAAGTTATCTTGGTGAAGATTCATATCTAGAGTCTTTGGCTACAATATATGCTAAAGATCCAATGAAAGATATTTCTTCTAGTTTAGAAGTAAAAGCTGATGAAACTAAAACTGTATGAGAAGAAATAGAATTTGAGATTATCTCTGAAGGTTTTGAACAAGAACATATAGAAAAAATAAGACGAGAATTTGGTGATGGTAATAATGTAACCATAAAAGGTACTGATCAAGCACCTGATGCTCAAGAAAATCCTATGTCAACTTCCTGGAGCTATAATTCTTCCTGAAGTTATGAGGTGAAAGCATACATTTTTATAGAAGATTGAGAAGATATAATTAATAAAACATCTGTTAATATAGAAGGAGAAGGTATATGTGAGTGAGATATTTCTCAGTATCAGTGTGATACTAGTGGAGATGGTATTCCAGATATATGTAGTAGTGATATTAGCTGAGATGGTTTGGAAAATTTTGTTGGTATTATTTCTGAAGAGCCTGACAATGTAGATGATCCTCAAAATTGTGAATATTCTGAAGAGCATTTAGACAAAGAAGTACTTAAACAACAGCATAAAATGGCAAACAAATTTCCAGATACTTATGATATGTGTCCTTTTGAAAACAACCCTGATCCGGTTGATACAGAGTGAGATGGTGTAGGTGAGGGTTGTGAGTATGATTTTGATCTTGAAACAGAAAGCCAAATCGATAATATAGACATACCATCTGTTCCAGAAATCCAACCTAATCTTGAAGTAACAAATGTTTATTCTTGCCCTGCACATTATGCAGATTATGATGCATTGCTACGAGATGGGGATCATATAAGAATAAGTTTATTTGATGAGGATGGCGAGGAAGTTTATACTTCTTCAGCTGTTCATCAAATAGATTCTATTATGGATAATTAGTTTGAATAAATAATTTTTTTATGGTACTTGATAAAGTTTTCAGTGGTAATAAAAAAGAAGCTGTAGAAACTATTAATAAAATATATAAAGAAAAAGGATATGCAATTGTTAATTTTTTGTATTTTGCAAATATTCCTTTTTTAAACTTGTTTTGATCAAATGATTCAAAAACCCAGAAAGAAAAACAATATGCAAAATCTCTGGAAAATACTGATGTTATATTACCTGATTGAATAGCTTTTCAGATTTTTTATAAAACTCAGTATAAAAAAAAATTAGATAATTTAAATGGTACGGATTTTACCCCTTACTTTTTATCAAAATTTAAAAGCAAAGATCTAAATCTGGTGTTTTTTTGAGCAAAAGAGGATATTATTAAAAAAGCTCAGAAAAATTTTGAAGAATATTATTGAATAAAAGTCAAAAAAGCTTATGATTGATATAATGAGTTTGATTTTTCTGTTTTTGAGGGTGTTACGTGATACAATATATTACTTGTAGGGCTTGGTACACCTCTTCAGGAAATACGGATACTGGAAAATATGGAAAATATCAAAAAATATAATATTATGGTTTTTTGAGTATGAGGATTGTTTGATTTTCTTGGATGAGCAGAAAAAAGAGCACCTTATATGATAAGAAAAGCTAAACTTGAATGGTTTTACAGACTTCTTACAAATCCAAAAAAGAATTTCAAAAAAGTTTACTATAGTTTATTTTTGCCTTATTTTATGTTGAAAAAAATTAAAAATTAGTTATTAATAGGATTAGACTTTTTATTTCTTTATATTTTAAAAAATATGAAACTACAACAACACAAATTTTTTTCTGTAGATGATGAAAAAAAAGTTTCTGTCTACAGGGATTTTTGAGAATGAGTTATCCTGCAGGGAGAAGTATTGTTAAATACAGATAAGTTCCTTGAGTATCAGAAAGATCTATTTAATGAGTTTTTTTCAGAATTAATAGATTTTGTATCACCTGTGGAAGAAATTACTGTAAAAAAACTAAAATCAGGATTTGAGGAGAAGTTGCAATGAATGAATACAAAACTTTCTACCTTTTCCGAAAAAATAAAGGATGTAGAAAGATTTGAGATTAAATGAGTGGTACAAATATTTTATAATGGTACTTATATTTCTTCAATGATAGGAGATGTAAGTACAGTGATATTTAGAAATTCAAAATTAAATTATCTTGTGGATAATGATTTTTCAAAGGAAGATAAAATAGATACATTTACAGATTTTTTGGAGTGAGACCTTGAAAACAATGACAGAATCTTATGTGTTGGAACTAATCTGACCGAAATTTTTGTAAAAGATGAAATACAGGAGTATTTTGAAGAATCAGAGGATCTTGAATGATTTATAAATAATTTTAAAGAAAATATTTCTTCAAGAATAAATGAAGATGACATATTCTTTATATTATTGAATTCAGTAGAATTTGAAACAGTTATTGATCAACAGAATGTTAAAGAAAAAATATTAAGTTCGTTAAAGTATACTCAAGGAGTTAAAGAATTTCTTGTTAGATTTAGGTATCCAATAGCTGTTACTATAGGTTTTTTGTTTGTTTTCTATCTTCTTTATACGATGGTAACTTCTTTTATAGGTTCATCAACTAATGAAGTTGTAGAAGTAGACTGAGAGCAGGTAACAATAGATTATGATATCGAAGATATTGAAGAGGAGATTGGTATATTAAGTAATATGGAATCTGGTCCTGAAAGAGAGCAAAAATATCAAAGTATAGATAATAAATTAACTGCTCTTGAGGATCTTGGTAGATGGTCTCATGATGTTGAAGAATTAAGACATACTTTGGATGAAGTTTACTATGATTGATTTGATGTGGTGATAATAGATGATGTTTCGTGAAATAAAATCTTTGAGTTTGAAGAAGAAGAAATTGAAAATATTTGAGAGATACTTTCTGTTTATTATGATGATTGATTAATGATAGGTGGTGATGAGTGAGCTATGCTTAATATTGTAAACGAAGAAGCAAGAGGTACAACTGTAGAATATGATTTACCAGTGTTTATGGATTGATGTAGTCTGAATTTAGTAAGAGATTGATTATATTGTTTTTCAGAGGATTGAGACATAATTAATGTAACAAACGGATGAATAGAAACTGTAACAACCGACTCTGATGGATTCTATTCAGGTATAAAAGATGTAAATATATATTGAGAAAGTCGTATTTATACACTTATTGATAATGAGGAAGTTAATCAACAAGGTTCTATAATATCTATGTATTCAAATAAACCAGGTAGTCAAACTGAGTTTTGAGTAGAAAATTTATATGATATTGATCCTGATGCTTTAGATCAATATCAGAATGCAATAGAGGGTGGAGTAACAAATTTAGCAATTGATGGCAGTTTCCTGACCTGGTCAAAAGAAAGGAAAGAAATCTTTCAGTTTCGCAGAAACGCAGATACTTGATACCTTGAAGCACGCAGTATAGATAGAGTTGGAGAAGCCGGGACAGAAGGTGAGTATAGTGAAGAAGTAGATGTTTTAACTTATGAATGATCAGATTATGTATACTTGTTTGATAACGAAAAACAAACATTTACTGCTTATGTTTCTGAAAATCCTCAAAAAACTACACCTTGAAGAGAAATGGAGTATGATTTAAGACACTTTTTTACAATAGATTTTAATTTAGATGAACAGGATATAGAATCTGCTTTTGTAGATTCCTGAGAAAATCCGATATTATATCTTGTAACTGGAGAAGGAATATTAAGATATAATCTGCCAGATTTTTTTGAAGAGTTTACTTGATAAGATATATTTTATAAATTAAAATTAATAGTTTGGTAAAAACTTTGGCTATAGAAACAAGTTGTGATGACACTTCAATAGGAATAATAGAAGGTAACTGAAGTTTTTTTAGAGAAAAAAAATTAATAAGTTTTTCACAAATCAAAAATCATCAAGAATATGGTGGAGTAGTTCCTGAAATTGCCTCAAGACTACATAATGAAAAATTTCAGGCCTTGCTGAAAAACATTTGAAAAGAAGATATAAATGATGTTGATTTTGTAAGTGTAACATCAACTCCGTGATTGCCCGGTTCTTTGATAGTTTGAATTACATGAGCTTATTCTTTGGGAGAGTATTTTTGAAAAGAAGTTGTTGAAGTGAATCATATAAACTGACATATATTTTCTCTTTTTCTTGAAAGAAGTGTTGATGAAACAAGTTTTCCCATAATTGTTTTAACTGCCTCGTGAGGACACAATGATATTTATTATGTAGATTATAATAAGAACGGTTTTTCTATAGAAAGACTTTGAAGAACAATAGATGATGCTGCGGGAGAATGTTTTGACAAAATCTCAAAGATGCTTGGTGGACCTTATCCCTGAGGGGCTTGGGTATGAGAAAAAGCTTCTGTATGAGTAAATGACTCAAGGTTTTATTTGAAAAGAGCTTATTTGGATTCGGGTGATTTTAACTTTAGTTTTTCGTGAATAAAAGCAGGAGTTAAAAGGATAATTGATAATAGTTCTGGTTTGAGTGAGCAGGATGTGTGTAATATATGTTTTGAGGCTCAGGAATGTATAGTTGAAATACTTTGAAAAAAACTTATAAAAGCTTCTGAAGTTTATGAAGCAAATACAATATGAATAGCTGGTGGGGTTTCTTGTAATAAAAATTTAGTAGATTATGTTAACAAAAATACGGGAAAAGAATTTATAGTTCCTGTAAAAAATATTTATTCAACTGATAATGCTGCTATGATATGAGTAGCAGGAATATTAAGTTACTATAAAAAATTTTAATTTTAAACAACAAAAATGCTGAAAAATTTTTTTTATTTTGTAGTTGCTGTTTTGATTGTTGGAAGTGGTGTAACTTATTATATGTACTATGAAGCTCAAGAGACTGCAAAGCAAGAAGAACAAGAATACAGAGAAAAATTGGAAGAAGAGTATCAGGATGAATTGGATTCTATTAAGCAGGAATTTTCAGATGATGTGGATGAGCAGATATATGAAGAATCTGAGGGAAACAATGAAGATGGGGAAATATCAGAAAATGAAGAAGCTGAGGGAAACAATGAAGATGAGGAAATATCAGAAAATGAAGAAGAAGATGTAGATGAAGAAGCTAATAATATTGAAAATGATTTGCAAGAAGACGAAGAAACAAAC
>CAZWWJ010000001.1:0-15468 GCA_964637495.1 uncultured Candidatus Peribacteria bacterium | reverse complement strand
AGATGAAGAAGCTAATAATATTGAAAATGATTTGCAAGAAGACGAAGAAACAAACTGAGAAGATCAGGAAGAAATAATAGAAGAAGAAGTAGGTGAGGAAGTACAAGAAACTTTTGATGAAATAGAAATAGAAGAAGAGCATAATCTAACAATTCAGGAAATTCAAGAATTTCTGGAGTGAGATACTTTTTATGATAAAAATGTATTAAGCTTTTTGGAGGAGATTTATCAGGAAGACTGAAGTGAAAAAATACTGAATCTTTTGATAGAAAGCTATGTAAATGTTTATGATTATACCTCTGCTCTGGAATATCTTGAAAAAGCTTATGAAAAGGATCCTTTGTTGGAGGAATTTTCTGAAGAGAAAGTTTTCTATATATTTTTTAATTGAATAGAATTTACTTCCTCAAATATAGAAAAATTAACAGAAATATTAAGTGAATTTTATATGGAAGATAAGATAACTTCAGATCAGTACAATTTTTATCAGTCTCTTCTTGAAATAGTAGAATGAAATAAAGAACAGTTTTTTGCAACAATAGAAGAAATAGAAGTTGAGAGTGAATATGGTGATTTTCTAAATGATATACAGCAGGTAAGAGATGAAGCAGACAGATTTAAAGATGTTCCGGATTATTATGAAACTCAGCTTATAGCATTTATTCTTTTGCAACATGATTTTTACAGAGTTGCAAGAGCAGTTTCTTCAGATGTTTTGGAATTAGATTCTGATTACATACTAGCCAATCAGGTTGCTGGGTATGCAAGTTTTGTTATGTGAGAATACCAGACAGCTAATACTTATTTTAGGCATCTTTTGGATATAGACATGGAAAATAGTTCTATGTATAATTTCTTTGTTTGAGTATCTTTTTTCTGGCAAGAAGATTATCCAAGAGCTATTACATTTCTGGATAGAGTGGAAAATTCTGAATATCTCAAAGACTCCCAAAGATATAAACTTCTTGCTTATCACAATCTCTGAGATATAGAAAATTTGTTAAGTCAGTTTGTTGATGTTTTGGATTATAGACCTCTTACAGAATATGATTATTATACTTTTTTTGATTTATTCTTTTTTGAGCCTTGGGAAGAAAATGAAGAATTTACCTTATTTGAGGAAAATATAAGTTTGGTTGCTGAGTATATAAGATCTTGTTATCAGGATATGGAGAATGATGATAATTTTATATGCAGATACTGAAGAGCGGGGTTTCATGTAGCAAGGGGAGATAAAAATATTGCAAAAAGGTTTCTAGAATATATTGCTGACAGGTATCCAAGAGACTATATTTATAAATCCCTTGGTGATTTGTATGTTGAAGAAGAGGAAATGGAAAATGCTAAGGAAAGTTATATGAAAGCAATTTATTATTCTCAAGATAATGATTTCATAGAGGAAATCAGGACAAAATTAATAGATGTTGTTTTTGATAATTAAGGAATTGTTATTCTTCAGAGTCTTTGTTTTTCATTAGAGGCATAAAGCGAAGATATTCAAGTAACTGAAGTCATGTAAATCTTCCTACTAGTATATTTGCAATAAGAACAAGGAAAAGCACATCAGGGTAAGAAAGCATAAAAAACTGAAATGTAGGGTAGTTTATAACAAGGTAAATTACAAAAGATACAAATAAAAACTCAATTAATGAAACAATCCATCACAGGCTAAAGATAGAAAAATTATCACTAAGAATTTTATCGGTTATTATAATAATAAAAATAATTGGGAAGATTATGAAACTGTTAGAGAATACAGTATAGTCTATAAATTCTGTTCAGATGGCTTTATCTGCCCAAAATACAAGGAATGTTATAATAAAGTAAACAATTATAAGAAGAGATACTCTGGCACTTGAGAGAAGGTGAATTTTTTTAATGAATAGTTTTACAAGAAGAGTAGAAATAAATGCAATAAACAAAAAAGCAAAAGTAAGAGTAAGGCCAAGAATTAATACAGATACTGCAAACATAATTGGATAAAAAACTCAAAATACAGAAAATCATATAATTTGTCTGAAAATACTTGTTATTAATGCAGCAATTGATATGGTAAGCATAATTCAAAGAAGATTGATAGGCATCCCATAATAAATAAGTACATTTGTAATATATGATAAAAAGTATTGATTTTGTAAACTTTCAAATTCCAGAGAAAAGGTGTCTATATATTCTTTTCTTTTATCAAATTCTTCTTCAATAGAAATATCATTTATAAATCTTAACAAATCCTTATTTTGAATTACATATATTTGAGTTATTCATATTCTTTCAAGGTATTGAGCAAGTGTTCTTTCAAGAAAGTTTGTACTTATTCAGCTTATTAGATAAAAATCTTTTTCTTCAAGGTTTAGTTCATAAAAATTTCACAGTCTTCCAATAAATTCTAAAATTGAAGAAAAATTTCTGTTGTTAATAATTATTTTTTCTGCATTTACAAAGTGATTAATTTCTTCTGAAAGTAGATTAAAAAAATCTTCTTCTACAAGAAAAGTTTGCTGATCTATTGATATTTCTTTCAGAAATATGTTATTGTTTTCCAGATTTTCTCTGTTAAAATATCATTCTTCTTCCAGATCATCTCATATATAAAGATAAACTTTGTTGTATATATTAATTTCTTCTTCTAGTATGTATTCACATCAGTCTTCATCTTCAATATAAGCCGAAATCAAATAACTTCCTGTATCTTCAAAATTATAAGAGAATATTTCAGTTTCTTGGGATGCAATCTCTTCCTGCTCTTCATCATAAAGAGTGAAGTTTACTATTTCAGGTTCAAAAATGCTTATTCATTCTCTCACTTTCACTTCATAGTTAGTAGTTGTTCACTTGGTTGTGTTAAAAACTCCTTCTAGTTCATACTTGTCTTCAATACATTCAACATCATTTTCTTCCTCCTCCTCATCATCATCTTCTTCTCATTCTTCTATCTCATCTTCACCATTTTCTTCTTCCTCATTTTCATTCTCTTCTCAATTATCATTTTGTTCTTCATTATTTTCAGTGTTCTGCTGTACTATTTCTGTGTAACTAGAGTTTTTTTCTGAAATATGTCAAAAGCTTAATCATAAGAAAACAAAAATAAGAATTAATAAATAAGATAGTAATCTCATATTTGGGGTAGATTATTTTGTAAATATAAATTATTACAATTTATAAATATTTTATATCTTTTTTCAAACCAAATTAGAGTCATCCTTGCTTGAAATTTTAGGAAGGTTTTTTATAATAAATTGCATATTTTATTTTATAAAAACTTTTATGTGAAAGCTTGATTTTGAAATTGTAGCCAAAAAAGGTAATGCAAGAGCAGGAAAAATACATTTGAATTGAAAAACTATCAAAACTCCTGTTTTTATGCCTGTAGGTACAAAAGCAACTATTAAATGAATGATACTAGATCTTTTGAATAAATGAGAGTTTACTGGAGCTGATGTAGAAGTATGAATGATTCTTGCTAATACATTTCATTTGTATCTTTCACCTTGAGATGAGTTTATCAGAGATGTCTGATGATTGCATAATTTTCAGAACTGGGATGGATTGATTTTAACAGATAGTGGTTGATTTCAGGTTTTTTCTTTGTGACTTGGTAGTAAGAATAAATCCTGAAACTCTCTTGTAAACTTACAAAATAACTGAGTAGAATTTGCTTCCCCAAGAGATGGTAGTAAGCATTTTTTTTCTCCAGAAAAAGTAGTAGATATACAAATGAATTTTTGATCTGATATAATGATGGTATTGGATGTTTGTTCACCTGTAAACAGATCAAACAAAGAAGATATAAAAAAACAAATGGATCTAACTCATTATTGGGCTGACAAGTCTTTTGAGTATTTTGAAAAAAAATATCAGGAGTCCAATTGAGTTTTGTTTCCTATAGTACAAGGATGATTGTATGAAGATTTGAGAAAAGAATCAGTAGAATATCTAAGTCAATATGCCTGGGATTGAATAGCAGTTTGAGGAGTGAGTGTCTGAGAAACAAGGGAAGAAATGTATCAGGTAACAGATTGGGTGGGGAAGGAACTTCCAGAGAATAAGCCAAGGTATCTTATGTGAGTATGAACTCCTGAAGATATTTATAATACAATATATCTTGGTATGGATATGTTTGATTGTGTTCTTCCAACAAGACTTGCAAGGCATGGTTTTGCTTTTTCTTCCGAGTGAAATATAAAAATTCTTAAATCAGAAAATAAGTATAGTATGGATTTTTTGGATAAGAATTGTAAATGTTATACCTGCAGGAATTTTTCTAGGGCTTATCTTCGTCATCTTTTTAAAGAAAAAGAAATGCTTGGGCCAATATTATTAACTTTGCATAATATATCATATCTTGCAGAGTATGTGGAAAATATAAGGAATGAGATTATAAATTAAATTACCTTTAAATTATCTTTAAATGCCTGATCTCGTAATAAAAGACAATCTAATCTAATCAGGAATTATATAATGTGTTTTAATCATCTTACCTTGTATAGGTTTTGTATGTAAAAAATAATGTTTTTTCACAAAAAAACTTATCTAAGGTTGAAAAAATAAATTATATCATTATATTAGAAAAGCTTTACAAAAAAATTTATTTTTTAATTTAATTTATCAATGGCTCAGAAAAAAGCAGCTGGTAGTACAAAGAACTTAAGAGACTCGAATCCAAAGTATAGAGGAGTCAAATTATTTGGATGACAAAAAACTAAAGCAGGTAATGTAATACTTAGACAAAAGTGAGATAAGTATAAACCATGAGTGAATGTATACAAATGAAAAGATTTTACAATACATGCAAACATTGATTGAGTAGTACAGTTCAGAAAGAAAAAGTTTAAAAGATTTGATGGCAGAAAATATCTTAGAACAGTAGTTGATGTAGTTGAGGGATAGTTTTCCCCAGTTTTGAAGTATGTGAAACTAAAATTAAATCTTAAGAGTTTTTTATTTAAATTAAAACGAATATATAATGGCAGTACCAAAGAAAAAAACATCAATAACCAAAAAGAAATTAAGACATGCAAGCTGGCAATCAAAAATTTTGAAAAAACTTTCCAAAAAGGCAACTTATGTAAAATGTGATAACTGTGGAGAAACAAAGTTGGCTCACAGAGTATGTACAAGTTGTGGTTTTTATGCAGGTAAGCAGGTTATGCAAGTAAAATCAAAATCCAAAGAAGAAATTATAGAAACATAAGTTTAATTAAGGAAGAGTAATTAATGGATAAAAAAAAAAGAATTCTTTCAAGAAAGGTTGCATTTGTTTACTTGTACCAGAAGTACTTTACCTGGTACCTTTCTAATAAAGATATAATTTTTGAGGAGATATTAAAAGTTGATAAAATAGTTAACTGGCATCCTATTACAGAGGAAGCAAGGAAATCAATTAAGAATTCTTTTGCTAGTTTTTATGATATTTCAAATTTTGAGGAAGACGTGGATTATATAATCAAAAATTTTTTTTGACAAAAAGATGTGGAATTTGAGTATGTTAAAAATGTAGTGCAAAGTTATGATAATTACAAAAACAAGGTAGAGAAAGAGGTTGATGAATATACAAAAACTTTTGATTACAAGGATATGGATCTTGTAGACAGAGTTATTTTTTTGCTTTGATATATAGAGTTTAATGTAATTTGAACGCCAAGAAATGTAATAATAAATGAAATGATAGAACTTGCAAAAAGATATTGAGATGAGTGAAGTTATCGTCTTATTAACGGGATAGCTCAGAAAATAATAATTTAGTCGTTTACTTATAACTTAAATGTTCCCAAGAAAAGTGGAAGCAAGAAAAGAAAAAATTATGGATTATCTGGAGAGTTTGGAGTTACCAAAAGAAAAAGTAAGTGATTCTTGACTGATGCTTCAGTGTTTTATTCACAAGTCATATTCTGCAGACTATCCTTATGAAGTTCCTGATAATGAAAGACTAGAATTCTTAGGTGATGCAATACTTGGATTTGTGGTTGCTAAATATCTTTATCTTGATTTTAGTGAAGAAGAAGAATCAAAGCTTACTCTATATAAGATAGCTTTGGTAAGAGAAGAAAATCTTGCAAAAGCAGCCAAAGAAATAAAACTTGGAGATATGCTTTTTCTTGGGCATTGAGAAGAAAAAACCTGATGAAGATGAAAAAGCTCAATCCTTGCAGATGCTATGGAATCTTTGATATGATATATATATATGGATTTTGGAATACAAGAGGTTGAAAATTTTATCAAAAAATATATATACTCCAAAGTAAACTCAATGGAAGATATAAGTGTGAAAAGTTATAAAAGTAGTTTACAGGAGTATACTCAGAAGAATTATAAAAGTATTCCAGTATATGAGGATATAGAGTATGAAGTAGATGGCAAAAATAATGTTGTTACTTACAAGTGTAATGTTTATCTTGATTCCTGTTTGCTTGGAACAGGATACTGACCAAATAAAAAAACTGCTCAGGAAGAGGCAGCTAAAGATGCTTACCAAAAAAGTATGGAGTAATTTATTTTTATTATAATAAAATATGGAACCTAAATTTGATATAATTAAAAGATATTTCTTATGGCTACCTGCAGCTGCTATTTTAATGGTAATAGGTGTTTTACTTTTTATCTTTAACCTTAGGCCATCAATAGAGTTTACCTGAGGTATGGAAATTACTGTAGATTCTGATCTTGAAGAATCTGAAGATGAAGTGATTTCAGGATTAGAAGAACAACTACAAAGAGAAGGTTTTGAAGATGCAAGTGTTTCTATATGAGAGAAAGATTGATATCCAAGTTTACTTCTTAGAATAGAGTTTGAGTGAGATGAAGAAGTTGATTTGGTTTCAGATATATCTCGTAGTTTCTTATTAGATGAATGATTTATAGTAGATGAAGATGATATTCTTGAAGTTGCAATAATAGGTCCAAGTATTTGAGACTGGATGAAAAGAAGTGCAATCACAGCTTTGTGATTTGGATTGATTTTTATGGCAGTTTATATGCTTTTTGCATTTTCCTGAATAAGACACTTCCTTTCCCCTTGAATTCTTGCAGGAATAGTAATGTTTACTTTGGCTTTTGATGTTTTGATCCCAGCGGGTGCATATTGAATTTTTATGAATGTTAATGAAGCAATTCAGGTAGATTTGATTTTTGTGGTAGCAGTTTTAACGATAATGGGTTATAGTATTAATGACACAATAGTTATTTTGGACAGAATAAGAGAAAACATAAGTTTTAATAAAAATAATCTTGAAGAGGGTAATGTAAATTATCTTCAATTGTTTGAAAAAAGTGTATGGCAAACTATGAGAAGGTCTTTGGCAACTTCATTTTCAACAATACTTGTTTTATTAGCAATGTTTGTTTTCTGAAGTACTATGATTCAGTTGTTTGCATTTACTTTGTTTATCTGAGTTCTTGCAGGTACATTTTCATCAATATTTTTGGCAGCACCTTTGGCTTATACATTTGCTATAAATAAAACTTAAAAATAAGCTTGCAGTTTTAGTTTTAATTTTTATAATATAAACCAAAAGAGGATTTTTGGTTTATTTTTAAATAAAACGGAAATGAAATTATTAATTGTTGCGTTAACTTTATTGATAAATTTGCCATTAGGTGTAGTAAATGCTGATGAAGAATGAGGTTTTTTCCTTATGCCAGAGGCTGATGATGAAACAGTACAAGAGGCTTCAGAAGAAGTATGAGAAGAATGATGAGAAGTGCGGGAAACTTATGGAGAAGAAGCAGAAGATCTTACACTATGAGAACAATTAGCTTCCTGAATTATGAACTGGGATACTTTGATTGAATTTGCAGCATATTCTGTACATTTTCTTTCTCAAATTTGACTTGTAATTTGAGCTTGAATGATTATATATGCAGGGTATATATATGCAATGTGAGTTTTTACATGAAATGCTTCTCAGGGTTGAGAGCCAGTGAAAAATGCAATAATTTGAGTGTTGGTGATAATTTTTTCTTATGCAATAATAAACATATTAACAAGTATGTTTTTGTAAGGTTATTTATAACTTAAAAATAAATTATGAAGATAACAACTTCAGATGTTAAAAAATGAACTGTTTTGAAAATAGATGGTGAGCTTTTTAGAGTTATGGAAATAACTCATTCTCATACTTGAAGAGGGTCAGCAAACAATACTTATAAAGTAAAAAACATAATTACTTGAGCTACAAACTCTTTTACTTACAAATCCTGAACCACTCTCGAAAAAGCAGAAGTTATAACAAAAGCAGCTACTTACCTTTATAGTGATGGAGAAAACTATTATTTTATGGAAAATGATAATGCAGAAATACATGCTATTCCTTATGATACAGTAGAAGATATTGTTCCTTTTTTAAAGGAAAACCTAGATGTGTATATGATGGTATATGAGTGAAAGGTTATAGGAGTTATTCTTCCTCAATCAATAACTTATGTAGTAAAAGAAACAGTAGAGTGAGTAAAATGAGATAGAGCATCTGCAGGAAGGAAGCCTGCTACATTGGAAACGTGAATGCAAGTAATGGTTCCTTTACATATAGAGCAGTGAGACGAGGTGAAAGTTAGTACGGCAACAGGTGAGGTAACATAAAAATTTAATAGTTTAATATTTTTTATGGCATCCAATGATACAGAAAAAAATAAGATAAATAAATGAAAGTCAGATAGTATGATTAATACTGAGAATATGTTAGATATTTCAGAGATAAGGTGAAATACCCTTATTTTAAAAGATTGAGGTTTAAGATGAATTATTAGAGTATTTTGATTAAATCTTGACCTTAAAAATTCTGAGGAGCAGGAAATAGTTGTTGAACAGTATAAAAAATTTCTTAATTGACTGGAATTCCCTGTTCAGATACTAATTCGTAATACATATCTTGACTTAACTGATTATATAAAGTACATGGATGCAAAGGTGAATAGTTTGAAAAATGATGTTTTGAAACGACAAGGTCAACAGTATGTTAATTTTTTGGAAGATATAAATGCAAGGCAGTGACTTATTTATACAAAAGAATTTTATATAGTTGTTCCTTATTATCAAGACTGAGATGAAACTGAAAATATTTCTAAGCCATGGTGGAGAAAATTTCTTGATGCTTTGGATAATAAAGAAACACCGGAAAAAATAGTTGCAAGGTATAGAACTTTAATAAAGAACAGAAATAATCTTGATGCAAGATGTAATCAAGTTATGAACGCATTACAGGGAATGGGAGTGTTTTGTGAAAGGCTTGGGTTGGTTGATATAATATCTTTGCTTTTTAAGGTATATAATCCTCTTGCACATAAGGACCAATCTGAATATAAAGAAAAGTAATTTAGATGATAATAAAAAATAATAAAATGGCAAATACAGATAAACAGCAAATACTTAACGAAGCTTTCAAAAATATAGAAAAAGAATTCTGAAAATGAGCAGTTATGAGGCTTGGTGATAATGTAGATTACTGAAATGTGAAAACATTTTCTAGTGGTTCATATATGCTTGATACAATACTTGGTTGAGGGTATCCTGAAGGTAGAGTTGTAGAGATATATGGACCAGAAAGTAGTTGAAAAACAACACTAGCACTTCATGCAATATCTGAAGTTCAACAAAATGATGATATAGCAGCTTTTATTGATGCAGAGCATGCTTTGGACCCTGAATATTCCAGAAAACTTGGTGTGGATACAGATAATTTGATTTTGTCACAGCCAGATTATGGGGAACAGGCTCTACAAATAGCTCAGGAATTAGCACAAACTTGAGTTGTTAAATTAATAGTAATTGATTCAGTTTCTGCTTTGGTTCCAAAAACAGAAGTGGAATGAGATATGGGTGATTCTCATGTTTGATTGCAGGCAAGACTTATGTCCCAGGGATTGAGAAAACTTGCTTGAATTCTTTCTAAAACCTGAACTACAGTGATATTCATTAATCAGATAAGAAGTAAAATATGAATAATGTTTGGTAATCCTGAAACAACATCCTGAGGTAATGCATTGAAGTTTTTTGGGTCTCAAAGAATAGAGATAAGAAGAGGTGAAAAAATAGAAGAGAACAAGGAACAAATAGGGTATAAAGCAAAGGTAAAGGTTGTGAAAAACAAAATTGCACCACCTTTCAAAAATATTGAAACAATAGTAAAATTTGACAGGTGAATAGATAGATTATCTGATCTTGTAGATGCAGGGTTGCATTTTGGATTTATTTCCAGATCAGGAGCATTTTATTCAGTTAATGACCAAAAAGTACAATGAAAAGAAAAATTGTTAACTTTGCTTGAAGAAGATGAAAATATAAGAAACAATCTGGAAGAGCAAATAAAAAATGCAATTAAGAATACAAGAACATCTTCTGAGGGTGATAATAAACAAGACGAAGTAACGTCAAAAGATGAAAATAATAATGAATAGTTATATTACAAAAGTAATTATTCTGTTTATTAATTAATTAATTTACAATGCAAAATATTGAAAAAGATACTTTAGAAACCAAGTTAGAAGACTTAATTATAAATTCTTGGGAGTCATGAGAGTTAATAAGATGTAGGAATCTGGTAAATTATTGAGAGACAATGTATCCCTGAAATAAAGTAGTGTCTGAATATAAAAAAAAGCTAAAAAATGTTAATTTTGCCTGGGAGTATATAAAAGTATTAAGAGCTATATCTGGTAAACCTTTATATATGATAGCATTTGATTTAGCTATTATTGGTTATTTTTTCTTTTATACTCTTAATTTAATAGCTCTTGAGGAGTTTGAGCTTACGAATGTATTAGTTGCATTTTTGGTAATGCTTATAATAAGATGAGCTGGATTGATGATTTTGAAGTATATAGACGCAATAGTATTTTTAACAACACTAAAAGAGGAAGATAAAAATAAATGAAATTAATAACTTTCTAATGCTTTAATTCTGTCTTCTATAGGAGGGTGAGTAGAAAAAAGTTTGTGCAGTGATTTTTTGATACCTGAAATTTTTTGTGATTGAACTGGGTCTTCTATACACATATTGGCTATATTGTCATCTTCTAATGAATTTACCTGAGGTTTTCAGGCAATTTTTTGTAAAGCATTTATCATAGAGTTTTTATCTTTTGTTAGCTCTACTGCTCAGGCATCAGCTAAGTATTCTCTTTTTCTGGAAACTGCAAATTTCATTATTGGATAAATTATACTTCAAAGAATAATAAGAACCAGTCATATTAAGAATAATATTAATTTGGCTCTTCCATCTCTACCGCCACCGGCATTAGTAAATATTAGGCTTCTGAATAGAATATATCAAATAGTAGAAATTGCTCAAATAAAAATTACAATAACAGTCATTAATAAATTATCTTTATTCATTATATGAGTTAATTCATGTGCTGCTACTGCTTCGATTTCGTTTTTATTAAGTTTTTGAATAAGTCACCTTGTAAAAACAATCCACGAATGTTCAGGATTCCATCACACTGCAAATGCATTCATTCATTGATCTTCAATAATTCAAATATTAGGTGTTGTAAGTCCTCTTGAGATACATAAGTTTTCAACTATGTTGTATATTTCAGGGTCTGATTTCCTTGTGACTTCTTTGGCTCCAGAGAACTTGAAAAGAAGTTGTTTGTGGAAAATGAAACTTATAATTAACCAAATCAAAAGAATAGGTCCTAATATAATGAAGGTATTAATGGTAGATTCTAAGGGAGTGGAGTCTCAAATAATTACAAAAACCAGGTAAATCGCAATTACCAAAATAATAGGAAAAAATATCACCAAAAGAGTAGTTCTAAATCTATTGGACCATATACTTGATTGTATTCCAGCATACATTAATTAATTATCAAGAAAAAAAATAAATTTCTATTGATTAAAGCTTACTTCAGGTGGTTGTTGCATCTCTTCTCTGTTTTCAACTTCAAAGTATTCTCATTTTCAGAACCCAAACATATTTGCTATAACATTGTAAGGAAACATTTCTACATAAGTATTAAGTTCTTTGGTTGCAGAGTTGAAATATCTTCTTGCTGCAGCTAACTTGTTTTCTATGTCAGATAGTTCATCCTGAAGTTGTTGGAAGTTTTGGCTTGCTTTTAGATCTGGATAATTTTCACTAACAGCAAATAAAGATTTTAATGCATCTTGCATCATATTGCCTGACTGTACTTTTTCATCAGTAGTGGAGGAATTCAGAAAAGCAGTTCTTGCTTCGGTTACTTTTTGTAAAGTTTCTTTTTCGTGGTCCATATATCACTGTACTGAATTCATTAGATTTGGAATTAGATCTGCCCTCATTTGCAATTGAGTATCAATATCGGCAAAGCTGTTTTCTCTGTTATTTCTGAGTCTAACAAGCTTGTTGTAAGCCATAATAGTGTAAATTATCATAAGTGCAATTATTCAAAGCACTATCCATGTTCATATATTCATTTTGGTGTTTTTAAAATATAAAAAACTTATTTACTAGGAATATAATCTTTTGAGTTTATTATCTCATCTGCAATTCCATAATTCATAGCTTCTTTTGCATCCATAAAATTATCTCTTTCTACATCTTTTTCTATTTTTTTAATGTTCTGTCATGTATTTCTTGCAAGTATCCTGTTAAGCTTTGATTTGGTTTTTAGTATGTGATCTGCGTGTATTTGTATATCAGTTGCCTGTCATTCTACTCACCCTAAGGGTTGGTGAATCATCACCTCTGAATTTGGTAAAACAAACCTTTTTCATTTTGATCCTGAGCTTAGTAATAATGATCCCATGCTTGCAGCCATTCATAGACAAACAGTTGCTACGTTGCACTTAACATACTGCATGGTATCATATATTGCAAGTCCTGCAGTAACTGAACCTCCAGGAGAGTTTATGTACATTATAATGTCTTTGTCCGGATCTTGCTTTTCTAGAAACAAAAGCTGAGCAATTAGAGAGTTTGCTATTGCAGAATCAACTTTTGTTCACAAAAAAACAATTCTGTCTTCTAGAAGTCTTGAGTATATATCGTATGCTCTTTCTCATGTATTGGTTTTTTCTATTACTGTAGGTATTATCATAATTATAAATATTATTTTTAATATGTAAATTAACAAGATTATAACAACTATATAATAATCAAATAAAAAAATAAATCAACTTGAAATTATTCAAAAAAAAATTAATAATTAGTTAATATTTATTTATGTAATTCTGAAAAAATGATAAGAAAAATTTTGTATGTGATGTTGTTATCTTTGTTACCTTTATCTTCTTATGCAATAAATCAAGATGAAGTAAATAATATAGAATCAGAAATGATAGAAAATCTTGAAGAAACAAAATCTGAAATAGAGGAAGAATACAACTCCCTCAAAAATGATTTGGAATGAAATGAAGAGTATTTAATTTTGAATAATTTATGAGAAATTGATATAACTCTGATAAGAGAAGATTATATTGATGATTTTTTGGATATAGAAGAAGATATTCTGGAAGGTTACTCTGATATTAGAAGTCAGATAAGATGATTGAACAGAAGTTTTGAGTTCGAAAGAATTTCTCAAGAAGAATATGATGATGAGTTGGATGATATAGAATATTTAGTAGAAACAGAAAGTGAGATTTTTTCTGGTGATATAAATGAATTTTGAAACAAGTATAATAATAGACTGGAAGATTTTGAAGATGAATTTGAATCTTTGGTAGAAGAAAAAGAATCTGTAATAGAAGAAATTAACCAAAATTTATCATACATAGAAGAGATTATAAATGAATTTGAGCAGTTAAATTCTGAAATAGACAAGGTGAATGAAGTTTATCTTTGAAGTTCTTGAACTGTACATGAGTTTCTTGAAGGAGTAGAGAAAGAAACAATAAATTCTATGGAAAAAGCTTTAGAAGTTAAGGCTGAAAATTATTATCAAAGATATGTAAATCTGAAACCAAACGCCAAGGATGATATTAAGGACAGAAAGGAAACATTAATTCTAAGATACGAAAGTGATTTTAATGAAGAATTTGAAGAGATTTTGGAATGATTTTACTCAAGAGAAGAGTATAATCAAATAAAAGAAGAAGTAGAAAACATTAGACAAGTATATGGTATAGGAGAAGAAAATCCTGATTATGAAGCTGTAAAAAATATAGGTGATTATGAAGAAATAGAAAATTTGATAGAAAAAAATATGAATTCTATAGAGGAGAAGAAAGATGAATTTGATTATGCTCAGGACTGAGAAGAACTTGAAGAATCTTTAACTTCAAGAGTGGAAAACTTTTATAAAGAAAAAGAAGAAAAATATTTAACTCAATTGGAGAACTTCTTGGAGAAAGAATTAGATCTAATAAGGTACAAAACTTCTCAAGAATCTGAAAGGTATATAAAGATAGAAGACAAGATGTCAGATATTGAAGAAATAGAAAATAATTCTGAAAAACTTGAAAAAATTGATAAATTAATAGAAGATATAGAAGAATTTAGAAGTGAGTGAGTTGTGGATGTTCAAATAAAAAATAATTTGGAAGAGGATTATTATCAGTTAGAATATGACAGAATTGATTTGGTTATAAGAGATGAAGGTTTATTAAGGTATAATATAAATTATCCTAATATTAAAAGTTTGATAACAAATGTTCTGGATTCTTTGGAAGAAGAATATGAAAATGAAGAAGTGTTTATTGATAGTTTGGAAGTGGCTTTGGATAGAATAGATGAATTCCTTGAAGAATGAATACAGTGAGAAGAAAAGTTCTTAATGCTTAGAATCAAAGAATGAATAATTGATTATTTGTATCTTTAAAAAAGTAACTTAATGATAAAAAAAAATAGGGCTTTTACATTAATTGAAGTTATAGTAGTAGCAGTAATAACATCTTCAATATTTGTAGTAGCAATAAGTATTTATACAAGAATGATAGAAACAAGAGTGGATGCAGAAGCCAGACAATCTCTTACTGAAAGTAGTTATTTTATGTTGGAGAGATTGAATGTTTTGATGTCAGATTTTGAGATAGATTACGAAGAGTATTTCAATAGAAAAATAGTTGGCTGTTCTTGAGATTGAGCAGTAGATGGTGATGATTTTACTTGGACTGGGGATGATAACTGAGTTGAAGATTGATATTGTCAGGATTTTACAACTTATGGAAATGCTCATTGGAATGATAATGTAAATTATCCAAGTGACTGGAAGTGGGAAGAGTATTTTTGTAGTAGTGAAGATGATGTAGTTGATAATCCAGATGATGATTTGAATTGAACACCAGATTTTGATGATTGATGAAATTACATAGTGGAAGATTCAGATGTAGATGTCTGACTTTGATGTTTTGATGATGATCCTAATAATACTTTAGAAGAATCTCCTCAATCTTATTGACAATATGAAAATAATTTCTTGGATGTATGAGAAGATATAAGCTGATCCTGATGAGTAGTAGGAGATGATGATGATACAGATATAGGTGAAGGCCCTAATGCAATACCCGATAATGAAAATGTGCAGGAGTTGTATCTAATAAATAATGAAACT